>JARROD010000233.1:0-8003 GCA_037384225.1 Exilibacterium sp.
CTCAGGAAGAATGATAGCGTCTGGAACGAGATAACAGGTACTCGGAACATGTACACCACCTACAAAGACCCGGACGGGAATACGTCTGCGTTCAACAGTGTTCCTCCGTCTTACCTCAATAGGTATCTTCAGGCACAGGACGAACTGCAATATGCGCTTCCTCCCAGAGGGGATCGTTAACGCCGCCTTTGGCATAGTACCCGAGTGGCTGCTGCCATTTTCGTTGCCACACAATTGCTGAAGAACAGTGGCTCTTCTCCGCTTTCGTGAGATAAATCATAGTTTCATATTCCTTCCGCTGGAAGAACCGACACCATTGCGCCGATCGGTCAGTACCAATCGGTCTCTCAACAGGCGTTCACGCAGATCATTACATTGCCGCGGGTTCATCGGTTCAGGCCGGTCGGACGGCTGCTCCCGCTCGGCCAGATGCAGGATAAACTGCTCACGTTTCTCTGATTTCAGTATAGCCGCAAAGGGCAATTGCCCATCATGGAGATCAAACCGCGTATGGCCGTGTTATCTCGCAGGTAATCGCTCTCAATGTCGTGCCCTAGGTTCAACTCGCGCAGAAAGCTATTTGTCTGGATCACATTTATGGCGAAGGTTAATCCATACTGCGCGGGTTTGAGCCAGGGCTGTCCTTGGCCCATTACCCGCAAGTGAATATTTCGTGCACGACCCTTATTGATGTTCCCGGCAACAACATCGCCAAAGGTTACTTTTTCAGAAGGTATACTTCACGGCCAACTGCAGATAATTCGAATCGGCGTTTTGGTCTTCAACCTCATAGTTACCGAATTCGGCTCCAACCGTCAGCGCCGGTGTCAGATTCTTGAAGAGGTTGACACCCCAATGATTGCGGGTTTGATCCTGCACATCCGACTCGGCCGAACCGTAATATACAGTGGAGCGCAACGATCCGTTCCAAACATGACGGTAGGCCACTTCGTAAGCTTTGGTTTTCTCCAGTTCGTCGCCGGTAACCGGATCGGAAACCACGTCGGTGGTCAGGCCAGGCGCCACATAACGGCCCGATTCACCGAAGTTATATTGAAAACGGAAATCGTCCTTGCCCAGATTGAATTTGCCGTAAACATTACCGGCCGTGGCCGTTTCGTCGATACCCTCGGAGTCGATCCGCCGCACAAGGCCCGCCACCGCGACCTGCCCCCAATCACCCTTAAAGGTGTAGCGCGCCACCATATCGGGAATGGAATCATCAGCATCACTGGCGCCGGTGGTTTTCGGGTTTTCCAACGCAAGTTCCAGCCCACCGTGGGTATAGCGAACCTGTGCCTGGCGAATAAACACCAGGCCCACATGGGGACCACCGAAATCAACAGACTCCGGTATGGCCGCCAGCGGCATGAAGGTAGACCAGGTTTGGCCGAACGACCAGTTTTTATATTTGATCAACGCATGGCGGATACGCGGTTCGTAGTTGCTCACTACCGCATCGCTGCCGTCGCTGCCGTAAAAATCCATTTCCAGAAAGCCGGTGACATCGTCTTTTTTATAAGTCACGTTAAAGCGCGATTCACGAATGCCGAATTCCGCCTGACTGGCGTCGGGGCCAGTGTTACCTGTAGCGATCCAAAATGGACGGTAAGGAACTTCACCGGAAACATAACGGTAGTCCGCTTTCAAGTAGCCACCGAAACTTATGCTTCCATTGCTGGTGTCGACTTTGAAATCGGCGTAGGCGTTGAACGCTGCCGCTGCCAGCGCAGTGCTTATCAGTTTTTTAGCGAATGTATTCATATTACTCTCCTAAATCCAAAAATATTTTTTCGTAGTAGTACTACTTAGACAAGAATAAACACATCGGGGAAAAGTACGATCAACAGCAGTACCAACATCTGCAAACCAATAAACGGTATTGCTCCCCTATAGATGGTTGAAGTTTTTATCGATGGCGGGGCAACGCCCTTGAGATAGAACAGGCTGAACCCGAAGGGTGGCGTCAAAAAAGATGTTTGCAGATTCATTGCTATAAGAATGGCAAACCAGACCATATTCAACCCTAGTGTCTCGGCAATGGGCGCCAGAATCGGTACGACAATAAAGGCGATTTCGATAAAATCGATAAAGAAACCCAAAACGAATATCGTCAACATAGCCAACCCGATAAAGAACCACTTTTCTCCCGGCAAACTCAGAATAAACTCCTCTACCGCATAGTCCGCGCCGGAATAGCTGAACACCATGGAAAACGCGGTCGCGCCCAGGAGAACGGCAAACACCATGGAAGAAACTTTCACCGTTTCCATGGCCGAGTCCTTCAGGGTTTGAAGAGAAAAACGGCCGTACATCGCGGCCAGCAACAACGAGCCAAAGCCCCCCAGCGCCGCGGATTCCGTTGGTGTCGCCAACCCGGTAAAGATCGATCCGAGCACCGCGACAATCAGCAGCATCGGTGCAACAATATCGCGCAGGGCGTACAGGGCAACGGTAGTGCGCTTTTCATTCGTCTGAATGGGTGGCATAGAGTCCGGATACCGGTAGCTGAGTATCAGGATATAACCCAGGTAGCCACCGATCAGCAGTGCGCTGGGCAGCAACGCGGCCTTGAACAGATCACCCACTGGAACGCCAAGCACATCACCGAGAAGAATGAGAACGATCGAGGGAGGAACAATTTGCCCCAGCGTACCGGCAGCGCAGATAACACCCGTGGCGGTTGGCTGGTGATATTGATATTTGAGCATCACCGGCAGGGAGATAACCCCCATGGCAACCACGCTGGCCCCCACCACACCGGTTGAGGCCGCCATGAACGTACCAACCACAATGGTCGATACCGCCAGGCCGCCGGACATGCCGCCGAACAGCTTCCCCATGGATTCCAGCAAACGTTCGGCAAGACCGGTTTTCTGCATCACAATACCCATAAAAACAAACATGGGTATTGCCATCATGATAGTATTTTCCATAATGCTCATGATACGGAAAGGCATGAAGTCGAAAAGATCGGTGCCCAGCGTTGCCGCACTCACAATCAGCGAGACTCCGGCAAACGTAAACGCGATGGGATAACCTGCGAAAAGGAGCAGCAACGCCAGAATAAAAAGTATGATTCCTATCATTTATTCGCTCCTTTCGAGTCATTGCCTTCGCGGAAAACAAGCGCCCGTAGCTGAACCATTACCACGTGCAACGCGCAAAACAGCAGAAACACGGAGGAAAGGGGAATAACGGAACGAATAATCCAACGATGAGGCAAGCCACCGGGGTCACCGCTGCCTTCGTTCATGACGTAGGCCTCGTGCGCATAATCGAATCCGCCGGTTATAATCAGATAGCAAAACGGCAAAGTGAAAATCAATGCGCCCAGAATGTTGATGCTGGCTTTGACCGGTGCGGAAAAATTTTCATAGAAAATATCCACCCTTACGTGCCCGTCCTCCTTCAGTGTGTAGCCGATACCAAACATGAACATGGCGGCAAACAAATGCCATTCGAGTTCCTGCATACCGATAGCCACGATATCGAACAGGTAGCGCATCACAACGTCGTAAAACACGTTGAGCAACATCAGGACCATCAGGCATCCACACAGGTAGCCGATGAAATTTATCAGTTTTTCTGAAAATCGAATATAGGTATCCATTCTTCATATACCTTAAAAAAAGGATGAATAAAATATAAAATCTTATCCATCCTCCCCCAAGCGAGATGAGAGAAAAGCAATTACTCAGGGCTTGATAATTGACTTGATAGAATCTCAATATTTAGCGTTCAGGTAAGCCTGATCGGAAAAGCGGGTCCACTTCCTGATGTCGGCGCCGTATTCTCGTAGCGAAGAAATGATTTTTTTCGACATGGGGTCGGACTTGGCCATCTGATTGAGCAGTTTGTCGTTGGCCTCATGCAACGCCTTGATGACGGGGGCGGGAAAATCCTTGATCTTTACGTCAGGATAGTTCTGCAGCAGCTCTTTCAGGTTTACGGCGCTGAAGTGTTGGGACTGCACATACATATCATAGGCCGCCAGCCGCATGGCGGTTACCAGGATGTGCTGTAAATCCGCCGGAAGCGAGTTATAGGCTTTTTCATTAACCATGAATTGCAATTCGGTGGCGGGCTCGTGCCAGCCGGTGTAGTAATACGGTGCAATCTTGTGAAAGCCCATGCGCAGATCGAGGGAAGGCCCCACCCACTCCAGCGCGTCGATGGTGTTGCGCTCCAGCGCGGTATAGAGCTCTCCAGAGGGAATATTGGTAGGGCTGGCGCCAAGCTCCGCCAGCACTTCGCCGGCAAAGCCGGGGATGCGCATTTTCAGCCCCTTGAGATCCTTGACCGATTTGATTTCCTTGCGAAACCAGCCACCCATTTGCATACCGGTATTGCCGCCCGGAAAAGACATGATTCCGTATTGGTCGTAGACTTCTTTCATCAGCTCCATACCGCCACCATGGTAAAACCAGGCATACTGCTCGGGTGCGGTCATACCAAAGGGGACAGTGGTAAAAAACATGGTGTTTTTATTTTTACCCTTCCAATAGTAGGAAGCGGAGTGGCCCATCTGATACTGGCCGCTTTTTACGAAATCGAAAATCCCCAGCGCGGACTTGTGTTTGTTTGCCGAATCGATACGGATGACCAGCCGGCCATCGGACATCTCCTTAACCATCCTGGCCATGTTTTTCGTGGTGTCGCCAAAAATCGGGAAATTGGGGCCCCATGTTTCAGCCAGACGCCAGCGGTATACCTTGTCGTCCGCGAATACGCTCGCGGCAATCATCGAGGCAATCGCCCCCACCAGGATCAAAGTCTTTTTAATCGATCTTATTGTCATTTTGTTACCCTCTCTATCAATACACAACACAGGCCTAAGAGGCCGCCGCTCACTATAAGTGAGTATAAAAATATCCAATATTCGCGATTGCACCTATGAGTTCTAAGGGTTTGCACTTAGACGTGTGACGGTCAGGCAACCATGCCCCGCTGAATCGCGTAACGAATCAGCCCCAGCGAATTGGAAATATTGAGCTTTTTCATTATATTGCGCTTGTGGCATTCCACCGTTCGCACGCTGATGCTCAATTTATTGGCCAGTTGCTTGTTATTGAGACCACTGCCCACAAAGCTGAGAATACTGCTCTCCCGGCATGTCAGGAAATCGGGTGTCGCGCATCGTCCATCCGCCGCCAGAATTCTTGTCGCCTCGGCCGAGAAGTAACGGTGCGACCGCAGTACGGCCCTTATCGCCGTAATCAACTCATCGCAACTTATGCATTTTTGCGCGAAACCATGGATATCCAGGCGGACCGCCTGGCGCACAAGAGCGGGATCGTTGCCACTGCACAACAAAAACAGTTTTGTCGCCGGCGACGATCGATACAGCCCGGCACAAAACAGGTTGATATCTGTTGGGGCATCGTCCATATCCAGCAGCACGACCTGCGGCCGATATTGCCCCGCGAGGCTCAGCCCGGTATCGAAATCGGATTCGACTCCCACTACCTCCACATCGCTAATGGACTGCAGACATTTCGTCAGCCCCGCAAGCACCAGTTCATGTCTTCCAATTATTACTATTTTATTCATCTCTCTCGACACCAGACTCTTTAGCTTTACCCTATCGTTGCCTAAATTTTCGGCCCAGGACCGCTTCGCTCCTTCTATAGCCGCATTTTCAGGGCCGTGCTCAATTTTTCTAATCCTCACATAGAGTGAGCTATGCTGCGGATAGAAAAACCTGCGCGCGCCCCCGAAAATACCGTTCTAAAAGGTCCTGAGCTCGAAAATTTAGGCGACGATAGGGTTTATTATCATCACTATGTCTCTGATAGACGTATAAAACCAAAAAAGCGAAACGACAAAGATGAAAATATTTAAAAATAATTGTAAAAACAGCTACCCGATCCCAAGCTACCCTCAGTTGGCTACCCCTGGTTATGGAGAAGTTAAACCCTGCTCTCAGGGTTTTTCATGAGGGCGTCGGCTCCATTCTCCCTGGATCTCGCCCGACCATATGTTTCTTCGAGGTCCGCTGCGGCAACACCGACTTCAGCGCGGTGTGAAACGCCTCTCGGGTAGGTAACTCTTAAATAACTTAGGAACGGGCACGGAATAACTTCCCCTTTTTGTTTTATAGAGAGTCGCTTCCGATGCATCCCGCCTGGCGTCGTTGCAAAAACTCGACGTAGGTCCATCAAGCCTAAAGTTTTTGCGCCTAGCCAAGCGGGCGTCTCAAAACCGAAAACGGGAAGTTATTTTAAGTGCCATTCGATCATAGATTTCGGTTTAAATCCTGGCGCTACCTTTTAAACCGTTCTTTATCCGCTTTCCCAAGTTCCCTTAAAATTGAAGTGACACTCTTTGGTGCACTGCGCTAATCATTAAGCTTTGCTCTATCTTTTCTATCTGCCAGCACTCGGCTGTTTATTTGTTGATCAGATATCCCTATTGGAAATGCCCAATGTCGATTTAAGGTAAAGCTATCTAATCAGAGGTCACAATTCAAGAGAAAATATTATTAATTTTATTATTGTTTTTTGACAAAAAATTCGATTGAAAACTATAGCAACAGACATAACAATCACATTTGTATAAGCAGTCATCCGAATCTGAAATTTTGATTTCAGCAATACAAAAATATTTTTTAAATTCAAAAAATGTGTTCATTTGAACAGCGTTCCGAAAAGAAAAACACCCCGTATACTTGCCCAAAAAATTGATTGTTATTTGCCCGCTTTTTTTGCAAATTCAACGTATACCTGCCAGGCGATCTGAAAAACCGCTTATAAACCCTATTGTTGCATAATTTTTCGAGTTCAGGACCTTTTAGAACGGTATTTTCAGGGGCGCGCGCAAATGTTTCTAACCGCAGCATAGCTCACCCTATGTGAAGGGGTTTACAGGGCCTAACCATAAGTTTTTTTATCCTTGATGGTGTGAACGCCCGGAATCTGCGTGGTGTTTTGGGAGCGCTTTTTATCGGTATCGTCGATCACCAAAACCCCTTGATGGGTATAGTGAGCGAGTATGTTTTTAAGGGGCAAATGGTAACAAGGCCACGAAAAGTGGTGTTAAAATTCCCAGCTGACCGTCAACCAGGCATTGCGGGGGCGGGCGAATACCGCCAGGGCATAGCCGAATTCGCGGTTGGAATCTCCCGCCAGCATATACCGCTCATCGGTGAGGTTTCGCACGCCGAGTTGGAGACTCCACACCGCATTGGGTGGATGGTAGACCAGATTGAAGTCGTAAACCTGATAGCCGTCTTCGGACACATGCGCATCATTGTCGGGCTCATACTCGATGTTCGATCGATATACCCAGTCGAGGCGTCCCTCTAGCTCGGCCCCGTTCGACCAGGGGAAGCTATAGGACAGACCCAGATTGATCGAGGTTTCCGGTGAGCGAATGAACTTGTCATCCAAATCAACAGTGACATTACCGGAACCGATTTGATCGTAACCGGTGCGTAACAGCCCGATGGCCCCTTCGATCGTCAGCGCCGTCAGAGGAGACCAGACAATTTCCGCCTCCACACCGCTGATGTGGCCGCGCGCAGCATTGTCGGTGATGGTTGCGGGCCGCCCCAACGGGTTCGATGCGGTTTGTATATTGCGATAGTCGGAATAGAAACCGAGCGCAGTCAGGTACAACCCCCTGTCGGGGCTGCTCAATTTATAGCCCAGTTCATATTGGGTCACATACTCGGGCTCGAATGTCACCAGCCCGTCCGGACTGTACTCGTAGTAACGGTGCACAAAACCGCCACTTTTAAAACCGTGCGAGACTGTCAAATAAACAGAAGCGTTGGAGGCGGGATAGTATTGCAGGGAATACCGCCAGGTGAATTCGTTAAAGTGCAGGTGCTCCTCTTTATGATCGATCAGCGGCGTGTTGGAGGGCAGGGAAATACTGGTGGGTAAAAACGCTTTGTCCTCAAAAGTCTGCCGGACACCGGCACTGATCCTCCAACGGCTGTCAAGCTTGTAGCCGCCTTCAAAAAAGAGCGCATAGTTGCGGTTTTCCGTTTTGCCGCC
>JARROD010000234.1:0-6968 GCA_037384225.1 Exilibacterium sp.
CCGGCCATGATAAAGTAGGTTTTTTCAAAGCCGATGGTATCGTAGTAAATACCGGCGAGCGGCGAAAGGGTCACGGTACCGACCTGGGTTACAAACGTGAAACCCAAGATATACAGGGTAGAGGAAAGATGACTATCGAAATGTTTGTTTAAGTACTTGAACATCGCCACCATCAAAATGGGAAGTTCCGCTGCGTGCATGAGCTTTATCAACGAAATAAGTAAGGGCGAGTCGGTTAATCCGGAACTGGCAATCCTGACAACTATAATCGCACCAGCCAATAATAATCCGTTTTTTGGCCCGATCTTGTTTATGAGCCATGGAGCGACAAAAAAACCACCCGCCTCAAGAAATATCTGGGCAGAATTCAGGTAACCGTACATCTTGTTCCCCTCCTCTACCGTGGGAAATACTGCCGCGAAATATACGGGAAACTGCTGATCATAAACCACATAAATGGCCGCAACACCAAAAACGAAAAGAGTGAGATATTGAAAGTTACGAAGTTTAAGTACACCCACGATGTCTTTAACCGTTATTTTATCTGCCACGCTAAAGGCCTGAGCTGCCTTCTCTGACACCGGAATCTTAATTACGACCAGAATAAAGAGTGGAATCAGAGAAATTACCGATGCCATCCAAAAATTTAAATCCACATCGATATTTATCAGGCGACCGGTAAAAAACGCTGCCGTTGCCCAGCCCAGAGACCCCCAGGTTCTAATTTGGCCATACTCAAGATGATTGAAGCGAGAAATGCGCTCTATGTAGGTTTCAACCGCACCTGCAATAGCCAAAAATGCCAGTGCAATATAGGCAGATCCTGCCACGACACCAATATAGAAGTCGGAGAGAAGTAATGGTTTGTAAACGAGATTTAAAAACGGGCCAGCCGCAATCAACGTAATGACGTTTAACCACAAGATGTGTTGTCGCGCCTGGATCTTATCCTGAATAAATCCCAGTAATGGCTGAGATACTATTGCGGCCACCGCATTAAACGAAAAAATAATACCTATTTTTTCGCCGCTCAGATCTACTGCCTGACTAAGCCAAATTGCATACATGGCATAGACAAACGAGTATGCCACAAACAAGGTGAACATGAAGGCACTAATTATCCAATAGTCCTTCGAATGACTTGTAGACATATCCAACCCCCATAATTTTCAAAAAGAGTTACTCCAAGCCAATGTGCAGACCTGGAGTAGCTAACGGGAGAACCATTTATGCTCAGATTAAAACTCATAGCGCAATCCCAGGGTGCTAGTGCGGCCCAGAATAGAGCGTGCCCTGATCACGTCAAATCCATTCACTGTCTGGAAGCCACCTTCGGCTTCTGTCAAAGCAAGTTCGTTGGTGAAATTGTTGACTGCCAGTCTAAGGCTAAGCCCGTCGGCCAGAATGAAATTTGCGAAAGCGTTGAAGGATACGTAGCCGTCCAGCTTGTTAGTGTTGTCATCACCCACAAAAGAATCTGTGCGACCAAACATGCTTATTCCAACGCTATGGCTATCTTCTCCGAATTGATAGGACGCGGTTCCAGAGTACACTAGATCCGGTTGACGTCGAGGCGTATTGCCCACCACTGAGAGATCATTGGAGCCTACGATCTCTGCGTCGGTCCAGGTCAATCCGCCGAACAAGGAAATGTCTCCCACATTAGCTGTTGCCTCTATCTCAATGCCGCTTGATTCGAATTCACGTTCCCTGGCGGGCGTATCGAGACCTCGAGCTGACTCAGAGTTTACATCCTCTGTTTCTACGTAAAAGGCGGTAGCGAATACACCAAAATTATCCCCCTGATATTTGACGCCGGCCTCGACCATCTTGACTGTATTTTCAACGGAACCAGGCTGTGCCTGTCCGGAGATTATGAATCCTGCATCGGCGAGTCGATCAAAGTTAGCGCGGCCACCTTCACTGATGTTGCCAAAAACCGCCAAGTTGTCACTCACAACATAGTTGGCACCAAAGGCATAGGAGGTATAGCTCCAATCATAGTCAAAATGCCCCGTGTTTGTGTTGGCACGGTCAGATACTGTAATAGTCTCTGCATTTGCCTCGGCAAATGAAATCACGCCGTCGTTGTCGACATCAAAGCTACTCACTGAGCCACCAATCCAACTACCGACGACGCCCCCCTGGTCCTGACGAATACTGACATTAAGCGTTAAATCATCGCTTGGCTGCCAGGTTAATGCCGCATAGTAGGCATCGACATTGGCTTCAATCGCTGTATCGCGCGTACAACAATTGCCCCATTGTGGAGCACCAAAGGCTACCTGACCATTAGAAGTTAACCGTTCGGCACCCGAATAAAGATCGAGTAACCGAGGTTTATTCTGCACATCTGCGATATGGCTTTGCCAATACCAGTCGATATCAAGATCCTGGCTAGCCACATAATAACCGACGGTTACATCCAGCCCCCCCGCACCGACATTAAAGGTTTTTGTCAGCCTCAAGTCATTAGTAAAGTTGTCCAGACTGTTAATATCGTTATCGAATGTGCGTATATCCTGAATCATGCCATTGCCGTTTAGTCCGGAGAGCTCAGCGTCTGTAAGCGGGTGCCCTGAATCCAGACCAAAGGCGTACCCTAACGTCAAACTGTCCGCATTAGTGACGAGCGCGTCCTCCGTGAGCGCATTGACGAAATTTCCGCCCCCGGCACCTAATACGGAGAACGGGTCTGTTGCATCGCCAACACCAGCACTGAAAGCACCGAAGAATTTACCGGAGTTTCTGGCACTTCGGAATTTTTCAATGACAATCAGGTCATTCGCCAACTCAATAGAAAATTCTCCACCGATGACGTTCGAGCTTACCTTGTTGCCATCACGAATACTGGATTCTCGCAACCCTCCGTCACCCGAAGTCGTCACATTATTGATCAGCTCGGCGGGGATATTCGATGCAATCCTCGGGTCGAGCCCGGGAATTTCACCATTGCTCAAGGTTACAGGCATTGGCAAAATAGTGGCAGTTTGATCATCGAGAGACTTAATATAAAGTCGGGCATGACCATTATCGAAATTTTTGGTCACGCTTAATTTAATCTGACCACCCTCGTCGGAATTAAACCCGGTTGGGCGAACCCCTTCGCCAACGCGATAAAAACCACCCACGTGAAACGACCAGTCATTTCCAACAGGTGCACCATATGCAAAATCGATCCGATCGGTATCGTAATCGAGCCCGGTAGTGATGCCGATCATGCCGCCTTCTTCCTCACCGGTTTTACTAACAAAGTTAATGATCCCTGATGGTGAGTTACTCGCCAAAGTGGCTGCAGTACTGCCCTTCACTGCCTCCACACGCTTTACTGTTTGGTCATGGGTAAAGTAGTTGTCCGCATTACCAACGATAATGTCCCCAAACTGGAGAACTGGCAGGCCATCTTCGTGCAGCTGCAGGAATTTTGAGCCACCTCCTCCGAGGGGTACACCCCGTACGGTAATGTTTCCGTTGCTATCTCCACCAGTGGCCTCTGCACGAATTCCAGGAATAGACCGCAGGATATCCACGGTTCCGCGAGGCACAAAGCTTTCCGCCCTCTCAGCACTTATTGTCGTAATAGACAGACTACTGTCCATCTTTGAGATACCTTTCGGTGTAGCTGTAACTATTATTTCTTCAAGATAAATGCCCTCCTCGGCATTAACCACCGAGGCGGTGAGCGCACTCATTACAGCTACCGCCAAGGTCTTTTTACCGAACGATTGAAAAATTGTGTGTCCACAAACGGAATTAGTTTGTTTATTTTTCATCTCTTCCTCCAATTTCCTAATTGTGGTTAGTATCAATAGCAAGTGCAGGCGATTTGGCCAAATCGGCCAAATCGGCCAAATCGGCTCCTCGTCACTTGTTGTTAAAACACAGTAAACCGATTTTAAAACGTTTGCAATAGTATATTCACTCACATTAAAACGTTTGCAACAGTGTTTTTCACCTACTTCAAACGTTTTAATTGAATTTCGTTGTAAATTGAGTTAGGTTAGCGTGGCTTGCGACAGACCGTATAAAAGCTCACTTATTGATAGGCCATGCGCCTGGTAATTTTCACAGTAATCGGGTGATAATTCGTTACGCGTTTTGTCTTTCGGCGAATACATTGATTAATACAAAGTTGAAAATGTCTCTAACTTCATGAAAAAAGCAGTCAAAATGTCGGATATTGCGAAATTGGCCGGCGTCTCTATCGGTACAGTTTCGCGTGCGTTGGCCAATAATCCATTAGTAAATAAAGAAACAAGCCAGCGAATTCAGCGGATCGCTAACGCACAAAATTACAAGGTAAACAAACAAGCCGGAAACTTAAGAAACCAGAGAGTGAAGGAAGTTAGCATATTAATTCCATCGCCCGACGCGTCGATATTATTACAGGACCCATTCTTTCTAGAGCTGTTTGGCGGAATAGCGTTAGAGATGAACATGACAAAACACGATATCAATCTTTCCGGCTATAACCCGGTAGATCTACTCGGTGTTCAAAAGTCAGTAATTGCAAACCGAACTGATGGCGCGATTGTAATAGGCCAATCTGACTTGCATGAAACCTTTAATGACTTATCTGACGAATTTTCAAACTTTGTAGTTTGGGGAGGCAAACTAAAAGGGCAAAAATACTGTTCCGTTGGCAGTGATAATATTAAAGGCGGGCAATTGGCGGCGAGGCACCTTATCGAACAAGGCTGCCGAAAAATTGCTTTTTTGGGTGTAAAAGGTTGGTCCGAATGCCAGCTTCGCCTTGATGGCTTTTTGGCTGCCCACGAAGAATTGGGTGTCACCCCATGCGCAGAGTTAATTTTGGATAAGTCTCCCGATGCAAAGATGTCAGGCGAATTAGCGGTCAAGCAATTGATAACCAGCGGGCATGAATTTGATGGGATATTCGCAACAAGTGACATGCTTGCGATATCAGCAATTACCGGTCTCGCGAAGCATGGCATCAAAGTGCCACAGCAAGTTGCCGTCGTTGGCTATGACGATATCAATTTTGCCAAGCAAGTCTGGCCTTCATTGACCACCATCCGCCAAGACACGCTGGCCGGCGGAAAAACCTTGGTACATCACATTTTAGCCATTATCGAAGGCAAAAAACCAGATTCTACAATGCTCCCAACTGAACTTATCGTAAGGAAGTCATCTTGTTACAGAGAGCGCTAGCTACATAAAGGTACGATTAACACTGTTCTGGCCAACAAAAACCGGACACTGAAATTTTTACACCCTCGAATTTTTCATTGGCCGTCATCTGTCATTATACTTTCTTGTCTTAGTATCCAGCTTCTTTTTGATGTCGCACGGCAAGAATCGTTGCGGTTTCACCATCAAATTGATACAACGCGATTCTGCTATGGTCGTGTGTGTTGCGAATCACTAATTTCGATAAAAAATCACACACTAATCGCAAAATCTATCTAACTTTTATCATGTTCGACTTGCCAACTTAATACAACCTTGTATCATTCTGTTCTGTTCTGTTCATGCGATTATTGCTTAAGCTTCTCTTTTATACCATCATCACTTTCTTCCGATACTGCGAACCCGGCGGTACGAAATATCAATGTACCGGCTTACTAAAATTTCCATCATTTTACAACCTGCAAAAATTCTGAAATTTCACCGCGCATTGGTAGAACGTAAATTCCAAAAGCTTTACTCAAAGAAAACTAAACAAAAACCAGGCAGAAAAGGACCATCGCAAGAAATTATCGAACTAGTCCTAGCACTAAAACAACGCAATCCTCGCTACGGCTACTGCCGTGTTGCCATGTAAATATTCCAAAGCTTTGGAATTAAAATAAGTTACTTTGCTGTTGGACGGATACTGCGAAAATATTTACCGCCTGAAGGAAACGGCGATAACGGCCCTTCGTGGCTGACTTTTATTGGCCATACGGTTGATAGCCTTTGGTCTGTCTTGAGCACCTTTGGTCTGTCTTGAGCAAATGACACCCAGCCAAGTACCCGATCCCGTCACTACCCCTACATCTGTTGCAATTTTATCAAACTACCATTGGCAATCACACTACAATGGGCTATTTTCTACTCCGGTTGCAGTATGAGTTAGTAAATCGCAACACACAAGATCTGCATCCCTCTTCGCTGCGGCTGTAGATAACTCAGAATTTTTCTCGCTTTTCCTTCGCTTCGGATCGCAGTCACGATTCACCTGCCGGTGCTGCTGTAGCACAATACATGGCGTTAGACTACCAGGATACCATTCTGACTTCTGCGCATCTCAATACCTTAGGGACGTGCACGAAATAACTTCCGGCCCCTTTATCAGTACTAAAAAGGGGTTTCGAGGCGCCCGTCTGGTGTCATTGCAAAAACTCGACGTAGGCCCACCAAGCCTAAAGTTTTTGCGCCTAGCCAAGCAGGCGCCTCAAAACCGAAAACGGGAAGTTATTCCGTACCCATTCCTTAACGGCGCACGATGCACCTCCTAGACTCTGAGAACCCCGCAAGCCAACTCCCCTTCATTTGTAGTTTTTGATATTTCAATACTCAGGGATTTTGGAAAAAAATATGCTGGTTAACGTCCACCATATTCGAAAACACTTTGTGTGTAAATTCGGGAACATTAAGCCATGCTACCACAAGCATCTTTAATTTTTTTACACTCGCCAAAGCTATTCATTGGCACTTAGATGCACACGGCTCCCGATTTTCCATGCTAGGATATTGACTCCATATAAATACTATAACAGTAATGGGAAAATATCACTATGAAAAGATACACAAGTTCTTGTTCAATATTTAAAAATAAATTTTTGTCTTTGTTGATATTAGCTTTTGGAATATTGCTGACCTGTACCGCCAGTGCACGCATGAAACCGCTCACTGTTACTGAGCTGGTAAAGCAAAGCACACATGTTGTGGAGGCAGAATTATTGAAAATCAACAGTCATTGGTCTGCTGACAAGACATATATCTATACAGCTGCAACATTCAAG
>JARROD010000235.1:0-5888 GCA_037384225.1 Exilibacterium sp.
CATCGCCAGGTTTCAATGGTGCGCCAGGTAAAGCGGAATGTCTTGCCGGTGGTCGGATCGACAAAGGCCTGCTGGCTTACCGCGCGGATGCGATCGCGGATGCTGTTGCCCGGTGCATAATCGATGGCGCCAGCACCCGCAGGCGGATGTCGAGGGGTGGTTTTCGGGACATAGTGTAACCTCCGTCTGGAATGGAGTGCGGAGGGTAAGCCTCCGGCGGACGGAGGGAAAGTGACGCAATCTGTTGCGCCGGCAAGCGCCATGGCTGAACGGGAAGCGCCGCTCACCCGGACGATGTTAAAAAGGGAAAAGCCCGGGCATCAAAAGAAAGGCTGCTGCTGGTGACATTGAATATCCATAAGAGAAAAGTGCTTGCGAAGGTGTTGTAGCGTGGGCAAAAGAATGCGAAGCCGACGGTCAGGAGGAAGCGGAAACACGGCGGCGGAAGGTTCACCTGGAGCCAGCCGGCACAGCAGGGTGCGGAAATGGGAGAGTTGTGCAAACAGATCGTTCAGCCATCGCCAGGCATGGCGGGAAGAATGGACGTGAGTTGCGCACTGATAAGCACGGGAGACGCTCAGACCATTGAGCAGATTGAGGATGAAGGCGACCAGCGCGTGCAGGGAGTAGCGTCGCCCGGGCAACGCATCATGAAGATAGAGTTGCCGGGTGCGCCCGCAACCGCGGTGTTGAAAACGATTGCTGCACAGTATGCGTTTGCCGACGACTTCCCGTTGGTCGATGCTGCATTGTTTGTATACATAGCCATGGGATACCCAGTGATCATTTTGTTCACAATATTGGCAAGCATGATCGTCGGGAAGGACTTGTAAGTAATGAGTGTAGTGTTCGAGTTCGAAGCGGGAAGAAAAAAAGAGCTGCATGAAAATTGACCTAAATTGGGAAGGTCAGAATTTTACAGCGAAATTGAGATTGTCGAATTGGCATCGTAAGGGGGAAATTGCGCACGACGCTAATTTGGCTGAAAAAGGCCGGATCCTGCGGCAGGAATTTGGGAAATAACATTCACCCTTATTGCTGGAAAAAGCGCAATAAGGACGCCAGGCTCGCATCACGCGGGGTTTACAGCCGTCGCGTTCGTGAACCATAGGGGTCAGACCTTACATTTGACATCAAGCCTTTTTTGAAATTATTTTCTGTTTAGCTGCAAAAGCCCCGGTCTGAGAGTGCCGGGGCTTTTTATTAGCCGCTGGCAGGCCGGAGTTCATCGACAAAGGCGCGTTTGATAAGGGGACTGATTAATTAGGGTGACGGAGGAAAATAATCCCTCGAAAATAATCCCTCCGTCCCCTTTTTAGGGTTGATCAGAAAATAATCCCTCCGTCCCCTTTTGCCCGCCTTTTGCCCAAGGATGGCAGAGGCAATGACCGTAGCTGAGAAGTTAAGAGAACAGGGGGTGAAGACTGACTGGTCACTAATATTAAAATTACGTGGATTGAAGGCTTAGACAATAATATTCACAGTCGTTTTGATGATTTTATCGAGTGCGCCGTAAAACTTCGCCCTTCAGGGCGGAGATGTAAGTTTTGACTAGCGGAAATCCTCTCCCTTTAGGGAGAGGAGGATGTCAAGCCCATCTGTGCTGGCGTGCTATGGGCGCCTCGAAGGCTTTGTTATACTGCCACTCCCAAATACAGACGCAATCCACATAACTGGAGCATTTTTATGAAACATCGCATTTTGAATCTTTATCTGATCATGGGGCTGAGCCTGATATTCAGCCCATTAGGCATGGGACAAGCACTCTTTCAGGAAGGCGTGGATTACAAGGTACGACCGGGCCTGCCCAGTTCCACACTGGAATTTAAGGAATTCTTCTCTTACAGCTGCCCACATTGCTACGAATTTGATTCAGTTATCGCAGGATATCTAAAATCGGCTCCAGAAGAGTATTCCTTCAAGCGCATTCCAGTGAGTTTCGGTCGCGATACCTGGAAGAAATCGGCACAGGTCTACACCCTCGCACAATTTTTATCCCTGAAAGAAACGCTACACACGAAAATATTCGAGCGCATTCATAAAGAACATAAACCCTTCAAAAATGACCAGGAGATCAAGGGTTTTTTCATTGCAAACGGTGTAACAGAAGAGCGGTTTAACAAAATATCCAACTCCTTTGCAGTAAAATCCAGATACAAGAGCAACGAACTCCTCAACAAAAAGTACAGCATTTCTTCCGTGCCGACACTCATTGTTCGGGATGTCTACCAAATTGAACTCAGAAGCGTGAAAAATAGCGCAAAACTGCGTCAACTGGTGGATTACCTGATGCGCCTGTAAGGGCTGCCGCAAGCGAGCCCCCAGGGAAGGGTTTACGGCGTGTCTCTGGAGGGACTTCGCCTCCTCGGACCTGACGATGGACGAAACGATGAACAACGCCTTCTTTTCAATGCAAGATTTTTAAACAAGTTCATTGCAATCAATTGTCCACGTTTCTGCTCGCGCTCCATGTCTTCCTTGCTGCGCTCAGCCTCCAGGGCTTTGATAGTGCGTCTGCCCCGATGGTTTTCATTTTCGTTTCGTGTCCACACTGCAGGAGAAAGTTGTGTAAAAAGACTTTCCATGGTTCAAATGAGAAGAAGTCTCAATGGTCTGTCGGTAAACCTTGATATAGATCAAGTCGAGTTGTTTTCATTGGAGGTGATGAGTGCACAATATATGGTGTTGATGTAAATTTAAAACACTAAATATAGTGTTACACGCATTTGGGGGATTCATGGAAGCAATAACAGAACGAGCGCATGCGCGGAAAACCGGCAGCAGCGCTCCGCACAGGATACAAAAACGCGACAGCACGGAAGTGGCGTTTGACAGGAAAAAGATATTGGTCGCCATTGTCCGCGCCGGGCAGTCCAGCGGCGAATTTGGACAGGCCATAGCGCGGGATTTGGCCGATAGCGTGGTGCGGGTACTATCCTTCCGTATGGGTGGCCAGAGCATACCCACCGTGGAACAGGTGCAGGATGTGGTGGAGCAGGTATTGGCCGGTGCCGATTATTTTATAACCGCCAAGGCCTACATTCTCTACCGGCAGAAACACAAGCAGATCCGTGACAATCAGAAAACCCTGCTGGATGTTACCCAATCCATGGAGGAGTATTTAAGTCAGTCGGACTGGCGGGTAAAGGCGAATGCCAATCAAGGCTATTCGCTGGGCGGGCTTATTCTGAATGTCTCCGGCAAGGTGGTTGCGAACTACTGGCTGAATCACGTTTACGAAGCGGACATCGGCCGCGCCCACCGCAACGCCGATTTGCATATTCACGACCTGGATATGCTCAGTGGCTATTGCGCCGGCTGGTCGTTGCGGCAATTGTTGCACGAAGGGCTCAACGGTATTCCCGGCAAAGTGGAAGCTGGGCCGCCCAAACACTTTTCCAGCGCCATCGGGCAAATGGTTAATTTTCTGGGCACTTTACAAAATGAGTGGGCGGGGGCGCAGGCGTTCAGTTCGTTCGACACTTATCTTGCCCCTTTTATTCGTAAAGACAATCTGTGTTACGGTGAAGTCCGGCAGGGTGTGCAGGAGTTTATCTACAACCTCAATGTGCCGTCACGCTGGGGCACACAAACACCTTTTACCAATATCACTTTCGATTGGGTGTGCCCGGATGATCTGAAAGAGCAGGTGCCTGTTATCGGCGGCGCGGAAATGGACTTTACTTACGGTGATCTGCAATGCGAAATGGATATGATCAACCGCGCCTATATCGACGTGATGACGGCCGGTGATGCCAGGGGAAGAGTATTCACCTTTCCCATTCCAACTTACAACATCACCACGCAATTCGACTGGGACTGCGACAATGCAGATCTGTTGTTTGCGATGACGGCAAAGTACGGTTTGCCCTATTTCCAAAATTTTCTTAATTCCGATTTAGAGCCGCAAATGGTGCGCTCCATGTGTTGCCGCCTGCAGCTCGATTTGCGGGAGCTGCTAAAGCGCGGCAATGGCCTGTTCGGTTCGGCGGAACAAACCGGGTCGCTGGGGGTTGTTACCATCAATTGCGCAAGGCTGGGCTATTTATACAAGGGCGATGAAGTGGCACTGTATCGCCGCCTGGATGAATTGCTGGAGCTTGCCAAAGAGAGTTTAGAGGTCAAGCGCAAGGTGATTCAACATTATATCGACGCCGGCCTGTTCCCGTATACCAAACGTTATCTGGGAACGCTGCAAAACCATTTTTCCACCATCGGCGTCAACGGTGTGAACGAGATGATTCGCAATTTTACCGGTGGCGAGCACGATATCAGCGATGCTGTCGGTCATGCATGCGCTGTGCGCCTGTTGGATCATATTCGCGAGCGTATGCGGGCATTTCAGGCGCAAACCGGGCACCTTTACAATCTGGAAGCAACGCCGGCGGAGGGAACAACTTACAGGTTCGCCAAAGAGGACAAGCGGCGTTTCGCTGACATTCTGCAAGCCGGTAGCGAAGAGCATCCTTATTACACCAACTCCTCACAATTGCCGGTGGGTTTCACCGACGACCCTTTTCTGGCGCTGGAAAAACAGGATGAATTGCAATGTAAATATACGGGCGGGACGGTTCTGCACCTGTATATGAGTGAACGGATCTCCAGTGTCGAGGCTTGTAAAAAGCTGGTACGCCGCGCCTTGGAAAATTTTCGACTGCCTTATATAACCATTACGCCCACATTTTCCATTTGCCCGAAACACGGTTATCTGGCGGGGGAGCATGAGTTCTGTCCCAGGTGTGACGATGAAATTATTGCCGCCAGGCAGAAACCGTGCTGCGCCTGAGATTAGACATTTTTTTATCAACAAACTTTACAATCAACAAACAGCAAAGGAGAACAATATGGATAAAGTAGCGTTGCACAACAGCGAACGCCAGCGGTGTGAAGTGTGGACACGGGTGATGGGTTACCACCGTCCGGTTTCGGAATTTAACCGTGGCAAACAATCGGAGCATTGCGAGCGAAAGCACTTTGATGAAAAACGTTGTCCGAGCTAAACCGTAGAGGAAAGGAAAACCTGAAAGCCATGTTAAATACGGAGGAAAACGGGCTGCGCATCGGCGGTCTGGTGCCTGTCACAACAGTGGACTTTCCCGGCGAACTGGCCGCCGTAGTATTTTGTCAGGGCTGTCCCTGGCGCTGCCGCTACTGCCATAATCCACATTTGATTCCGAGGAAAACCGGCTCCGGCCGGTCGATACAGTGGAATGCGGTTGTAGCTTATTTAAAAAAACGTAGGGGATTATTGGACGGCGTTGTATTCAGTGGGGGCGAACCCACCACACAGAAAACGTTGTTGCCGGCGGTCAAGGTAACCTATGATCTGGGGTTTAAAATCGCACTGCATACAGGCGCACCGGATATCGATCGGCTAAAACCCTTATTGCCATACCTCTCCTGGGTGGGTTTGGATATCAAGGCGTTGCCGCAAGATTATCATTGCATTACGCAGATAAAAAATTCCGGTGCCGATAGCTGGGCCGCGATTGCGCTGCTGAAAGCGGCCGGGATAGCCTTTGAATGCCGCACCACTTGGCACGCCTCCTTACAAAGTGTTGGTCACCTGATCTCAATAGCGCTGGAGTTAAAGGAAGCGGGGGTGACGCACTATTCGGTGCAAATTGCCGGCGTCCGGCATTGCCTGGATACTTCGCTGCAGTGTAATTCGTTGGCAAAAGAGGTGAGGGTGAAACTTGTAAATACGATTTCACCCTGGTTTGAATGTTTTGAACTGAAGGAATAGGTCCAAGTAAGGCACTACGACGTTGCATGGCAGGCCCCATGTGAGGGCGCTAGCGCCGCGAATGCCTGGAGCGGCTGGACGGAGCAACGCTGCCAGGGACAAAAAGGGGCGTGCTCTGTGCACCTAAATCTCAAACGCTTTG
>JARROD010000235.1:5901-8448 GCA_037384225.1 Exilibacterium sp.
CAGGCCCCATGTGAGGGCGCTAGCGCCGCGAATGCCTGGAGCGGCTGGACGGAGCAACGCTGCCAGGGACAAAAAGGGGCGTGCTCTGTGCACCTAAATCTCAAACGCTTTGGGTATATCATCATACATATTTCCATCACTGATCCACTGGGCCGTCTTGACAAGATTTCCGGGCCTTCAACAACCACGCGACTTAGGAACGGGCACGGGAATAACTATGATGGCGATGAACATGTGGCCGAATACAACGGCACCGGCACGTCACCGGCACACCGCTATGTGTACGGCGATCCCGTTGACGATCATTTTTGAAATGCACTACATATCATTTGGCTTAACCGCTTTAGCGCTTTGCCTTTATTATTGATTTTCCAGGCAATATGGCGATCCTCATTCTTGGTGGTAGGTTCTTCGGTCGCCAAGGCCACCAAAGCGCCACTGTCCAGATGTGCTTGAATTATCTTGCGTGGCAGGTGGCCGACCCCTAAGCCCGCCAGCTGTGCATGAATTTTTTGATCAATAGTCTGTACGTAGAGTACCTTTTTACCGGTGGTCAAACCCTCATTGCGCAATACGTTAAATTTTGCCGTGTCGTGAGTCACGATACGCCGACAGTGAGGTAGCTGCTCGGAGATGGCCTGAGCGTTGGTGGCAATGCGACTGAGCGGGTGATGAGCCGCCGCCACCAACAACATGTCGGCGGGGGGGATCGGCACAGCTCGAAATCCTTTTTGCAAGGGTACCGGCGACGGTGCGCCAATCAATAAATCGATGCGGTCCATTTCCAGCGCTTCCCAGCCGCCGTTAAGCACGCATTCCTGAATATCGATTTCCAGGTTCGGCTGTTCCGCCAGCAGCGTACCCAAGGCCTGAAAAATGGGGTCTCGATCTGCTGTGGATTCCAGCCCCAGGCGCAGTCTCGGTTCCCAACCGGTAGCCAGTTCTTTCACCTGATCAGCCAGATAAGTGGTGGCGCCGAGAATTTTGCGCCCCTCATCCAGTAACAACCTACCGCTGGCTGTGAGCACTGAGCGTCGCCCCTGTCGTTGAAACACTGTCACCCCAAGTTGCTCTTCCAGTTTCTGAACTGTGTAGGAAAGTGCCGAAGTCGCCTTGTTCAATTCTTCTGCGGCTTTGGCAAAACTGCCTCGCCGCTCAATGGCGTCGAGGGCTTGCAGTGCATCAAGGGTGATGGGGGAATAGCTCATGACCTGCTCCTGAGTAGTGCCGGTATTATTGTTCAAATAAATAGAACATTCCAGACGAAAAACTACGCTTATTTGCAGGCGGGATACCTAATAAGCTGTCTCCGATAGTTCAACAACCCTGGTGTTGGGGGTACCCATGTATAACTTTAGTGTACCCACCTACCTTAAACTGTTGGCGCAACGCGCATTAGAGGAGGCCTGACCATGGGTTTACTGCAGAATGGTCAATGGGTGGATCAATGGTATAACACCCAGTCAAGTGGCGGCGAATTCCGCCGTCAGGACAGCCGCTTTCGCAGCTGGGTAACCACAGATGGCGCTGCCGGTCCTAGCGGCGGCGAGGGATTTAAGGCAGAAGCGGGGCGCTACCGGATATATGTGTCGCTGGCGTGTCCCTGGGCGCATCGCACCCTGATTTTTCGTCAGCTCAAAGACCTGCAGGATTTGATTGATGTCACTGTGGTTGAGCCATTGATGTTGAGCAATGGCTGGGAAATGAACGATGATCAATACGGCCTCGATTATTTGTATCAGCTGTATTTAAAGGCGGATCCTGATTACGAAGGTCGTGTCACGGTGCCGGTGTTGTGGGATAAACACACGCAGTCCATCGTTAGTAACGAGTCGGCGGATATCATCCGTATGTTTAACGGTGCGTTTAACGGACTTACGGGTAACGACATTGACTATTATCCCGAGGCGTTGCGGCCACAGATCGATGCTATAAATGAACGGGTTTACGACTCGATCAACAACGGCGTTTACCGGGCCGGGTTTGCCACGTCACAACAGGCATACGAAGTGGCCTATTATAAGTTGTTTGATGCGTTGGACTGGGTGGAACAAATCCTGAACCGGCAGCGTTACCTGGCGGGTTCCATATTGACCGAGGCGGACTGGCGTTTGTTCACCACCTTGATTCGCTTTGATGCTGTTTACTACGGACATTTTAAAACCAACCGTCAGCGCATTGCCGACTACCCGGCGATCAGCAATTACCTGCGCGAGTTGTACCAGCAGCCGGGAGTGGAGCAAACGGTGAACTTTGCGCATATCAAGCAGCATTACTACGGCAGTCACGTCACCATCAATCCGACACAGGTGGTGCCACTGGGGCCACAACAGGATTTCAATTTGCCGCATAACCGTGACCGACTTGAGCAGTAAAAATATCGGATAAGGGACGTGCATGAAATAACTTTCGGCCCCTTTTTATTACTGATAAAGGGGCCGGAAGTTATTTCGTGCACGTCCCTTAGAACAATGACGTTGACGCAGCAACTGTCAACATATACCCAAAGTGTTTGAGATTTAGGTGTGCAGAGTGCGTCAATTTTTG
>JARROD010000236.1:0-5883 GCA_037384225.1 Exilibacterium sp.
TATTGCTATACCCGACCCGCAGGCCGAAAACTCGGTGGACATGGCTAATGCTGCCGAGTTTGAAGAAGTAAAGCTTAACGACCTTCCCATTGCCGATGGCCCTTATGAGCCAACCTGGGAATCGATTGAAGCCAACTATCCCGGTACACCCGAGTGGCTACGGGAGGCCAAGTTTGGTCTTTGGGTCCATTTCGGACCGCAAGCTGCTGGAGAAAGCGGAGACTGGTATGCGCGCAGACTCTACGATCCCGATGAGCCCGCATACCGAAACCATCTAACGAACTACGGACACCCATCCGAAGTCGGCTACAAAGACGTGCTTCGCACCTGGAATCCTGATGAACTCGACCCCGCCGCGCTTGTTCAGTTGTACAAAGATGCAGGAGTACGTTTCCTTATTATCCAAGGCGTTCATCACGACCAATTCGATTTATGGGACTCGCAGTACCAGCCCTGGAACGCCGTGCGTATGGGTCCCAAGCGCGATTTGGTCGGCGAATGGGCGAGCGCAGCGCGGGATGCCGGAATGCGCTTCGGGCTTACCTTCCACCACGAGTATTCCTGGTGGTGGTGGCAGACTGCCTTTCAGAATGACATGACAGGGGCCTACGCAAACGTCCCCTACGATGGCAATCTTACGCTTGCCGAGAGCAGGGGAACGTGGTGGGAAGGTCTCGATCCACGATTGCTCTATGGGGTCAACTTGCGCGAATATAAAGGAGTAGCCAGCGCTGCCAACTCCGCGTGGTCACCGCCGCCTGCGGGAATTTTCCAAAACCATTTGGACTATAGTAAATGGAATGCCAAATGGTGGGCTTTGCGCATGATGGATGCGGTTGATAAGTACGAGCCCGACTTCATCTACACTGACGGCACTGATCAGCAGCCCTTCAGTGGTTTTGGCACCGGCACCGGTTATAAATCCGATGCAATGCAGCGCGTTATCGCCGATTTCTACAACAAGACCCTTGATCGTCGCGACACAGTTGATGTGTTCAGTATCGTCAAGTTCCGGCACGAAACCAACGGCACTGTGAATACCGAGGAAGGCAGCATTCCCGGGGACATCAAGACGAATCAGGACTGGATCGCGGAGACGCCGGTGGGCGACTGGTTCTACAGACCCGGCTTTACGTATAGTTCCGATGGCGTGATCCGCTATCTGCTGGAACAGGTCGCGCGTGACGGTAATGTTGGCCTGTGCGTTTCGTTGCGTCCCGATGGATCGCTGGATGCAGGCAGCACCACAATGCTCGCGGAGATTGGTGCCTGGTTGGCTATCAACGGAGACGGAATCTACGGCAGCCGTGCCTGGGAGGTGTTGGGCGAAGGCGCAAACGGGCAGCTCAATGTTCTGCCCGGCGGAAAGATTGGTTGGAATCAGGCCAACCATCCATTCTCAACATCCGACTTCCGTTTCACCGTCGGCAAGGACGGCTATCTCTACGCTTGGTCCATGGCGGTGCCTGAACCAGGAGAGACGCTGAATATTTCTTCACTCGGTACATCAAGGGGTCTTCTGAACGACGATATCGCCGATGTAACGCTTCTCGGCCACGAAGGTACTCTCACGTGGAGCCAGGGAGACGACGCTCTCACGATCACCTTTCCAGCATCCATGGACTTTGCAACGGCCGTTGGCTTGAAGATCGGTCCAACGTCAATTGTTCGTCCCCGCAAACCACGCGACCTCATAGCCAAAGCCTCGGACACGAACATTAAGCTCAGTTGGAAGTCCTCTGACCAAGGCGCGACATACACGGTCCAACGAGCCGAGAGCATCGACGGCACCTATACAGAGGTGGCGAGTGGGTTAGCTGACACAAACTGGGTCCATTCGTCCCCTGTGCCCGGCACTCTCTATTTCTATCGCGTGGCCTTAACGGTGAATGGCGCTACGTCTTATTTCACTGATCCAATAGGGGCTCTGTTGCCTGACGACACGGATACATGGACTTGTGCGGACATCGGACCGGTCGGTGCGGAGGGTTCTTGTGCTCAGGCATCGAATGCTTTAGTCGTCCGGGGGTCGGGGGCCGATATTTGGGGGCAGTCTGATGGGTTTCACTACGCCTACACGGAGTTTGCGGGCAATGGAACGATTACGGCAAAAGTCGAGAGCATGCAGAACACTGCGGCGTGGGCCAAAGCCGGCCTGATGATGCGCGAATCGCTCGACGCCGATTCGAAGTATGTCATCCACTTCATCTCTCCGACTTCCGGTGTGGCTCTTCAACAGAGGGTGGACACGGGCGGGGGGGCCTCCGGTGTAACAGGTTTACAAAACGTGGAAGCTCCATACTGGATACGACTTGTTCGCGATGGCAACACATTCACAGCATTTTCCGCACTGGATGGCGAGAACTGGACATCGCTGGGCTCGACCTCGATATCGATGAGCGATCCTTACTATGTGGGATTGGCAGTGACCAGCCACAACGACGGAGCTATCAATCAAGCCGTTTTCAACCACGTAAGTATCACCGACGGACTCCCGTCGGATACGATGAACTCCAAAATCGTCTGGGATGCTCCGGTGGCCGTTACAACGAACGACGTCATCCTGAATACCGGTACGCTAGTGCATGCCGGTAACTTTCTTTCCAACAATCGGTCGATTTCCGTATCGGTGGGCTCAGAAACCATTTTGTTCGAGAATCGTGACAGGGGAAATTTTGTCTTGGGCAGCGACGAGGCCCGTATCATTCAAGGATCCGGTGGCCGTCAGGTGGAAAACGCGCTGTTCGATGCTTCAGGAACCAGCGTTGATGCCGATTTTGAGTCGGTGTTGGATGGTTCCGTGTGGGAAGACGGCGATCCGGGTCCGGCACCGGGTACAACGGATATGCTCCTTCGTCTGGCAGGGGCCGATGGCTCGCCGCTGGAGCCTGGCCAGTGCTACCAGATCCAGCTCTTCTACTCCGATGATCGCGGATGCTGCAGTGCCCGAAGCCAGGTCTACCACGACAATACCTTGAGCTACATCCCCAGCAATCTGGCTGTAGGAGGAGAAAGTAACGCGGTTATTGGAAAGTTCACGGCTGGGCACAACGGATATCAGGACATCTATGTTCAGAACAGGTCCGGTGAAGTCAACTTTCCGGTTGCGATCAACGCCTATGTGCTACAAGAATGTCCTGTGATGATGAACGCAATGTCGTCCGGGATGATCCGGTAACTGTTACAACTTCATCCTGATTACCGGCACACTAGTGTGTGCCGGTAATTTTCTTTCCAATATACCCAAAGCGTTTGAGTTTTAGGTGTTCAGAGTGCGTCAATTTTTGTTCCTGACAAGGCGCGACGATGCGGCATAGCGGGCTCTATGTAAGGAGGAGCAACGAAGTCAAGGACGAAAAGGGGCGCGCTTACTCTGCTATTGGCAAGCTGTATAAAAGCTTCAAATTCAGAAGTTAAGCCCGAACTTTCAAGTCGCTTATCAGGACAAGTTGAAGTGGTTATACTATGAAGACAGAAAAAGAATAGATATTCCTTAATACGCTCAGCATCGGCTGTTATTCTGTATCATTGGCAATCCCATTCAAAGCATGCTTTAAACCCTGGCTCCGATGGTTTCATAAGGCAGTGTATTCTTTATTTCTGTCCCGGTAGTAACTGTTTTATTGTAACCGCTAGCGGACGTAAGTAATAATAGAAATAAAATGACAAAGGGAGCCGGATAAAACAAACAGGTGCCAGATGCCGTGAGCATGACGAAGTTTGTTCATATTGTCCAATACGTAAAACACAATCCCGGCAGAATAGGTGATGCCGCCCAAGGTTAGCCAGACAACTGCTGCGGTGGGTAGAATGGTGATTAAATCCGAGTAATTAAATGCGCAAATCCACCCCATAAGTAAGTAAATCAGTAGCTGTAATATTTCAATCCGTTTTTTTATAAAAATATCCAGTAGTAAACCAATCGCGGCCATTACCCATATTAATGTCAATATAATAAGCCCACCTTGATCGCGTAACGATACCAGCATATAGGGCGTATAGGTGCCGGCGATCAGTAAATAAATGGAAATATGATCGAGTTTTTGGAATATTTTTTTCAGTTTTGGTGGGTGAAAGCTATGGTAGAGGGTAGACATGGTATAGAGCAAAACCAGAGTAATGCCAAAGATAGTAAAGCTGATAATCAGTAAGAGGCTACGTTCATGGATACTAATGGTTAACAGCGCACCAAAGCCAATGAGCGCTAAAACAGCGCCTACTAGGTGGGTAATACTGTTGAGCTTTTCACCTTTATACATAAGGGTACATAAGATTTCTTAAGAATTTCTAGCCTCTAATTTGTCTTACTCGAAACGAGCGGCCTTTTAATTTACCATCCTTTAGTATTTGTAAGGCACTGGCAGCCGCTTTGCGAGTGACTGCAACATAAGCGCAGTTATCAAAGATATGAATTTTGCCAACTTGCGAACCATCAATACCATTATTTCCGGTTAGTGCTCCCAGGATATCGCCGGGACGAACCTTCTGTTTTTTACCACCGTCAATTTGCAGGGTTGCCATTGGTGGTTTGTAGGTGGGTTCTTTTAACAGGCTGTTTGGTGGCAGTGGTATAGTTGTTAAGGGTTGCTGTAAATAGTCTGCTAGCGCCTGTAGCTTATAATTCTCTTTTTCCTCCACCAACGTACAGGCGATACCCTGGCTTCCAGCGCGTCCGGTTCGACCAATACGGTGGGTGTGTACTTCCAACTCACGTGCGATTTGATAGTTAATCACTGCATCCAGTGCGTCAATATCAAGACCTCGTGCTGCTACATCGGTGGCGACTAAAATTGATGCGCTTTTATTGGCGAAGCGTACTAAAATTTGATCCCGCATTTTTTGCTCAAGATCGCCATTTAAGGCGACAGCACTGAAGCCGATATGGCGCAGTTCGTCAGTGACTTCCTGGGTTTCGCGTTTAGTATTGCAAAAGACTACGGCAGAATCAGGTCGATGTTTGAGTAGTAATAATTGCAGTGCAGCTATACGAGAAGTGTGATTTTCCACTTTGTAAAAAATTTGCTGGATACTGGTGTTATCGTGGGTGGCATCCACTTTGACGGTAACGGGGTCGATCAAAATATTCCGGGCAATCTGTTGGATCTGGTTGGGGTAGGTGGCGCTGAACAATAGTGTTTGGCGTTGCTTTGGTGTCTGTTCAATAATGGCATCAATGGCATCCTGAAAGCCCATATCCAGCATACGATCTGCCTCATCCAATACCAAGGTGTTGAGTTCATTGAGTGTTAGTGTATTTTTGCGTAAATGCTCTTCGATGCGCCCCGGGGTGCCAACAATAATGTGCGCCCCGTGCTCTAATGAGCCAATCTGTGGTCCAAGAGGCATGCCGCCGCACAAGGTCAGGACTTTGATATTGTGAATGCCACGGGCCAGTTTGCGAATTTCCTTGGCAACTTGGTCTGCCAGTTCTCGTGTGGGACAGAGTACTAACGCCTGTACTCGAAAACATTTGACATTTAAATGCTGTAGCAATCCCAGACCAAAGGCGGCGGTTTTGCCCGACCCGGTTTTGGCCTGGGCAATGACGTCCTTCCCTTCCAGAATAGCGGGTAAGCTTTGGGCTTGAATTGGCGTCATATGGTGATAGTCCAGAGATGCCAGATTACTTAGCAAGTTGGGGTGAAGGGGCAGGGTTGAAAAATCGCTGTGGCTCAATGGGGAAATCCTGTCAGGGGTATTGTCGTGATGTGTAGTGTAGCATTATCTGATAAGTATTAACTCGGCATACAAGATTACCGGGTTAATATACCCAAAGCGTTTGAGATTTAGGTGCACAGAGCACGCCCCTTTTTGTCCCTGGCCGCGTTGCTCCTCCTCACATGGGGCCTGCCATGCAGCGTCGTCGCGCCCCCTGCTATTAAA
>JARROD010000237.1:0-5876 GCA_037384225.1 Exilibacterium sp.
GTCTGCCCATAGGTATCTTCCGTTTGTATCACGGTGACGGGTGTTCCGTCGGAAGCGCGGGCGAAATCCGCATCGATATAGCGCCACGCGGTAATGGATCTGAAGCTGGAGGAGCCGCCCACATCCGCGTCCCAGGTAACCGAAAGGCCACCAAGATCGATATCATTGCGGGATGGCCCAGTTTCGAAGCTGGTATAGGGCGCGCCGACATAGAGATCATTCAGGCAGCCCGCTCGAAATGCAGCCTGTGGCGCGGCGCTTTGGCAATCATCGATGCCGGACGTTTCAGCCGCCACGCGATCGTTGTGGAAGCGCACGAAGTCCGATTCGGTATAGAGGTGCGTCAGGGTTTCCGGTGCGGAGTTCTCCCGCTCGCGAGTGGCATCCACGGAAAGAGTGAGCTGTTGGTTTTCGGCGGGGGTCCAGGCGGCTTTCGCACGCAGTGTGTCGGCCATCTGATTACCCAGACCGTCGTCTGCCAACACGCGCTTCACATAGTCGTCCAGGCGCTGGCTCACGTAGCTCACCTTCATTCCCGCCGTATCGCTGAAGGGGATATCGCCGCTCAACATCAGGGAGCGCCGGCCCTGCTCACCCAGGGTCACCGCACCTCGCGAACCCCATTCTCCGGAGGGCGCCGGGGTCTCCAACAGAATCGCGCCGCCGACCGTGTTGCGCCCGAACAGGGTTCCCTGGGGGCCGCGCAAAATCTGTATGGAGGACAGATCGCTGATTTCCACCACCGAACCAAGGGTTCGCCCCAGATAAACTCCATCCAGATAGACGCCGACACCCGGGTCGGTAACGGGCGTAAAATCATTCTGCCCCACACCGCGTATATACATAACGGCGGCGGATGTCGAGCCGGAGGAGGTACCGCCAAAACTGAAATCCACATTGGGCGCAAACCGGGTGGACTCGCTCAGATCAGTCAGGCCGTGGCTGGAACGGGCTTCGATATTCACCCAGGTTACCGCCACCGGCGAATCCACCTGACGTTCCCGGTGCAGGCGGGCGGTCACCACGATTTCCTCTAATTCGCGCCGACCTGGCGCAAGTTCGCTGAGCCGGGCCCTTGATTCCACGGCTGCGGTCTCGCTTTGAGGTTCCGAACCGGAGTGGGTCCCACCATGACGACCCGTTACCCCGGCTTCGTGCGCATAAATGGTGATCAATCTCTCGCCGCTGAACTGGTAGTAATAGCCGGTGTTTTTCAACAATAGCTGCAGTGCCTGTTCGCGGCTGTAGCTCCCCTGGACCCGATTGCTGACTGCCCGGGCAATATATTTTTCCGAAGTGAGAAACTGCGCACCGGAATGCCGGCAATACAACTCCAGCGCGTCGGTCAGGCGTAGCGCGGGCAGATCAAAGCGTATACGCTGCCCTTCGCGCCAATTCGCGGCCTGATCATTCCCCGGAGGTTTGCGGTTTGCGTTGGCGGTCGGCTCCGCCAGAGACGCGGGTGCGCCGGACAGGCTGCCCAGCAGCGCGACACAACTTATTATTTCCACCCATTTATTATGACAGATATTGTGATTACCCATTCCGATTGTCTGTGTCGCCAAGGTTTCCCCTTTCAACAGTACCAGACATACCCGACTGAATCGGACCGGCGCAAGATCACCGGCTATCGTGACTGGCGACTGTACAGGTAAGTGAGATCAGCGGAGATTTCTTTTGTCTCGATCCCCACACTGGCCTCGATGGCCCTCAATGCCTCGCGCCAGTCACCAGCATCGATGGACGCATGGATCGGTATTCCGGCCAGGGAACTGTCGGCGAGTACCAGGGTGTGGTGTGAATAGCGATTGATTTCGTCAATCGCTTTTTCCAACGTGATGCCGCGAAAGATCAAACGCCCATCCATCCAGGCCACGCTGAGCGCCGGGTCCTCGAAATAGGTCTCTTCGACCTGCCACACAGGCTGATTGTTCTCATCACGGCTATCCCTCAGCATCAGATTGTGCCCCGGCCGGGTCAGCACGCGATCGAAAGGATTGTTCTGATCCAGACTGCTGACTTTAATAACACCCTTGATCAACTTCACGTTCAGACCGCGGCCGTCGTCAATATCCACAGAAAATTGCGTGCCCACAGCCTCCACGACCCCCTTGTCGGCGAACACCCGAAAGGGCCGCCGAATGTCCCTGGCCACCTCGAAAAGCGCCTCGCCGCGTTTCATCACCACGCGGCGCTCGTGGCCGGAATAGGCAACCACCACTTTGGACAGTGCCTTCACATGCAGGCGCGAGCCGTCATCAAGGACAATTTTCAACGTTTCCGCCCGGTTGGCAACATAAGTGACGGTTCGCTGGCCCGCGATACCGGCCAGGAATTCCGGCTGATGGGCCTTCAAAGGCCCCCAGATAAACACCGCCAGTACCAGTACCGTCATCACGACGCTGGTTGCAATAACACAGGGTGGCTCAAAAAGCGTTTTCAGGGCTCCGGCGATGCGGGTGGCGAGCTTTCTCCCGCCGGCGGCGGCGGAGTGCGCCTCGCCCGGCACTTGGCGCGGCTTGGGCAGCGGATAGTCTCTGGTCTCGCACCAGAGGGCATGGACGGTTTCAAACCGGGTTTTATGCCGCGGTGTCGCATCGCGCCAGAGCAGAAACTCCTCGAACTGCTCCGGGGTCATATCGCCCGATTCAAACAGCCCAATCCATTCAGCCACCTGCCGGTCCACCTGAACATTCAGTTGTTGGTCTGCCATATAACCTCTATCTTGAATCGTCCATCAGGTAACGCTGAAAGTGTAAAACGATCTGTGCCATGTACTTTTGTACCATGCGCCGGGAGAGGTTGAATCGGCTGGCGATCTGCGCCGTGGAGTGGCCTTCCATCCTCCTCATATAAAATATCTGTTGCTGCCTTTCCGGTAGTGCAGTGTAGGCCTGGTCGAACTTGGCCTGCAACTGACTTTCGGAAATCAGCTGTTCAGGGGATGTCTCCCCATCAGGGGGCTTGTCCGTTTCCGAGGCAACGGCCGCCAGCCTGATCTGCTTTGAGCGGAAATGATCGATAGAGAGATTGTACACCGTTCTGATCAGGTAACCTTTGGGACTGCCGACGGGTTCACTGCCCGATCGGCTGAAATAGCGCACAAAGGCTTCCTGCACCAGGTCTTCCGCCAGCGCCTTGTCGCCCACCCGCGCCTGGGCGTAGAGCATCAAATCGCGTCGAAACTCTTCCAGTTCATGTCGGGTGAACTTTTGCATTTTGTTTGAATTCAAGTCCCACTTCATAGGGTTATTATTATGTTGCAAGTATTGAAGCAGATATTATAAACATCTGGCTTGCTCAAGCATAGCCCTACCAACGTACTGGTTCAGCGTGAAATGGATTCTCCCATTGTGTTAATTAGTACCTGACCGAAAACCCTGTTCTCGGGGTTTTCATTGATAATTGACAATTGTCAATTATCAATGAACGCACACACCACTTTTTGTGATTTCCTAAAATAAGAGGTTCCCTACTAAGGGTCAACATGCCCAAGAAGCGCAAATATCGCACAGCAGGCGGCTGCTTTAGAGCAGCTTAAGGTTATTGGGAGATTACGACCTTCTCCGGGTATGGAACTTTGGTTCCCTGAATCACACTCACAGAATTGTGGTAACGGTAAACAAATCACGTTTATGGCAGGTTGCGACAATACCAGGAAAAGCCATGACTGACCGGTATGCCTTTACCCCTAAATAAAAAATGATGATACCGAGAGTGGAGACAGCCATGACGCGAATGAGAGTCGATCCGGAACGCCTGGGCGCCGTTCCCTGCGGGGATGAGGTGGATTCCTGGTTGCTTATGAACTTCGATAAGCGGGAAATGAGAATCACCTGTAAAAATGCGGACAACGAAATATTTGAAGTGGCGACCAAAGTTGCAAACCTGTTGCCCAAGCTGCAGTCCCATCAACTGGCCGCGGCGCTGATGCTCAACAAAGAACCGTGCAGCCTCAATGGCGGGGCGGTTTCGTATGATATCGACAGCGATAGTTTCCTGTATTGCAAGGCCATCGACACTCGCCCGCTGAACCTCTCTTCTTTCAAAACCCAGATCAATGAAAGTTTCGAAACAGCCCGCACAGTAAGCGATCTTTTACTCGACATGCAGAAAAACATCGGCATCGGAGCAAGCCACGTGAATACGCATTCCACCCTGAATCGGTATATCGAGGGGATGCCATCATGAATACGATAGGAGGCAGGGGCATCAGCAGTTCATTGCGCAATCTCACCCGTTCGATCAGCGCGAGTCAACCAAACGCACGGAAACCGCCGCCATTTTCCCAATTCAAAAACGATTTGAATAAACTGAACGAAAAGTTTATAAGAAACGCGGATAAAGGCGCATTCTCCACAAATAGCTTCGATCATGCGTCGCAGGTGCCATTCTCTCTTCGAGCGTTCTCCACAAAAAGTTCCGGCACGATATCGCGCGGGCCGTTCCATCAAATAGCCGGCACATATGATGGAGAAATTGGCAAACTCCGCAATTACGAGAATGCAAAGGTTACAAACGCGGCATCGGCGGTTTCCTGGGCGGAGCGCAACGGCTTGCTCCCCAGGGAGGCGAACAGCATTCTCGATATCGGTGCGGCGCAAGGCGGCGCGGTGGTACGATTGGGGAAACACTATAAAAATGCGAGCATTCTGGCATTGGATGTGGATCCGAAATCGGCGGCGTTTATCAATGACAAGATAAAGAGTGATACCAACAAATCACCTTTGGGCAATCCAGAGCGCGTGAGCACCTATACCGGAACTCTGCCGCAAGCCATTTCCGAAGGAAAGTGCGGGAAAAACAGCGTCAACCTCGTCACCATGCAGGCAGTCGCGCCCTATATGTCGGACGAGCAGTTGAACGAGACATTGAAAGGCATTCACTCTACCCTGGCACCAGGAGGTCAGTTGATCCTCTCCGGTTATGGGGAGAACCATTATTATAATAAAAGCACCGGAAAAAACATCAACCTCCGAACGGACATCGCCATGTACGACATGCTAGTAGATGCCGGCTTCACGGTGAAGTGTGTAGGAAATATGTTGGCCAACGAGCGCGGCCCCAACGAAAAGATCACGCATGACATGGATGATCTGTTGAGACAAAAAAGCCTCCCTTCGCATCCGGAAGGCGAGTACTGGCACAGTATCAATATAATAGCAATCAAGGATTGAGTTCTCTTTCTTTTAGAGTGCCCAAGTAGTCACAGGTATCCGAATGCCTTCAAAAACTCACCACATTCGAGAGGCCGTAATCAATGTCCATCGATAGTGTCAACAGGCCACAAAATGCGACGATACAATCAGAGCCGGGAGAAAGTTCTCATCAGACGCGGAGTTCTTCAGAAATACAGGAACAAAGTCCCTCTCAGTCACCCCACCAGTCATCCCGCCAGTCATCCCGCCAGTCATCCCGCCAGTCCTCCCCGCATTCACAACAACCACTGCGATTGAGCGCTTCCGTTCCGGATTCAGAGGGCGCCCCCGCACAACGCCGAATCATTGCGGCGGATCTGGATGAAATTTCCAATGCGCTGGATCAACATCTGAATAATAAATGCCGAGAAGCCGTAGACCGTATCAAGAGCCGATGGTCATCCGCTTCTGTTGACAATACACATTTGAAAAATTTCGTCAATGCCCGCAACACCCTGAATAAGCATGTCATCACACCGTTGAGTCAATATCCCAGAGACAGTGCGACAAACAGGATCAGCCCCAATACAGTGTTATCCATTGAGGATGCGGCGAAAATTTCCCGGGCATTGGAAGTAACGGCGCGAGAGTTGCCGAAGGGTGAAACCAGGGAGCTGGTGGGGTTGCTGGGGCAGCATATAAAAGCCGCCTGGATGCAAATGAAAACGGACGAAGTCA
>JARROD010000238.1:0-5845 GCA_037384225.1 Exilibacterium sp.
GTGGACATTCCAGACCTCGACAGTATTCCCCTGGATAACCGTGGACCGTTGCCGGCGACACCAGGCCCGATCACGGTACAGGGTGATAACATCACTCTCAACGTTTACCCAAGTATCGGAATGGACGAACACGCCCTGGCGGCCTACATCGAACACCTTCTCGACGAACGCGATCAGCGCAAAGCGGCTCGTCTGCGCAGCGATCTGTACGACCTGGATTGAGGACGATCACTATGATGATGACATTCGGCCTGTTTGTCTTTGGTCTCGATACCGTTGCCTATCAGGAGCTCCAGCGCCAAACCGCCTGGCGACACGCCAGCGGAAACCGAATCGGCCGCCGGCCCGCACGACAATTCCTGGGACCGGACAACGACACCATCACGCTCACCGGTACCCTGTTGCCGCATTTTACCGGTGGACAACAGGACCTCGATGAATTGCGGGAAATGGCCAATGAAGGCGCCGCCTGGCCGCTGATCGAGGGCAACGGCACACACTATGGTCTCTATGTCATCGAGTCCATGCGCGAGCGGAAAAGCTATCACACCCGCGACGGTACCGCCCAACGCATCGCGTTTACCCTGAGTCTCCAGCGCGTCGACGACGATCAGGCCGATCGCCTCGGCACCGCCACCCTGCCCACCACGACAAACACCACGGGATAGCCGATGAAAACCTGGAACACCCGCCAACAGGGTCGGCCGCCACGTACGCCGGATTACCGTCTCACCCTGGCAGGGCAGACAATCAGCCCAGCGCTCGGCGCGCGATTGCAAAGTCTCAACCTTATCGACCAGCGCGGATTCGAATCCGATCAGCTTGATATCACCCTCACCGATCACGACAACCGGCTGCAGTTACCGCCCCGCGGTGCGGAGTTGCAATTGGCTATCGGCTGGCAGGGTGAAGGGCTGATCAACCGCGGCACTTATATTGTCGATGAAGTCGAACACAGCGGCGCGCCCGATACGCTCACCCTGCGCGGCCGAACCGCCGATCTGCGTCAGGGGTTGCCGGACAAACGCCGGCAGAGCTGGCATGAACTCACCCTGGGGGATCTGATCACCACCATTGCCGCGCGCTACGGTTTGAGCCCTCGGGTTGCTGATACCCTTGCTACTACTACCATCGAACACGTCGACCAGACCGACGAAAGCGATCTGCATTTTTTAACGCGCTTGGGCGAGCGGTTCGATGCCACCGCCACGGTTAAAGCCGGTTATCTGTTGTTTATTCCCGCGGGGCAAGCGACTGCGGCCAGCGGTTTGGCCATTCCACCTGTGCGCCTGTCTCGCCAGGACGGTGATCGACACCGTTACATTATTAATGATCGGGATGCATTTTCCGGGGTTATTGAGTATTGGCACGATATCAATACGGCGGAGCGGCACCGGGTGCTGGTCGGGAGTGATAAAAAACCCAAACGGTTGCGGGAAACCAGTGTCAATGAAAAAGAAGCCCGGGAAAATGCTCGGGCGGAATGGAACCGTATTCGCCGGGCCGGGGCGTCATTTACGCTGGAGTTGGCCGAGGGCCGGCCGGATCTTTATCCGGAGAAACCCGTGATCGCTGACGGCTGGAAACCTGAGATTGACGATACACCCTGGATTATTACGCAGGTGACGCATAGTATCCGCAATGCCTATACAGCGAATGTGCAAATGGAAGTGCTTCCCGGGTGAACCAAAATTCCGAAATTTTTCAGTGATACTCCATTCCCCAACATGATACGCCGCGCGAGGATTTACTTCGATAAGAATCCGGACTTTCAGTTCACGCTTGGCGGTCTCCAAATCGCTTCAAGCACAGAAATTACAGAGGCGTTAGCAATAGTGGTTACTAAATTAACCCGAAAATTTATTGGTTGCCAATATTGCCTGATAAAATGGATAATCGAGTTATTAACGCTTCAATTGATGATGCGACATGAGGCAACAAAAAAGAATCCGCAAATGATGTATTTTTATTGCACTGATGTCGCGTAGCCACCTTACTTCTCAGTACCTGATTTCTCCTTTTCTACACTTGGTGAAAACATTTTACCTAAATCTTCTGCTGTAAATTTAAGATAATTTTCAGCATCAATCAATGTTGAACCTTCTTTGAAATATGGCGCATCTGTCTGATCTAGCGGTTGAACAACGGTAGTGCCTGAACCACCATTAGTTGGGGCAACGATCAATCCGCGTTGACTGGTCAGCACATAGAGGGTATCCACCTCGCTCATTAATCCATTAGGGGAATTCATAAAAACGTAATCACCTGGAGGCCACATGTGATCTGCATTTCGTAAAAGTAACAACATTTCATCTGGGTACTTATTTTGATCTAAGTATTCGGCAGGAATTCCACCCCTAATGTATTCTAGATATATATAATTGCCCACATCACCCTTAATCACCTCCGAAACTTCCACTTTAATCAAAGCTGTTTCTGTAGGCCTTGCCGTTGATTTTACATTCCTCTTTATAGATCGACCTTCAGTAATTGAGAAAATTTTTCCTTTTACAATAGCATCTGAACGCTCGATAGCTTCCTCTGGAGTTAGCTGTATTTCATTAACACTAGTATGATTCATTAACCTAAAAAGTTCCTGTTTTGATGACTCAGTATCATGTCCATAGCTTAAACCAGATATAAATACACAAACAACCGCAATATATGTCTTCATAATATGCTTCCCCCCTCAATAATCATCCAAGTCTTCTCTAATATATTTGGCGGCAATTTCTCGTGTCATTTTTGCCTTACTAAATAAGAGAGCATACGTCTCGAACACCTTAAAACAGCCATTTTGGCTCGCAATTTAGTCGGCAGTAAGGAAAACATTATTAATAAGCATCAAGCCAGCTCTTTTTTGACCTCCTGGCGTTTAGTGTGATGTGCGCTGAAAATCGAGCATTTTTAAGTGGCTCACATACATGCTCTCTTATTTGTCGCCGTTAAAAAACTGCACCCTACTGCTTTTGTAGATTCAGCCAGAAATCAGCATCCATTCTAAAATAGCGCTCAAGGCGCAAAGTAGTGTTTACCGTCACCGCCCGATCACCATTGATAATACTGGTGATACGGTTAGTCGGAACAAAAAGTGCTTTGACCAGGGCATTAGCGGACATGCCTAAAGGTTCCATAAATTCATGAACCAAAATGTCTCCAGGCTAGGTAGGCTGCAGCAACCCCTTATCTAGGTCGGCAACGTCAGAAAAATCGACATTTTTGAGATCTTCACGCTTTATAGCCATGGTTTTCTCCTATTTGTAATAGCCAGCAATTTCAACGTCCTAGGCCTGACCATCTTCCCATAAAAAACAAATACGCCACTGACGATTAATCCCAACGATTCATTGGCCCATGCGAACCCGTTTCTGCAGGCTTGAGCATATTGAGACACAAAAAATTCACTCAATAAGCTAATCTCGATTACCTAATGATCAAGTGTCTATTATACTATGTATGACACTTTAAGCTGAATGATTAGGACAGATTTTTGAGAGCTTTCAACAGAGCATCAGTTCATGTACTTGGATTATCGAGCACGCAACTCTCCAAATTAGTCAATCTAGGTCAATTTTCGGAGGTATATGAAAATGACTAAGAAATACCGGAGTGACGCACTCGCCTCTATCCACGAAACAATGGAGGCACTGCATGAGATTGGCGCGGTCGACAAGCAGACCATGCGCGAATTTGATGACGCCTGCCTAACCCCTATTCAGGTACTGACACCGGAAGAGATTCGCGAATTGCGCGAGCGTGAGCACCTTTCACAACCTGTCTTCGCTCGTTACCTCAACGTTAGTAAAAATCTCATTTCTGATTGGGAACGAGGCACAAGAAAGCCAGGGGGCCCTGCTTTACGATTACTAACGATCATCAAGAAAAGCGGTATACAGGCAATCACATAAGCTGTGAATCTCAACCCAACTCTATCGCCAACAGGTGGAAAATCGATAGCCACAACTCAACGCCGGCTGCGACTCTTTAAGCACATGGGTCAGGCGTTGAACGGACGCCTGGCCCTCCTTGGAGAGGGAGGACTTATAATTAGCCATTACAGCTTTTTCACGATCACTGAGTTCCTCCACCTAAGCCGCGGGCTTAAAATGGAATTCCAGCCCCAAGGCATGCGACACTTTCAGGATGGTGGAAAAACTTGGATTGCCATCACCGGAAAGTGCTTTGTACAATCCTTCGCGACTTATACCCACCTTACGGGCCAACTCACTCATGTTTCGAGCGCGGGCAATATCTCCCAACGCCGCCAGGATCAGACGCCCGTCACCGGAATCCTCTTCTGCACAGGACTCCAGGTAGAGAATCATATCCTCTTCGGTGTTGAGATAGTCGGCGGCGTCCCAACGGGTAAATTTTTCAGTCATGGGTCATTTCCTCCAGTCTTCCGCCAGCGCTTTGGCTTGCTGGATATCTCGTTGTTGAGTCGACTTATCGCCTCCACAAAGAAGCACGATCAGCGATCGTCCCTCTTGCAGGAAATAGATTCGGTAACCGGGACCGTAAAAAATTCGCATCTCAGAAATACCATCACCCACCGGGGGGCGACATCACCAAGATTTCCCAGTGAGACCCGACGCAACCTGGCATTGATACGGCTGACCGCACGGATATCGCGTAGAGACTTCAGCCAATTGTCTCGCTTCGGATAACCTCGAACATAAGTAGACTGTAAAACCTGACTACCAACATGTCAACTGTAGTTCACACCACCCTTTCTTACTGTCCATTGTTGTGACTCTCACAAATACAGCTATCCAACAGAGTTATAGCGATATTTCTCCACTAAGATTTAAATAGTTTAAAACAGCAAATGGTAATTTTTATCATAACTAGAGTTTTCTAACACCACAATAAAAGTTACTCTTTGCTCTTTTAACTGACTAATCGCCTAATAACTGCAGGTAAATTCTGCGACGAACTCCAAAAAATTCTGTAACTACTATCAAGGTTTGATGACTAAATAGTAGTTCTTCAAATTTCTACAGACAGTAGTTATTAGGGACTCTAAGAAAAAATGGGAAAGCTATCAGCAAAATTGGCTTTTGCATGGGTGAATTACTATGGATACAAATTGCGTGAAAATGGCTGGTTAATTGGCTCTTTCATACTCTCTAAAGAAAGCCGCAATGAATTTGTGCCGTCAACAAATGGAAGGATATTACCCCATGACAGACGAGGAGATGGAAGTATTACGTTTGTACGACATATTGCCGTTGGAGGACAAAGTGAAAATGGTAAAATTATTTTCGGAATTGCCTAATTTTTCGAATCCACAGAGACTCGAAGAAGCCGCAGAGCGGCTGCTTTTAATTCCGGCGAAGCAGAAATGTAACCCTGCAAAAGAGCGATCTGATCCAGCGTCAACGCATTCAGATCAAGATCTTCATCAGTAGGTATATCGAGGTAACCAGCCGGTTTATCTATTGCTGCCTCAAGCTTCCGGGCCGCCTTTTCTCCCATATTCCTGCTCTTGTTCAGGATCTGGGAGATATAACCTGAGTCAATATCGTACTTATTGGCGAAGTCTGTAATCCGGCCACGGCGCCCTGGCTCCCCTATGAACCTTTCTAAATTTTGGCGTCTGATTTCGTGCATGTTGGCAACATCTTTTTTGATGTAAACCGTATTGTCGTTAGGTGTTGCCGGCAATGTTCCCCATTCTTTTGGCAGCCCCCAATGTTCAGGGTCTACAACATCCTCAAAATACTTAACTAGTGCAGGGATTCTATCTTTACTGATACGCCCATGTTTTACCCAATCCTGAACAGACGGATCCTTGATCCCGAAATCCGCTGCCATTTTCCGTTTTGTAACATTTTTAATCTTT
>JARROD010000239.1:0-746 GCA_037384225.1 Exilibacterium sp.
GCGAGTTTGGCAACGTATGCGCAAGGCGCTGCCGAGGCGCAATCGGTACTGCCACCCCACCAATTGGTAAGTACCACCACTGACAAACTGATGCAGGTTGTAAAGGCCAATCAGGCAACTTACGAGAATAATCCCTCCAAGTATTTCAATGAAGTTGAGGATCTGCTGGACTCAGTGGTCGATTTCGACTTTATCGCCAGGAGTGTCATGGGCCCTTACTGGAACAATGCCAGTGATAAACAAAAACAGAAGTTCGTTCGGGTTTTAAAGAAAAGTCTGGTGGAAACATACGCAAAAGGCATGGCCAAATTCAACGACCTGGAGATCGAGGTTTTGCCACCGGAAAAAGAAGTGCCTGAGTACGGCAAGGTAACCGTATTACAGAAGGTGAAGGCCGCGGATGGGGTCAATAAGATTGCCTATACCATGGGGCGGCGCAAAACGGATTCGCACTGGGTGTTGATTAATGTGGTACTGGATGGAGTGAATCTTGGTAAAACCTTTCGTAGCCAGTTTGCCCAGGCTGTCAAGGAGCACGAGGGTAATCTTGACGCCGCAATTGCCGGCTGGATGTCCTAGTGCCCGAGAATGTGGGTGCGCGGGTCCGGCTTTGTTGACGGCCCCGGAGCGCCGTTTAGAAAGTTTAAACAAACCCGACAAAAAATCCTGGGTCTGCTCAAATTTTTCCCTTTCAACAAGAGCCTGGTTGCGCTCACTGATCGATATCCTTCGTTCTTTTTAAGAAC
>JARROD010000239.1:773-6575 GCA_037384225.1 Exilibacterium sp.
CTTGCAGGTCTTGATAATAGTTTGTATATTATACTATAAATAGTATTTTAATTTGGGTGCCAAAATACAGTTTTGGGTGCCAGTAAATGCGAAATTACATTAAATAATAAAACTTAAATTTCAAACATTTTGGGTATATTCTTCCTTGCGCGTCAGACTCGATTTACGCTAGGGCAATGTCATCGACAGAAGATAGGGTAGGCTTTGTTTTATATTTAGGGCCGTGGACGAATTTTCGGTTTCGAGGCGCCCGTCTGGTGTTTACCAAAGCGTTAGCGCGCCGGGAAAAGTAAGTTGAATCTTGCAGGGTGACAGTCCCTGTCGGGCAAGGTCCGGCCAACCACTTACCGGAAGAATTCGGTAACTAATCAAGGCCGCTTATAAGCTGATAATAAAATGATAATAAACTGAGACACCCGCTCATTTACTATAAGCAGACCCCAAAAGGCTATCAAATGATAAAACCCCGTAGAACCACCGATAACGTTACACGACGAAAGAATAAAAAATACAGTGATTCTAATAGAGGTAAAAAAAGCCATACGCTGAGCCTCGCCATCAGCCTGTTTATTGCGGGCCAAGCGTTCGCCCAAGACCATACCGTAAGCTTCGACACGGAGGATCCCGGTGAATATAAAGGACTCGATCTTTGGGGGCTGGACACTGCCTGGCTGTGGGATGCTAACGTTATCCGCGGCGTAAATTTCATGGGCAAGCCCCAGGTGGATGTAATCCGGTTTTCGTTTACGGGCGATACCCCTATCGTCGACGGAGAGCTAACGGGTTCTGGTATCGACGAATTTAATGAGCGCATGCGCATCGTCGACACCTACACCGGCCCTGACACGGTTCTCTATCTCAACAACGATACTGAAAATTGGACTAGCAATCCCTATCTAGACACCAATGGCGTCGACCCTACTGCTTGGGCCGAGCTCATAGCCGTGACCACGCGCAAGGCCGAAGAAGCGGGACGCAAAGTCATTTCGGTAGCTCCCTTCAACGAGCCTGACTACGGTACCTGGCAAGGGGATATTAGCCGCTTTGGCGATGTCTCCAGGTGGCTTCGCCAAAGCGGCAACTTCCCGGAATTCAGCAATTCCGTTCCGACTGGGGAGTTCATTAGTATCATGGGCGGCAATACGCTCAATAACGACCAGGCGGCCAACTGGTACGATACACTAAATGGCTTGGGATTACTCGAAGAAGGCAATACCCATCAGCTAGCAGGCAGCTTCGATAGCTACGCTCAGTTTTACCAGACGGTTGAGCAGAACGGTGATATCGGTACCAACGACGAGCTTCATAATGTTATGGAGGCCATGGTAGGAGCCGAGTACGGGATGGACAACGGCATTTGGTGGGGCACCGCCGAGCGGGCTCGCGGCGAGTTTGTAAAAGCAAGCGACGGCATGCGTCTCGCCTACGCGGAAGACCGCCCGAACTGGACCGCAGCTTCGGTCTACCGAGCGCCCAGCGGCAAGATCCAAGCCTTCGTGGGAGAATCGGAGCGGCAGGCCCAGCCAACCACCTATCGCTTTTTCGCCAGGGACCGTCCGGTTTTCTACAATGGCTACGGTCCACAGCGATTCTTTGACGTCACCACCACAGGAGCCCAGGGCTACCAGACACCCAACCACAGAAATGCAGAGAGCGTGGTCAATATCACCTGGGGCGAAGATGTGCAGCCTGTGATCGACGGCCGTTACTACTTGGTCAACCGCGGCAGCTCGCAAGTGATGGAGGTCGCCGGGTCCAGTGCGGACAATGGCGCGTTTATCGAACAGAACGCGTTCGATGGGGGCACGAATCAGCAGTGGGATGTCACTCCCATACGCCGGGACATCGGAGGCGACAACAGTTACTTCGAAATCAGAGCGGTCCACAGTGGCAAGGTGCCGGATGTGTACAATTTCTCGCTGGAGGACGGGGGCGATATCAGGCAATATGAAGCTGGCGAGTATCCGGGCGCTAACCAGCAGTGGTTCCTCGAATACGTTGAAGACGGCTGGTTCACCATTGGCAGCCGCTGGAGCGGTCTGTATCTTTCGGTAGACGATACAAATGTGGTTCAAAAGACAGCCGACGGTCAAGCCAACCAACAGTGGCGCCTCGTTTCAGCAGTGGCCGATCCCACCGATTTCACCGCTCCATCCAGGCCAGAGGGCGTGCGGGCAAGGGCCAATGCGGCATCTGTGAACGTGAGCTGGAGCCCCAATCCGGAGGTCGACCTCGGCGGCTCCACAGTATTGCGAACCACTTGGGGCGGTCCTTACGAGATCGTGGCGCGGGGGCTAACGGACACTTCATTCACGGATAACTCAGCCAGCCAATCCGGGCCCTACTACTACGTGGTTCAGGCAGTCGATAAATCCGGCAACCGGTCTGCCCAGTCGGACGAGACAAGTGCAACGCCGACCGGCGCCGCGGCATTGGTGGCTCATTACGCTTTTCAGCTCGATGCAACGGATGAGTCTATCAACGAGAACAACGTGTATCTAAATAGTGGAGCCGGGTATAGCCCAGGGGGCGTAGATGGAAGTCACCTCTCTCTAAACGGAGGCTCCCTGAGCCTTCCGGCAGATGTGGCAAGCCACGACCAACTCACGATTGCGGCCTGGATAAACTGGAGTGGCGGCTCGTCCTGGCAACGCATCTTCGACTTCGGAAACGGCACCAACGAATACCTCTTCCTGACGCCCGCTAACGCGGACGGCCAGACCATGCAGTTCACGATCTACGACGACGGCGTAGCCCATGAATTGTACACATCTGCGCCACCGGTCGGCGAATGGACCCATGTCGCGGTCGTGCTTGGAGACGGTACCGCCGAATTGTACGTCAATGGCGTTCTCGCGACTTCGACGACAACCACGATCAAGCCTTCCGATTTCAATCCGGTCATCAACTACATCGGTAAAAGCCAGTATCCTGACCCCCTGTTCAAGGGAGCGATCGATGAGTTTCGCATTTACAACTACGCGTTGAGCGAGGCCGACGTGGCATCCTTGGCCGACGCCAGCGTGGAGGATATTCCGTCCGTGCCAGAGATCGAGCTGGAAAATAGTGACTTCGAAGCCGGCGTGGGCAGTTTTCCCGAGTTCGATGGGTTTGATAACCCAGCCCATGATGTTCCTGGTTGGACGAATTACATTGTCACCGACGCAGGCGTCGAAGCTGGTAACGCTTGGTGGGGAACCTACAACGGCAGCTATTCTGCCTTTATGAGTGTAAATAGCTCAGCCTATCTGCTGAGTGAATATACCATTCAGCCGGGAGACGAGTTCGACCTCTCCTTCGTTGCCAAAACCTGGAATGGGGGAACTTCGGAATGGACGGCTTCATTGTTCTATGACGATCCCGCCAACGTATTCGGTAGTTACAGCTCGGCTACAACTCCCGATTGGGTAGAATACTCATCCACGATTTCCTCCACGGCAGCAGCAGTTGGTGGCAAATTGGGTATTTTATTTACGAATACCGGAGGAAGCTTCGCTAACATAGACGACGTTTCGATACGCCGCGCTGTCGAAAAAGGCGCTCCCTATTTTCTGGTTACCACCGATCCGGAAATCCTTTCGCCCGCGAATCATAAGATGCAGGACGTAGCGATCAAGGTGTCGTTCTTCGATGACGATATCGATCCCGACGACTTGACCCTAACCTGTTCCATAGCCAGCGATGAACCGGACAACGGTGCGAACGACGGCAATACGAACGGCGACGTTAACGGGTCCGACGGCTATACGGCACCGGTTCCTGTCACCCTCACCTTTGACAGTACCGGCTACGTGGGAACAGTGCAGCTTCGCGCCGAACGTAGCGATTCGGGTTCAGGTCGTGTCTACACGGTCAGCTGCGGCATCACAGACGGATTAGGTAACAGCAGAACCGCGAGTTCCGAAGTGGAGGTTCCCTTCGACGAAGGCGATGCAATCGATGATGACGATACGTCTGATACCGGCGATTCAGGAGATACCGGCGATTCAGGTGATACCGGCGATTCAGGAGATACCGGCGATTCAGGTGATACCGGCAATTCGAATAATGACAACAATAACGCGGCTAATCAGTCTTCATCTTCCGGTGGTGGCGGTAGCTTTGGCCGGATGGGGTTGTTGTTATTGTCGTTTGCCGGGTTGCGTAGGAAAAAGCTTGTACAACGCTCCGGGTCTTAATTAGTCACGTGTATGTCCTTGGCAATAGGATTTGCCGGGTTGAGGAAAAGCCCGCATTTAGCGGGCTTTTTACATTTACGCTTTGGGTATATTCTCACCTGGGTGCCGTTTACTCCTATTTCATCATGGGCAGTGACCGATTTAACGAAGTATTGAAAAACAGCTGGCGTGGCGTACGGAGCCTGTAGGTTGGGTTAGGCAATAATCCGTGTATGATTGTGCCTGTTAGTTCAATAATCGTAGATATGCTCGAGCTGAATACCTGCTTTGTTGATATAGCCTAGCATGCTGCCTAGTGTGTTGACGCTGACGAGCACCGCATTTCTTTCTCGCTCGGGTGTGGTGACCATGCGCGAGTCAAATAGTGGATAGGCTTGGTTAAAGTCGAAGGTTTGGTCTTTACTTTTTACGATAGATACCACGATAAATTGGTTGCCGGAAATATCATTTATTTCCAGCCCCTGCGCGGTGAGTTGGGGGAGAATTTTGGTGAACGGATCCCAGCGTGGAATGGATAGAATTTGCAGGTTTTGAGCTGCGGCCAAACGTTTTACTCCATCCGGCAATTTTAATGGGTTTGCGTGGTTGAATTTTGCGGTTAGATAAATTTGACCGTCGCTCGCTTCGAATGTGGTTTTGGCGCCGAGTTCAATGAGCTTGGCGTAGCCTGTTTTAAATCCGAATTCGAGGGTGACAAACAGTTTGCGTTCCAGTTTGCGAATGAAATTGTTGGCGAAGAATTCGGGTTCGGACCAGATTTTTTTCACCCACGACCAATAATCAAATTCATACCAGGCCTTTTCGTAGACACTTTTCATCATGTATTCGACCGTGGTGCTCACACCAATCACGTCTAACATCACGATGTAGTCTTCATTTTTCGTGTAAACGCCTTCGCTTAAGTTCAATCAACCGCAATTGACAATTTTGCCTATATTTATGGTGATCGTGAGGCTAGACGTGAATTTTTATCGTTTCTGGAAAACGTTTTTCACCTGTTCCCCGAGCGGGAGTTCCACGGGTTGATCGCCAGCAATACCGAGCAATTGAAAAGCGACAGGGAAATCTATGCCGCCGTGCAAAAGCAGCTCGATACCATCAAGCCATTTTTAGGCGAATTGAAGTTTGCCATTCCCGCGCTACAACACCAAAAGCAGGTTATGGTGCAGCAGAGCGTCGAGCTGCTGGGCGAGGCACGCTCGTTTGAAGGTTATCTGGAGGTCGGGTCCGGTGGCCGCTATTTGGATTACCTGGAGGAGGCGGTCGCCATCAACGGCGATATTTATACCGTGACCGATACCCCACCCGGCTATTCCATCCCTGACATGGTTGATCGCGGCCAAGTGGCCAAGGTTGGGCAGACCATCGATTTCAATCACTATGCCACCGATTTCTCGACGCACATTCCGAGCGGGAGCATCGATCTGGCCAGCGTCTATATCGGATTTCACCACTGCCCGATAGCATTGCGGGAAGCATTTATCGAGTGCGCCGTAAAACTTCGCCCTTCAGGGCGGAGATGTAAGGCGTGGATTGCGAAGCAATCCTAATGCGGTGTCCGCTCCTGTTCGATGTGTTGACGAATGATATCAATGGGCACACCATCGTAGCATTCGACAAAGTA
>JARROD010000240.1:0-10408 GCA_037384225.1 Exilibacterium sp.
GAGACTCTTGAATTTCTTCAAAATCAATGTCAAAGGCAGACAAAAGTAACCAAGGTCTTAATGACCAGGTTGAATAATTTTTATTTCCTATTACTAACTTCACTTTATAACGCCTCTCCATATAAATATCACCTAGCATTTCGATTTGAATAGACATACCCTATCATTGCATTAGCTCTTTAAGCCAATCAATTATTATTTTACTGTCTTTGTTATCAACAACCCCCATACTTGGGTGATTTCTGTTTAACAACTCCTTTACCAAAACCATATCTGAATTCAGATCTGCGAAACTTTTATAAGGTGCAACCAAGTCCTGAGAAGAAGCAAACAAAAGTACAGGAACATTTTCTGATGCAAGAATAGGTTTAATATCTGTATCTTGAACAGTTAAATTTTCTTTACTAAGAGCGGCAGTAGCTCCTAGTAAAATATCTTTGTCGTTAAAAATATACTTCAAGTATGGATAATTCGTGGTTGTATAACGAAGAACAGCCTCGTCAAATCTCAGCATTGGTGCCTGTAGAATAACCCCTTTTATATCGACTCTCATCGTTGATAGATAGGCTGCGGTTACAGCCCCCATAGAATTACCTAACACGAATAAGTTTTTCTCAGGACTGTGCTCAGATGTAATGAGCTCATCAATGATATGTCTATCACGGACTCCAAAAGTTTTTCTCCCTTCAGATTCTCCATGCCCTAATAGATCTGGCACCAATACATTAAAACCCAAAAATCTAAAGTAGAGTGCCGAGTTAAGCATAAACTCTTTAGAGGCTCGGAAGCCGTGAATCAAGACAATTGTACCGGAAATTCCATCTGGAACTGATTCACGGCTTAAGTTTAACGTCACCTCAGTGTCATATGAACCACTTTTTAGTTCAGTATGATATTTCATGCATTTGTTATTAATTGGACCTCCAGATAAGTAGCTAATGCATGCTTTGCTTTCAGATGAGCAATACTTACCTTTCTTAAAGCCAAGAGACTCGATTTGATTATCCGATGTAATACTGTCATAGCTAAAGCTATTTGACTTTTGAAGGTATTCTGAAACTAATGCGGTGCAGCTACATAAGCCTAAAAAAACAAATAGGATTATGCTTAGTCTAACCAAGCTCATAACTTTCAGATGAATTCTCCTTAGAGTACTAGCAGTTCTTCTGCTGTAACTTTAAGCTCTCCATTCCGCAGCCTATGTTAATAGAAAGATAAACAGTGTTAACTCTAAAGCTATTTTTTATTTTCTACTACATGCCTGCGCATAACGCTACCAATAACGGGCCTGAAAAAGTTAAGCTTTTGGAGATCCAGTAAGATTTCTGGCGATCGTTATACACATAGCTCCTGCAATTCGCTAATGACTTGTACGTTCACGCTTCCCCTATGCTCTGCACTTTTTGAAAACCAGATTGGCTGTATACCTACAGCTAGCGCGGGTTTAATGTCTTTGTCGAAATTATCGCCCACCATTGCGATATCTGAGACCGGTTTCCCTAGCTTTCTTATTATCCTGGGAAGAAAATCCGGTTCGCCTTTCGATACACCCAGGTTTGTCTTGCAAAAATAGCCAGAAATAAACTGACTTAAATTGACTCTCGCAAATGCCTTTTTAATATCTTCCTCATCGGATTCTTCGGCTCCTGTTGCAATGTAAATAAGAGAATGTTTAGATAGATAGTCAAGAGTTTCGAAGGCTCCATCAACTGTTTTGACAACTTCCCAATTGCACATTGGGCCGGGAATTCCCTTTAGATCTACCATCAAAGTGTCACCCCAGTCGAAAAGATATATATTCGTCATCCCATGCTCTCCATGTGCTTATAAAGCTGTTATAACCGGTGCAGCTTTGCTGCTCGCAGCGCGGCGGCGATAAGTTGTTAACCCAGTTACGTGTTTTTTGTACCTAATAACTCCATATGATTGATGACCGCTGCTGCTAGACCACCTTTTTGTAACATTTGGCCACCAAGAACGACTTGGTATGCAATATACATTTGATTTGCACATTTTTCGACTGGCATTTTGCCTTCTCCGGTAGCAAGACCAGGGCACAAAACAGTTTTAATTTTTTGATAGTTCGTTTTGTTGTGTTCCAGACATGCTTGTATAATAGCTTTAAACGCTAAATACGCATTAACTGTATTACTTACATTTGATGGAACCCGCATAGTCGGCGCGCTAATCAGAAAAGGCAGATCATTTAATGCAGTTTCCACAATAATTGCATTGCCTACCGGGATTTCTCCATAATATTTTTGCTCTAATACAGCTCTGACTTTTGATTCAAGCTCCCAGCCAAAGTGTTTGCTATATTTCAAATCCAGGCCCCCATCCATATATCCAAAACTATTTGCAGGGCTTATAATAGCATCACCTTCCTCTTTCAGTATGTCACCATCAATAACTTCGAAAGAATCTATATTATCGAAATATTTTTTCCATGCATAAAACAAATCAGCCTGAAATCGCGCCGCAGCCTCTCTTAACACAGGAACAGTTCTCTTTTCAGGCACGAGCATCGCCGGTAAAAAAGAAGCATCGTATACCCTATTTGACCCCCTAAGCTTCGTAATAAGCGCGTGTACATGAGAGTCATTTAGTTGAGTAAAGTCATTCGAATAAAAACGCCAGTAATTATCAGTACTCAACTTTAATATAGCTATTCTATTTTTCTCGGGCAATTTAACCTGATAATGAAGCAATTCATCAATCTTTTTATCATCATCACCAAAGGTGACACTCTCGACCAATCCTTCTTGAGAACTCGAGGAACCCTCTTGGAAGTAACCTGGAGGTCGATCTACGGAGCCGACTGTTGAGCACGCCTGAAGAAATATGCAGGCAATTGCTGCGTATATTATTTTCATGATTCTCCTTACTTGACACTCATAACGATGGATTTTCGGTATATAGCTAGGGATAAAATAAGAAAACCTTCCAACAGCCCAAAAGCACCACTACCCGAATACCCCTCTCGCTTCACAATTTTTACTTTCTCAGGCTCGGCTTTTATTTTTTCTTTGAATGTCGTTAGCTGTAAGTCTAAGTTGGCGGTCATTTTTTCGGCAGCCTCCTTAAAACCATTAACGCTGTCCAAACGAAGCTCTTCACTAAGATTTATTGGTGTGGATCTACCTTTGATACTGCTAGTGCCAGGCGCGCGAAAAAGCATTTTTCTACTTTCGATGTCATACACTGCCGTATCTAACATTGTACTAGTGTCATTTTTCTCCCCCGAAATCACGTAGGCTCCTACCAAAGTCCAATACGTTAGGTTGCAAGTCGTTGGTTATGCTTCCGATCTCAGATGCTGCCTGAGGGCTTCAGACGGAAACACAAACTCCAACGCCCCCATCGGCATATTGTTAAGCGAATGGATGATCCCGGGAATTTCTGGTTTGTGGAGCCCTCCAGCGTCCATAATCCGATGTTTATAGTGGAATGCGAGTTCGTTCATTGAACCAAGAATGGACTTGTCGGTAGTTTTTGCGTATCTAAGTTCAGAATACTCTCTGGCTATTTCCTCACACTCCTCCGCTGAAATTCCCTCCTCAGCCAATATCGGGCGAAGATAACCAATAAACAGCCGATCCAACGAACGAATTTCTTCACGATTCACATCTGGAGCAATGAAATTCAACAGCGTCTTATCATTAGTAAACAGCACACACTTTCGCCTGTTGATGTATATGAGATTTGCATGCCAGGCCCCCAATCCCGAGGTCGGAATGTCATCTTGAAAAAGTTCGTGATCTTTCAGCCCCATCTCTTTTCGGAGTTTGGCTGTACACCTAATCAATTGCATAACAACCCTGAAACATAACGCTGTCCCTCTGATTGGTTTTTAGTGTTTTACTCGCTATCTTCAACTGGTGCTGAAGTATAAGGAACGGGCAAGGAATAACTTCCCGTTCCTAAAGGCTCTGGGGCTCTGCTTGGCGTAGGTATGACATTTTGTACTTTTGCTAAACGTTATTTCATGCACTACCCTTAGCCTCGCGGTCGCCAGAGACGACATGGACATGCATTCTATCTTCTTCTCGCGAGAAAAAAGAAAAATGGTCATCGAGGCTACTATCCCAGTTTTCATCCAGCCAGGCAACCCTTTGATACAACTGAATTTTTCGGCCATCTTCCGGCTCTGCTTAAGATATACCCAAAGTGTTTGAGATTTAGATGTGCAGAGTGCGTCAATTTTTGTTCCCCCTTCTTTTAATAGCAAGGGCGCGACGACGCTGCATGGCAGGCCCCATGTGAGGGCGCTAGCGCCGCGAATGCCTGGAGCGGCTGGACGGAGCAACGCTGCCAGGGACAAAAAGGAGCGTGCTCTGTGCACCTAAATCTCAAACGCTTTGGGTATAGTAGCCGCGGTGATGGTTTTGGCAGTCTGTTGAGCTTGAACTGCGCTCAAAAACTGTATGTAACAAGCAAGACACCGGTGCCACGGGCATAAAAATGACTAAAGAGTTAGGTTTTAGTGTATATTTTCCTGCCCCTCTTGCTGGACTATGTCTATCAACCAGAGTACCGGGCCATGCGCGACCAGATGTTTCGATACCGTTCAGAAAGTTCGACCGACCGGGATTTGTCAGAATAAAAATCGGCGTTACAACCGGGCCGCGCGCACTAACTCTTTGAGGGTTAATAGGCCGCCGCCCGCCATATAGGCACACTGCGCCAAAAATAATTCAGCCGTAGCCAGAGCGTCGGTAAATGCGTTGTGAGCTTTTCGTTCCGGCAGGTGGTAGCGCTGCCGGCACTGGTAAAGGCGCAGTTGATGGGCGCCGTCAGTAAACGGCTTGCGCATCAGGCGCCGCCGTTCCAGCTGCAGCGTATCGATAAGTGGATTGGATGTGCAGCGAAATCCCGCACGCCGCAAAAATTCGAGATCCAATCTGGCGTGATGAAAGATAAGCGGTTTGTCACCGGCGGCATGCTGCAGTTGCATGATCGCATCGCGAAGCGCAATGCCGAGGCGACGATCGCAATCGCGAATGCCGTGGTACTCGGCACTGTCGCCGACGCCGGCGTGATCGCTGATCAACAGGTGTTTACCCCGCGCTGGAATAATTCCCCCTTTGATAATGGGGACATAACCAATGCTGAGAATTTCCCCTGTGTCAGGCTGTAGCGAAGAAAGCTCAACATCCAGCGCCAGGAAATCCAGTTGCCGGAAGTCCCGTTTCGCCGATGCCGCATAGGCGCGCGGTCGGGTGTGAACATGCAACAACCGCTTCAGCCACGTCGGCATACCCGCTTCCTAGAAAAAATACCCGGTAAATTTCAACTTCAAAGCCGCCTGCGCCCGAACCACCACATCGAAAGCATCCCTCAACTGATGCTTCAACAATCCCGATACGGCGTCAGGGCTGAGGTGGTTGTCTATCACTTCATCCGCCTGCATCTGCCGCCCCTGGTGCAACAGTCTCAGGTGGGAGATATATTCGTAGGCATCGCAGAGACTGCGGGCGTCCTTGAGCGACAGCCACTCGGTATTGGCCACGGCTTTCAGACGCTTCAACGTATTGATCTCACTCACACCCGCCGCCAGGGCGTATATTCTGGCGATATCCGTAATCGGCATGATACCACGCAGTTTCATATCGAACGCGTTTTTGTGCTCGCCGTTGCGCTCCACCACAAACTGGCGGAAAAAGCCTAGCGGCGGTGTGTTTTTCAGTGCGTTCTCGGTCAGGCAAGCGAGAAAAATACTGTTTTTAGCCCGCATATCGAAAAAAATACTGGCGTGCATCAATGCATCCGGTTGCGGTTCGGCTATCCAGTTGGCGAAACACGCCTGCCAGTCGGACAGCGGCTGACGCCAGCGACCGTTACTCGCCATCACCTCGCCGGGACAATAGCGATAGCCGCATGCGTTCAAGCCATCACATACATAATTGGCCAGCGCCTGAAAATAGGCCTGATGGCGCTCGGGCGAATAGCTATCGTCCAGCAGCAGGCCGTTGTCCTGATCGGATTTTGCCGACTGTTCCTGACGCCCCTGAGAGCCAAACGCCAGCCACACAAACGGCAGCGGCGGCTCACCCAGCGAGGCGATCGCCTGGGCGATCAATTGCCGGGTCATGGTATCGGTGATAGCGGTCAACACCCGCCCGACCTCGTCGGCGCGCGCCTTCCTGGCGATCATATTGCGAAGCAGCACAGGAATCCGCTGCGCCGTACTCTGCAGACCCTTGCTATCGCGCTGGCGGCTGATAGCGCCGATCAGGGAAACCGGCTCGGCCTGCAGATTATGCATAATATCGGTCGTGGTCACGACCCCGCAGAGCACAGCATCTCTAACCACCGGCAAGTGGTGGATATTGTGGCCGGACATCAGCATCAGCGCTTCAAATACCAGCGCATCGGCCTGCACACAGACAGGCTCGGGCGACAGGATGTCGGCGACCCGGGTGCCACCGTCACGGCCCTCGGCCAGCACCCGGGAACGCAAATCCCGGTCTGTTATCACACCGCAAATGCGCTCCCCGTCGAGCGCGATCAGCGAAGACACCCGCGCCGCGGTCATCGCCCGCGCCGCCTCCTCGACCGTGGTTTGCGGCGCGATGGTCACCGGCTGCCCGGACATCACCTCCGCCACCCGTTCATTGAGCCAGGTATCGCGCTCGCGCAAACGCACGGCGCGGCGCAAACGCCGGGCATGGGCGCGGTTAAAAAAACGATCGAAATGCCGGTCGCGGGAGCAGAGCGCGTGGAAAGTGGTTTCGTCGAGTTGATAAAGCAGACAGTCTTCAATAAAAATCGCACGGTTGGTAACCGCCTCGCCGGTCAGCAGCGACGGAAAGCCAAAGCAGCCGCCCGCATCGACCCGGTCCAGCAATTGCCCCTCGCGGGAGCGGATTTCGACCGCGCCGCTACGTACGATATAGAGCCTGGGGTTGTTCTGATCGAACAGGGCCGCATGGCGACCCTGTTGGTTCCCCGCGGGATGGTAAGTAATGTGAACCGCGCGGGCGGCCCCCGCCAGCAGTTCATCGCTGAGTTGATCGAAAGGCACACAACAGCTGAGAAATTGTTTGACTTCCTGAATTTCTATGCCGTCATCCACCTTTCATTACCTCCATAGATCAACACCTTAATGCGCTTGTGTCTCTCCACCTTAATGCGCTTGTGTCTCTCCACCTTAATGCGCTTGCAACTCTCCACCTTAATGCGCTTGCGCCTGGCCGGAGCCCTTGGGAAAGCGGATGCTTTCCACCAGATCCTGCACATTCTCGGGTGAATCATTAGTAACCCGACTAACGCCCAGCGCCACCGCAAAGTTGATCAGCATACCCAGTGTGCCTATACCTTCCGGAGAAATGCCGAATAGCCAGTTGTCCGGCGTATTGGCCCCCGGGTTGATAAATTTAAAATAGATGATATAGATCGCCGTAAACAAGATGCCCGCAAGCATGCCGCTGATCGCGCCTTCCTTGTTCATGCGTTTATAAAAAATGCCCATGATAATGGCCGGGAAAAAGGACGAGGCCGCGAGCCCAAACGCAAACGCCACCACCTGGGCTACAAAACCCGGTGGATTAATGCCGAGATACCCGGCGACGCCTATCGCCACCGCAGCCGCCACCCGCGCATAGAACAGCTCCTGTTTGTCGGTAATGTCGGGCATAAAGTTTCGTTTCAGCAAATCGTGGGAAATGGACGTTGAAATCACCAGCAACAGTCCCGCCGACGTCGACAGCGCCGCGGCGATGCCGCCGGCCGCCACCAGGGCGATCACCCAGATCGGCAGTTGGGCAATTTCCGGGTTCGCCAATACCATGATATCGCGATCGATTTTCATCTCGTTGCGGTCGTCGCCGGAATAAAACATGCGGCCGTCGGCGTTTTTGTCGTCCCAGGTGATCAGACCGGTGCGCTCCCAGTTTTCGATCCAGCTCGGGGCCTCGGATTTCAGTGTTCCCTGAGCGTCCGCACCGTTGATGGTGTTGATCATATTGACCCGGGCAAAGGTAGCCACCGCCGGCGCCGTGGTGTAGAGCAGGGCGATAAACAGCAGTGCCCAACCGGCGGATTTGCGCGCGTCACGTACTTTCGGCACGGTAAAAAAGCGCACGATCACATGGGGTAGCCCCGCCGTCCCCACCATTAACGCGGCGGTAATAAAAAATACATCAATGGTACTTTTCGTACCCTGGGTATAGGCGGTAAACCCGAGTTCCGTCGACAACCCATCGAGCTTGTCCAGCAGGTAGGTACCGGACCCATCCGCCAGAGTGCCGCCAAACCCCAGTTGCGGGATGGGGTTGTTGGTCATCAGGATCGAAATAAAGACCGCCGGCACCATATAAGCGAATATCAGTACACAGTACTGCGCCACCTGAGTGTAGGTGATACCTTTCATCCCCCCCAGAACCGCGTAAAAAAACACCACCCCGACACCGCGCATCTGACCGGCCACATAGGTAAAGGAGACAAAGATCGCGCAGATAACGGCCACCGTACGCGCGGTCTGGGAATAATAGCGGTCACCGATAAAATCCGGCACGGTGAACTTGCCGAATTTGCGCAGATAGGGAGCCAGGCACAGCGCCAGTAAAACATAGCCGCCGGTCCACCCCATCAGATAAACCGCGCCGTCGTAGCCCATAAAGGAAATCAACCCGGCCATGGAAATAAACGAAGCGGCCGACATCCAGTCCGCCGCGGTCGCCATACCATTGGCAACCGGATGCACGCCGCCGCCGGCGACGTAAAATTCGTTGGTGGATCCGGCCTTGGCCCAGATCGCGATACCGATATAGAGCACAAAGGAAGCTCCCACCAGTATAAATGTTAAGGTTTGAATATCCACAGTTTTCCTGAATTCGTTATTATGCTTTCGAGAATCCGCTATTATCGAGCCCATTAATCAGTCTTCATCAGCCTTTTAGTCTTCATGAGCATTGCACTTTTTAGTCTTCATAAACATTTTAGTCTTCATGAACATTGTACTTTCGGTCGAGCTTGTTCATTTTCCAAACATAGACAAAAATCAATGTCACAAACACGTAAATGGAACCCTGCTGCGCAAACCAGAAACCCAGTTTAAAACCGCCGAACTTAATTGCATTAAGCACATTCACCAGCAAAACACCGCAGCCAAACGAGACTACAAACCAAATCGCCAGTAATACGACCATTAAGCGCAGGTTTTCCTGCCAGTAGGCTTTGGCTTTTTCATCACTTTCAAAACTCATGGGGAGTTCTCCTCTTATACGTTTTTAACAGATTATTCTTAACACAAGCCCGCCGTATTTAAAACGCGTATTTGACGGAAAATTGCAGGCGTTTCAGATCGCCTTCGTCATCGGCCAGTGTATTGCCGGCGTTTTCAAGGGTTTTACTGGCATAAATAAACTCGGCGCCCAGGGTCAGTTTGGCGACCGGTGAATACAGCATATTTAAGTGAACACTCTCGTAATCAGAGGGTGTTGTATCGGCCACCGTATCGGGGTTATCGGCGCGGGTGGCCGACAATACCAGGTTGCTGCGCCACTGATCATTCCAAATATGGCGCAGCGCCACGAAGCCCCCAAATTGATCAATCAGTTCTATCTTCCCGTCAGCTTCGATAATACCCGCCCGATAGCTGTTCAACCCCATATAGCGACCCAGGGCATTACCATAGTTAAACATAAAGCGTATGTCGTCACGACCCAATTGATACTTTCCTGCCAGGCTCAGGGCGTAGCCGTTGGTGTCGTCATTGCTGGTGTCGCCTTCATAGCGCAGCTCCCGTATCATGACAGACGCGGCATAGGCAAAGTCGCCGGCGGCGCCGTTGTAGCGGGCAACCAGATCCGGCAGGCTGTTGTCGTCGTAGGGGTTAGTGGTACCGTTGTAGAGGGTTGTCGCGGGGTTTTCAGCCGCGATCTGTATACTCCCGACGGCGGTTTTGCGGGTGTAGCGCAACTGCGGTTGACGCTCAAAGATGGTCCCTACCGGGCCGACAAAGTCCATCACTTCCGGCAACGCCCCAACATTGAAAAAAGTGGACCAGGTCTGCCCGGCCAACAGCGCGTTGTGGGCATCGATCTGCCAGTCGACATAGGCGTGGCGAACCCGCTCGGAGTAGGAGTTACTGATACGCTCATCGCCCTGCGCGCTGCCGATCGCATCGAACTCAAGATGCGTATTCACATGGCCGTTTTCCAGCGCCGTGTGCGTTTTGACAAACAGGCGCGAGGTTTTTGCGTGGGCGTGAAATTTATTATCGCCGCTTTCCCCGCCGACCGGAATGGTCGAGCCCACCAGAAAATCTTCACCGATACCCGCCGTCGCCCGGCTACCGTCGGAATAGTCGCTGAAATTACTGTCGAGTTTTACATAGCCCCCAACTGTTACTTCGGTATTGCCTATCATTGACGGCCTGGAAGCTTTGCCACTGTCGGCTTGCCCC
>JARROD010000241.1:0-13275 GCA_037384225.1 Exilibacterium sp.
TGTCTCAATGCCAAATTCTCTGCAACCACTGTTTTCGTACCGCCGGGTTCGCAGCATCGGAAGAAAGTGATGATGGTATGAAAGAGAAGCTCAAGCAATAATCGCATGAACAGAATGATCCAAGGTTGTATTAAGTTGGCAAGTCGAACATGATAAAAGTTAGATAGATTTTGCGATTGGTGTGTGATTTTTTATCGAAATTAGTGATGCGCAACACACATATCATCACAATATCTAATCAACTGTGGGCAAAAAGAGTGATGTGGCATGCCGACGTGCTATGGACTCCTAAATCTCATTCGCTGCAGGTATAGAAAGTTCATTTTGTTAGACGCTCTTAATTTTCTTTCCATGAACCAGCGCCGGGTTCATGGCCCGTGTGCAGATTCGGCCGAAACAGGCGGCTACCAATGAACCTCGATTAGGGCGTCTAAAAACGCTTATTTTAGGGGGCCTAATGGAGTGCCTTTCCTACGAACACGCCGGTTGTGTTTTTACGCGGATTATGTGCGCAGGCGGTGTTTAAAAACGCGAATAACGCTAATTCAGAGTGGGGTGCGGCTCTTTTTTAACGACGCATTTATGAGGCTTTAATCTCAGACAAACTTGCCAAATATATCACAAAATACATTAGGGGCATGTCGCAGGTCGCTAAATTTCTCGATATTTAAAGACAGTTTTTGCGCCATACCTACCCTGAGTACAAGCGTCGTTAAAAAGGATCCGCACCCTTCCGAGTGCAGCAGGTTGCATAAACGGTGACATTGCGACCGCTGGCGCTTGACGTGCATGACCATGCGTCTGTCGATACCGGGTAACTGGCAATCAAGTCCTCCGCGCCTAATCCCGAGCCGGATGTACTTGATATACGGCATCCGCCATTCAGCAGTAGCGGTGCAATGGTCGGGCAGCTAATTGTTGCTGTTTGTCCGCCAGTAGACTCGAACAGGTCAGGGGTCACCAGGTCAGGGGTCAGGTCTTGAATCTTGAATTTTACCGCATAGAGCCCTATAATCCCCCTCCATGGCCAGACCCTTACGAATAGAATTTGCCGGAGCGTTATACCACCTCACTTCCAGAGGCAACGGTCGCGAAGCGATTTATTTATCGGATGATGACCGCGAGCAGTGGCTGAATGTGTTCGGGGAAGTTTGTCGTCGCTTCAATTGGATTTGTCACGCGTACTGCTTAATGGGTAATCACTACCACCTTCTGGTGGAAACACCCGAAGGTAACCTGTCGCAGGGTATGCGGCAATTAAATGGTGTGTATACCCAGCGATTTAATCGGTTGCGCGGACGCGTAGGGCATGTATTTCAAGGGCGGTATAAAGCAATTCTGGTGGATAAAGACAGCTACCTGTTGGAACTGGCGCGATACGTTGTACTGAACCCGGTCAGGGCGGGCATGGTTAGATCCGCCAAGGATTGGCCCTGGAGTAGCTACCGTGGCACGGCGGGATTTGTGGCAACGTATCCCTGGCTGCAAACCGATTGGCTATTGAGTACCCTTGCTCATCGACGTAAGGTGGCTATCGAGCGTTACCGCCGTTTTGTTGTGGAGGGAAAGGGTCACCCCTCGCCGTGGACGCAGCTAAAAAATCAGGTTTTCCTTGGAGATGAAAAATTTGTCGAGAAGATGCAAACTTTATTAGAGCCGGATGCTTCTCTGGTCGAAATTCCCCTGAATCAACAACGGAAACCATGCCGGGCGATTGCGGATTATGAGCGTGAATCCTGTTCAAGGGATGAGGCCATTTTTCTTGCCTATCAGAGTGGTGGATACAAAATGGTGGAGCTGGCGGATTACTTTGGTTTACATTATTCATCGGTGAGCAAAATCGTGAGGCGGTTTGAGGATTCACATATCAAGACCTGACCCCCCCTTTACGTTGATGAGGTCACTCGCTTGAACAACGTTAGAACCCAAAAACGCTGGACCTGGAATCGGTTCCGGAAAATGATTATCGAGCCCCGGGTGGACTCCGCCGAGCTGAAAGCAGCGCTGCGGCAAGCCGTCTCCAGACAGCCCCCGCCGGTGTTGTGGCTGATCGGTAAAACCCAATCCGGAAAAACCTCCATTATCCGCGCCCTTACCGGCAGCGACAGCGCTGAAATCGGCACAGGATTCAAACCCTGTACCCGGTCCGCGCGTTTTTACGATTACCCGCCGGAAGCGCCCGCGGTGCGTTTTTTGGACACCCGCGGCTTGGGAGAAGTGGCCTATGATCCCGCCGAGGATATACATTACTGCGAGTCCCAGGCGCATTTGGCGGTGGCGGTGATGAAGGCCACTGATATGCGGCAGGAGGCCGTATTCGAGGCCATTCGGGCGCTGCGCAGGCGCCACCCCGACTGGCCGTTGCTGGTGGTGCAAACCTGTCTGCACGAGGCTTACCCCGTTGGCGGGGAACACCCCTTACCCTATCCGTTCGGCAGCGGCGACGGGGAGGCAGCGGGGAAGCAAAACGTCCCGACGGATTTGAGCCGGGCGCTACGCGAACAGCGCTCCCGGCTGGGTAAATTGGCGGGTACAGCGCACGTGTTATGGGTGCCTGTTGATCTAACCTTGGCCGAGGACGACTTTAACCCACCCGACTATGGTCTGGAGGCTTTGTGGGCGGCGATTGAATCCGTGTCCTCCCTGGGGCTGCAGTCGCTGTTGCGCGCCGATCCGGAGCTGCGCGACGCCTACAGCCGGGCGGCCCATCCCCACATCATGGGTTATACGGCGGCAGCGGCGGGCCTGGGCGCGCTGCCGGTGGTGGATCTGGCACTGGTGCCCGCACTGCAGATAAAGCTGCTGCACACACTGGCCTCACTGTATAAATTGACCTGGAACACGCGCACCTCATCGGAATTTTTCAGTCTGCTGGGGACGGGGTTTATGGCCGCTTACGGCCTGCGCTGGGCGGGCAGGGGCGCCATCAAACTGATTCCCGGCTGGGGCCAGACCGCCGGCGCGCTCTGGGGGGCGACCTCCAGTGCGGCGGTGACCTACGCGCTGGGTAAAAGCGCCTGTTACTATCTCAATAAAAAAAGTGACGGCATAGCGGTGGATGCGCAGGCGCTGCGCGATGTTTATGCCAGCGCTTTCGCCCGCGGCCGGTCGTTGCCGATGGTCAACAAGCGGAGTCAATCGTGAAGCTACTCATAAGACAATTTGGCCGTTTGCGCCTGGTGGCGATCGTGTTGACATTGTTGCCGGTGATGACGCTACCGGTATTCGGCAGTATCTGGCTGTGGCAATCGGGCAATTTATTCTATTGGTTAATCAGCCTGGCGCTGTTTGGCGCACTGGGTTTTGGTCTGCACATGCTTGTGCGCCGGCGCGAAAGCACCGGGCTTTCGAATTCGGCTCCGAATGCAGTTACGCAGGCGGATTCAAAATGGCCGACTTCCGCTTGCGCACCTTGGGAGAAAGTGGAGGCGATGGCAAATGCAGCTACCCTCGAACAATGGCCGCTCAGTGATGTCGGGCGCTTGTGGCTGCTTGGCAAAAACACACTGGACACCGTCGCCCGGCACTATCATCCCGAGCGGGACAAACCGCTGCTGGAACTCACCGTGCCCCACGCGCTGTTGATTATCGAGCGGGCCGGCCGGGACCTGCGCCTGCAGATTGCGGAGCAGATTCCCTTCAGCCATCAGTTGAGTCTGGGCGCGGTGGCCCGGGCGCAACGTTGGAAGGAAATGGTCTCCGAGTGGAGTAATCTCTATCGATTGGGGCGTGCCATTGTCAATCCCGGTTCGGTCTTGTTTCAGGAATTCAGCCGCGAGGTGGGTAACCGCATCATGGGTTACGGTTCCGAACGGGTGCAGACCTGGCTGTTGCGCGAGTATGTGAGGAAAGTGGGTTATTACGCGATTGAATTATACAGCGGCAATTTACTGTTGAGCGATGAGAATCCCGCGGCCGCCTCCACACGCGATTCTCAGGATGCGCTTGAACAAGCCGATAGCGTCGTTGGGCGACTCACCTCCGAGCCGCTGCGAATTGTGGTGCTGGGGCGGGCAAATGCCGGCAAATCCAGTCTGATCAATGCCATGTTCGGCGAATTGGCGGCGGTCGCGGATATAGTGCCCGACACCACTTTTGCCATAGCGCCCTATCGGCTGCAAAGGGAAGGGCACACTGAAGCATTGATCTTCGATACACCCGGTTGCGATACGCCGCAGTTGAAAGAGCGGGCGCTTGAAAAGACGGTGCTGAACGCGGATTTGATTTTATGGGTGAGCCCCGCCCAGCGGCCGGATCGCAGTGGTGAGCGCGCGTTTCTGGATCGGGTGCGCACCTGGCTGGGGTCGCAACCGAACAGGCGCGCGCCGCCGCTGTTGGTTGTGGTCAGCCATATCGATCAGTTGCGGCCGCTGCGCGAGTGGCGGCCGCCCTACAACCTGGGCGACCCGCAGAGTGCCAAAGCGCAAAATATAGGGGCGGCGGTTGCAGCCGCCGCAGAGGACCTGGATATTCCCGTGGCCGACTGTATCCCGGTTTGTCTGGCGGAGGATCGTCATTACAACGTCGAAGACGCGCTCTGGGCCGCAGTTGTCGAGCGCGAAAGCGATGCGGACAAAGCGCGTTTCTTACGTTGCATGGCGGCCCGCAGGCGCGAGGAAAATTGGGCGCTACTGTGGCGTCAACTGCGCAATACAGGGCGGTTTTTGGTAGGGCTGGAGAAGGAGAAGGGATAAGGAACGGGCACGGAATAACTTCCCCTTTTTGTTTTATAGAGAGTCGCTCCCGATGCATCCAGCCTGGCGTCGTTGCAAAAACTCGACGTAGGCCCACCAAGCCTAAAGTTTTTGCGCCTAGCCAAGCGGGCGCCTCAAACCCCCTTTTTAGCACTGATAAAGGGGCGAGAAGTTATTCCGTGCCCGTTCCTAACGCTCCCTGGCCGTTTCCAACCCCGATGGAAGCAATTATTAAACCCTATCGTTGCATCTTTCGGCTTTGTTCATCGTTTCGTCCACCTAAGGTGCTAACCGAGCCCTAATACTAACCAAAGCGCAAGTGGACGATGTTACGTTATTGATTATTTATCAAATCGAAGGCATTGGTTATTCGATGCGACCGCAGTTAAATACGATAAAAGTTTTGCGTAATGTATACCCAAAGCGTTGCCGAGAATTTAAAAATAAATTTGTTTTTTACTTGCGCAAGAAAAACTATTCGGGGTTAATGTATTTTGTAAATATAATTTTGAATTTTAATCGACATAGCAGCGAATTTTTCGTTATTGTAAAAAAGTTCGACGTAAGCTCCATTGTGGCTTCGTTCTTGCGCCAAGCCAGGCGGGCGTAAAAATACCTCCCTTTTATAAGTAATTTAAAAAGATGAAATTAACTTTTCCCAGGCTGGCGCTGAGATAAAATACAGTGGTCCTGGCGAGCAAGCAGGTTGTTTTAAACGCATAAAGCACTATAAAACAAGCCGTTGGACCATTATATTAGCATTACAATACTTTTTGTATAGTTGAATCGAAGGCTAAAAACTAAAATTTCTATAAGAGCATGGCATTGACAGCTGCTTTCCGTCTTTCAATTTATCACATCCATGTTATATATTTTCTGCATTGAGTCGATTTTTCTGGGGTCCCCGGATTTTGGCGAATTGCAGGTTTTTGTGGCTTGAGGCTGTTTCTCATAACGTTAAATGTTGGGTAGCACATTATCGAAAACGGTGTTGTTGAGTTGGTTTGTTAGTTTGGTTATTAAAAATTTTAACCGCTCTGGCAAAATGTCAGCCAATAAAAATTTTACACCTGTGAAGACAGTTTGGGGCCGCCGCTTACTTCGTTTTATGGATTATTGTACACCTGGAACAATATTGGCTCGGTCCGGCATTTTACAAGAGCGGAAAATCGATGTGACCTACTGCTGCTTGTTGCCGATTTCAAATGCAAACGCGATGATTTGTGAGGTGGAGGTGATGTAAAAATTTCTGCAGGGTATTTATAACACCAACAAATATACCTAAAACTCAACCGCTTTGGGTATAGAGCTAAAAGCCGTTAATGGATCGGGCTCTGTCTTGTTTTAACATCTTTTGTCGGCAGTGGTAAGAAGGTGGAAGGATGTTTTTTGGTTCTGCATTTGCTTTCTTGACTCGCGGCTTAAAGGTTACTCGATTTAAAACATAAGTACTTTTAGAACTCAAATCCATTGACAGAGTAACACGTCCATCTCAAAGGAATTGCTATCATGGTCAATTTATCCAATAACGTATTTCTTCATTGGGAATCCAAAGTACAATCCTATGCGCGAAACTTTCCCTGTGTATTCGATCGAGCCATCGGCGCTGAGGTGTGGGATTCGCGCGGCTATCGTTACCTCGACTTTCTCTGCGGTGCCGGCTCATTAAACTATGGCCACAACAATCCGGTATTAAAAGATGCTCTGATTGAATACATTGAGAGAAACGCGATCACTCACAGTCTCGATCTGCATACAATCGCCAAACAGCGGTTTCTCGAAGCGATGCGAGACATAGTGCTTTTACCCCGCAGTATGAATTACGTGATTCAGTTTACCGGCCCCACGGGTGCCAACGCGGTGGAAGCGGCACTAAAAATCGCCCGTAAAGTAACCGGCCGCAGTAATATTATCAGTTTTACCAATGCGTTTCACGGCGTAACCATGGGCGCACTGTCAACCACCGGCAGCGAACACCACCGCATTGGCGCCGGGGTACCGCTGCCGAACACAACGGTTATGCCCTATGCAAATTACTTCGGCGACAATCTCGATACCATTGAATATCTGGAGGCAATGCTTTGCGATCAATCGAGCGGAATCGATGAACCGGCGGCGATCATCCTTGAAACGGTTCAGGGAGAAGGTGGTTTAAAATCCGCAAAACCCGACTGGCTTAGACGCTTGCAAACGCTTTGCAACAGTCGAAATATTCTGCTTATTATCGATGATATTCAGGCCGGTTGCGGTCGTACCGGTACATTTTTCAGTTTTGAAGCCGCCGGCGTGGAACCGGATATTATCACCTTATCCAAATCGCTATCCGGCTACGGCCTGCCGCTTTCAGTCGTTATGTTTAAACGCGATCTGGATATTTGGAAACCCGGCGAACACAACGGCACTTTTCGCGGCAATAACCACGCTTTTGTAACCGCGACGGCGGCCCTGGAATACTACTGGCGATCGCCAAAACTGATGGAGGATGTACGTTCGAAAAGCGCTCTGCTCACACATCGGCTTAAGGAATTTTTACACTGTTTTCCAGAGCAACTGGTCGGCCTGCGAGGCCGGGGAATGATGCGGGGTATTACTTGTGCGGACCCGCAATGGGCGGCGAGAGTGACTGCCAAGGCATTCAAAAACGGTCTGATTATCGAGCGCTCAGGCCCCAAGGATGAAGTGATCAAGTTCCTGATGCCGCTGACAATTCAGGAAGCCGAACTCCAGGAAGGTTTGGATATTTTAGAAAGCGCTATGGAAGACGAGGAACTGCGCTTTTAAGGCGAGGCATTACCTGAATTGGAGTCTGGAATAAAATGTTAACCTGCACAAACTACGATAATTCCATTCGTTGGCGCGAGGGAGAGCGGCTGGCCGATCTGTTTGAGCGGCGTTGCGATACCCTGGTGGCCGCCGGGAAAAAAGCTGGCCAATCAGGCTGCGCGCTACCTACTGGCGCGTGACATAAGACCTGGCGATAGGGTAGGGCTGTTATTTGACAACCCAATATACACTTATATTGCCCTCCTGGCGGTGGTGAAAATTAACGCCGCCTATGTTCCACTGGACCCGGGTTTTCCCGCTGATCGAATGGGGTTTATTATTGACGATGCCAATATAAAAACCCTGGTGACCTTATCGCACTTCAGGTTTCAGCTCAATCAGTTCCCTATCCCGAAACTGGTTCTCGATCTGGATAAAGACATTATCTCGGAGCAAGACAATAGTCGTCTGACCGAGGTGGAAACCGGTCCAGTGCTTGATCAACTCTGCTATATAATCTACACCTCCGGTTCCACAGGTCGTCCCAAAGGGGTAGCGGTCGAGCAACCCAGTATTTGTAACTTTGTCGAAGTCGCCCGGGAAGTCTATGGGATTACCGACTGCGACAGAGTGTATCAAGGTATGACCATCGCCTTTGATTTTTCGGTAGAAGAACTCTGGGTACCACTGATTGCCGGTGCAACGCTCATTCCAGGTACCTCGGAGACAAAGTTGGTGGGCAGAGACCTCAGTGACTTTCTGCACAAATACCGGGTAACGGCACTGTGCTGTGTGCCCACACTGCTGGCGACTATTGACGAGGATCTGCCGTTATTGCGTTTTTTGTTGGTTTCCGGGGAAGCCTGTCCCCAGGATCTGGTGGTCAGATGGCACCGCCCCGGGCGCACCATCATCAACGCCTATGGCCCGACGGAAGCCACAGTGACTGCCACGGCTGTTACATTGCACCCCGACAAGCCCGTGACCATCGGTCAACCGCTGCCCACCTATTCCATTGTTATACTCGATCAGTCTGAAAATCACATGGTGCCGGAGGGGGAACTGGGGGAAATATGTATTGCCGGGATAGGTCTGGCGAAAGGCTATGTCAATCGCGAAGAACTTACCTGCAAGCGTTTTATTCCGGATTTTCTCACCATTAGCAACAACCCCTCCGGTCGCCTCTACCGGACCGGCGATCTGGGTTGCATCAATGCCGAGGGGGAAATCGAATACCACGGCCGCATCGACGAGCAGGTGAAAGTTCGCGGTTATCGCATTGAACTCACGGAAATTGAATCCGTACTCCTGCAATTGCCAAATATTGCCCAGGCGGTCGTCAATGTCTGCGAACCCGAGCCCGGGCTAAAAGAACTGGCGGCATACTACACGCTTAAGAATTCCGAACTCGATGCCACATCGGCGCGAGAAATCGCGCAGGCATTACGCAAGCAATTACCGGGCTATATGGTTCCGGTTTATTACCGGCAAATGGATTGCATACCGATGCTGCCGAGTAACAAGGCCGATCGCAAGCAGCTACCTGCTCCCGAAGGACCGCGATTGGTGGCTGCTTCCGGCACCTATGTGGCGCCGCGCAACAGTTTGGAACTTACCGTTGCCAAAACCCTGGCCGAGACCCTGGGTCTGGAGCAGGTTTCTATCAACGATAATTTTTTTAGCGAACTGGGCGCCCACTCGCTGTTAATGGCCCGTTTTTGCGCGGCGCTTAGAGAAGAGATAGCTACACCGGTATCCATGCGGGAAGTGTATGTGTATCCGAGCGTTGCGCAACTCGCCGGGTATATACAGGAGGTATTAAACGAGGGAACAGCCGAAACAGATAAAAGCCGGCAGATTCCGCCGCTCAGAATTGCCTCCAACGTCGAATACTACACCTGTGGTGCGCTGCAGATATTATATTATGCGGCCCTGTTTTATCTCGGCTTTAGCCTGATGGTATACTCAATTACCTGGATAGCGGGTGGCGCCACACCTATCGATTATTATCAGCGTACATCTTTGGCTATGGTTGCGCTTTTTCTTTTCTCTTGCGCTTTACCCATAGCCGTAAAATGGCTGGTCATCGGCCGCTGGAAGCCGGAAGTGATCCCCGTCTGGAGCTTGAAATACTTTCGTTTCTGGGCTGTTAAGTTGCTTATTCAATCCAGCCCCCTGGTCATGTTCAGAGGCCAGCCTCTCTACAACGTCTACCTGCGGTTGCTGGGTGCAAAAATAGGTCGCAACGTGGTTATCGAATCCTCTGCAATACCGGTATGCACTGATCTTCTGAGCATTGGTGACAATGTCGTATTGAGCAAAGACTCCCTGTTATTCGGCTACCGGGCTGTCTCCAACGTTATTTATACAGGCAGTATCAGCATCGGCAGTAACACCTTCATCGGCGAGGCCAGTGTATTGGAAATCGACAGTGTGATGGAGGACGGGACCCAGTTGGGGCACTGTTCGTCTCTGTGCGCCGGGCAGAGGCTCGCCAGTGGTAAGCACTATCACGGCTCTCCCGCTGTAGAGACAAGCACCCAGTATTGCACTGTAGAGCCGAGACACTGTTCCCTGTTGAGAAAAATTATCTACTCGAGCCTGCCGCTATGTTCTATGTTTTTGATCGCTCCCGCCAGTATACTGGCGATTTTTTATCTGGCTCTGTTTGCGGCTGAACACCATCTTGCGCTACCAACGGAACTCTCGGCTTATTCAGAATTCTCACTTGCAGTTGCTTACAAAATACTGGTTTTTTCCAGTTATATATTTATTGCCACTTTATTTATCGGTCTGGCGACAGTGGCCGCACTGCCGCGCTTGCTCAGCCTGTTGATCAAAGAAAACCGGGTTTATGTATTATACGGTGTGCGTTACTGGGTTTTTAAGGCAATCAAAGGGATAAGCAACTCAAAATTTTATAATCTGCTGTTTGGCGACAGTTCCTATATCGTCTACTACTTGCAATTTATCGGCTACAACCTTTCCAAGGTCGTTCAAACCGGCTCCAATTTTGGGGTGTCGCAAAAACACGATTCACCGTTGCTGTGCAACATCGGCACCAATACCATGGTGGCCGACGGCCTGTCGATGATGAATGCCGAAGTTTCCAGCACGTCGTTTCGACTCTCAAGGGTTACCATTGGCGATAACAACTTTTTAGGAAATAGTGTTCACTATCCCGCCCAGGGGAAAACCGGCAATAACTGTTTGCTCGCCACCAAAGTCATGATCCCCATCGACGGGCCCGTGCGGGAAAATACCGGACTTTTGGGCGCCCCCTGTTTCGAAATTCCCAGATCCAGTTGCCGGGACGCGAGTGTTGCCACCCTTGATGAACGGACCCGACAAAGACGCTTGAAACAAAAAAATAAATACAATCTTGCGACCATGGCTTTGTTTCTCCTTGTCCGTTGGGTTTATATGTCGATCTCCCTTATTATTTTTTATTATTTTATAACACACTTTCTTGATCACGGCCTGATCACGGGAATAATACTTTTTGTACTTTTTCCTTTATTTACTATCGGCTACTTTGTCTTGGTGGAGCGGGCGAGCTTGAGGTTTCGCAGAATGAAACCTCAAATCGTCTCAATATACGACCGGCGCTTCTGGCAAGTCGAACGCTATTGGAAGCTTTCAGAGGATCGTGTAGCGGGCCTTTTTAAGGGAACGCCGTTTAAAAACATCATTACACGGCTCTTAGGCGTGAAGATAGGCAAAAAAGTGTTTGACGATGGCTGTGGTATGTCGGAAAAAACGCTGGTTGAAATCGGTGATTACTGCACGCTGAACGAGCGCAGCTTTTTACAGTCTCACTCACTTGAAGAGGGCGTTTTTAAATCCGACTTTATAACGTTAGACAAGGGTTGCACCGTCGGCACCGACGCCCTTGTGCATTATGGCGTTAAAGCCAATGAAAGTGTGGTTATCGATGCGGAATCCTTTGTGATGAAAGGCGAAGTGGCCAAACCCCATACACGCTGGCGAGGCAACCCCGCAAAAATGGTGTAGGTTGCTACAATCAAATCGGCATAATAGGAGGTATCGTTATGCTTACACCCCTGGAGTACTGGCTCCCGCCTGAACAGTCAGAGGTTGCCATAGTCAGATCGGCCAAGCACTGGCAACAACAGACCCAGAGTGATGGAATAGGCAATGAAAGTGCCGCTTTGGCGCTGATACACCGGGCCTTCACCCATAAAACAGCGCCCGGTATTCGCAGTGGTGACAAACGTCCCGCCGAACAACTGACAGTGGAAGTCTTCCGGCGTCCATTGACCCTAAGCGGTGAAGTAGAATTTACGGTGACACACAAGCGCAACTTTTCGCTGGGCTCCACCGCAGAGGACAGTTCCGATCAAGGCAATGATGACGAGGGCATTGTCGATGCAGAAATTGTCGACGAAGACAATGCCGATGAATTCGGCTTCGATGAAGACAATGGAGATGACGACAATGGCAATGACGACTCGACAATCGAAGACAATTCTCTGAGTGTCGAATTATATTACCCACTGTCGAATACTGCCTCCGTATTTGCCAGTGCAACAGGCAACCACACGGTTACCTATTTGGCCGGCGACAAACGCTCGAGCGACTGGGAGCTGGAACTCGATCAGTTTTGGTTTGCCATAGATGAACTTTTCGACTCCGATTTCGATTTCAGATTGGGCAAACAGTATTTTTACGACGACCGCCAGTGGTGGTGGGACACAGTCCTTGACAGCGTCAGTATCAGTTACTGGGGGGACTCTATCAGCTTTGAACTGGCGGTAGGGGAGGACATGATTGTCCTTTCAAACCGAGAAAGCAGCCTCAATCCGGAAGATAAAGACATCCTTTCGGTTTTAGGCCAACTGGACTGGCAGGTGCTTGACGATCACACACTGAGTCTGTTTTTTATTTCCAAGAAAGATCATTCCACAACGGAGCGACCGGACGCCGTTATTGCGCCCGACAAGGAAGACGCCGTCGATATGGACCTGCGCTGGTTTGGTTTACGCGCCTCGGGCTATTGGGACACCGACTGGGGGTTCTTTAATTATTGGGTGGATACCGCACGGGTAAGGGGAAAGGAGACAGTTATAGACTTTGAAGCGGAGGAACTCGGCAATTTAATGGTCGCAATGGACAGCGAGACTTTTACCGTCGATGGCTGGGCTCTGGACCTGGGGTTAACCTGGGAAGCCGACCTGAGTTGGAACCCCTTCCTGACCTTGAGCTATGCTATCGGCTCCGGCACAAGCGACGCGGAGGAATACCGGGACAATTCATTTCGCCAAAGCGGCATGCAGAGCAATATTAACACTTACAACGACATCAACTATATACTTTACTACGGTGAACTGCTGGACCCGGAACTTTCCAACCTCCGCATAGCGACACTGGCCGCGGGCATGCCGCTGCTCGACAACAGTTCGCTTCAAATCGCGTATCATAAATACGCGCAATACAAACCCGCTGATTTTCTACGCAGCGCCGCCCTGGATAGCTATCCCTCCGGCGAGGATAGCGATATCGGTGAAGAAATGGATCTAATCATCGGTCTGGAAGAGTGGGTTCACTGGGAATTGGAATTTATCGCCGCCGTTTTCAAAGCCGGAGATGCCTACGACCTTTCCTCGGATGAACTGGTCAAGAGTATTTATTTTAAGATTAATTATAATTTTTAAATGCTGAACTGACACGTGTCTGGACCGGCCCTCCTCGAGACCGGCCCTCCAGGCCAGGGGATTGGATTGGGGGCGAACAGTCTACCTTCAGTAGTTCCCGCCGCTGGGTGCCATCGATGTCGCTTGATGTTCACCCCCAATCC
>JARROD010000242.1:0-13380 GCA_037384225.1 Exilibacterium sp.
AAACATTCCGACGATCACCAACCTTGTTCCCAAAGCGTTTTTATTGATAAAGGGACCGGAAGTTATTTCTTTACAGGGCCTAAGCGAATAAGGTGAAAACGCTTTGGGTATAGCTCTGGAAGTGTACCTTCTCAATAACCCGTGGTATTTGTGCCTTCGATGCGGCGGCCATCCGGAGGTAACCTGACAGTGTGCACGTCCTAATATTTCTTAGATATAGGCGCCTTAAATAAGGCTTACCCCGGGTTTTTATTCCTTCTCTGTTGCAATCTATCACACCAATACCCACTTATACCTAAATTTCAAACGCTCCGGGTATATATGAGGTTGTTTGAACCTGGTGTTATTTAAAAGAGGACTACAATGACTACTGCAACCGATGTTGACAACACAAATAAGGAATCCGATTCCACGGAGGGAACCATAAAAGAAGAAATGTCATTTCAGGCAGACACTAAAGATCTGCTGAATCTGATGGTAAATTCCATCTATACCCACAAGCAAATATTTCTTCGGGAATTGCTGTCCAACGCTTCTGACGCAATCGATAAAATCAGATTTTTGTCTTTAACCGACGGTTCTCTGATTCAGGGTGATGAAGAATATAGTATTGAAATCGAGATAGACAAATACGCAAAAACACTCACCATCAGCGACAATGGCATTGGCATGTCCTATCAGGAGGTTATAGACCATATAGGAACCATTGCCAAATCAGGCACGCGGAACTTTTTGGAACAGTTGCAGAAAACACAGGATCTCGATCTGATCGGCCAGTTTGGCGTTGGGTTTTATTCCGCGTTTATGGTGGCCAAAAAAGTCTGCCTGCAAACCAGAGGCTACGATCAACAAGAAGGTGTCTTATGGCAATCGGAAGGTGAGGGCACATATAGTATTGAAGCAATCGACAAGGAAAAAAGGGGGACGACTATCACCCTATACTTGCGGGATGACGCGGTCGATTCAACGACGCCGCAGAAGGATTTCTCCAATCAATACACCATAAGAAATCTGGTTGAAGAATATTCCAACTATATACAATACCCGATCAAGATGGACATGTCCCGCGAGGAACCACCGCGTGACAGCCAGGGCAATCAAGTAGCAGATGGGGAGTGGACCACTGTCGTTGAAACCAAAGTGCTAAACTCCATGATTCCACTGTGGAAGAAAAATAAAAATGAAATAAGTGACGAGGAGTACTTCAAGTTTTACAAGCATCACTACAAAGACTGGAATGAATACGCCGACGTCATTCATATTCATATAGAAGGTAAAATTGAATACTACTCTCTGCTTTTTATTCCCAGTCGCGCGTCTTCCGATTTATACAGTAAAGACTTTGCCAAGGGTATCCAACTGTACTCCAACAGTATTTTCGTTATGAATGACTGCCGTGATCTGTTGCCGGAGCACCTGAGATTTGTAAGAGGGTTGGTGGATTCAAAAGATTTTTCCCTGAATATATCCCGAGAGATTCTGCAGCATGATGCACAGCTCAAGGCGATTGGCAGCAATCTTGAGAAGAAGGTTATATCCGCATTAAAAAAACTGCTGAAAAATGACCGCAAAAAATACGAAGAGATCTGGGAGGAGTTTGGCAAAGCCATTAAAGGCGGAATCTATATGGAAATCAGTAACAGGGACAAACTGGGTGATCTACTGTTATTTAAGTCCTCCCGTAAGGACGGTGCCTATACAACGCTGCGTGAATACTGCGATAGGGCAAGTGAAAATCAAACGGAGATTTACTATGCGGCCGGCAAAGACATTGATGCAATAAAAAGAATGCCGCAACTGGAAATATTCATCGACAAAAACATAGAAGTGCTTTACTTTACGGACAAAGTCGACGAATTTATGGCCAGCAATCTGGATACCTACGACAACAAAAAACTGGTCTCAGTTACCCGTGAAAATTTTGATCTGGATAAGGTTCTCGGCGATCAAAAAACGGATGATTCAGAGAATAAGGAAGCCGCGGATAAAGGCGAAGAACAGACTAAGGAACCTGAAGCCGAATACAGCAGCTTGCTCGACGCTATAAAAGAAGCGCTTAAAGACAAGGTTGTTGACGTAAAATTGAGCAAGCGCTTGAAAAACAGCCCCGTATGCCTGGTGGCGACAAACTCTGGCAACACATTCAATATGGAGCAACTGTTGCGGGGGGCGAACCAAGTTGCTCCGAGAGCCAGCAAAATACTGGAAATAAACCCCTACCATAAACTTTTTGGCGCTCTCAAGGCTACTCACAAAAAGAAAAGCGAAAATGCTGATTTCTCTGATTGTTGTGAATTGATGTACTATCAGGCGTTAATGGTCGAAGGTTTTGAACTGGACGATCCCGTTGAGTTTTCAGGGCGGTTGGCAAATCTAATGGTGAATTACTATACCCAAAGCGTTTGAGATTTAGGTATATATGCGGCAGCCCTAAACCTCTCTCACTTTCCCTGAACGGGCCCGTTCCTTCATATCCGACTGAATATAGACCTGGTCGGTGGTCCCCATACTCGCGTGGCCGAGGTCGTCGGACATATGCTTTAAGGGCCGGCTGGCAATATCCTGCGAGGCGCCGGTGTGGCGCAGCCAGTGGGTGGTGGCCTCGCGCAGAGCTTTAGCGTCCTCGGCAAAACCTTCCTGCTTCATTTTTTCATAGGCGCTGTCGAATGCCTGCTGGACAATGCGCCGCAGTTGCCGCGCGCCCATTCCACCGCTGCCGCGGTTTTTTGCCACCAGCACCGAATTGGCGCCGAAACTTTTCTGCTGCGAGCCGCGGTAATCCCGGTAGCGTTCGATATAAGACAGAAGTGCATTGGGTACGGATATATCGCGGATCTTATTGCCTTTGCCCAATACCTTAAGCCAGTTGTTACCGTCGCTGTCGTGCCAGAAGTGTTTCCAGACCGGCTGCCAGTTGGGGCGCTCGGACAATTCCGAAATACGCAGGTACAGCGTTTTCAGCAGCGCGACGATAAACAGTGTTCTTTCGTAGTCCGGGTTGTCGTCAGCCAGCGCCCGCGAACAGTCGAGTACATAGTCCCACTGCAAATCCGACAGCCGTTTTATATCCTTTTGTGTCGCCCCCTTGATCAGGTAGGGCGATTGTTTGCGGATCGCCGGAATCGGGTTGCCAAAGGCGTAGCCTTCGTCGGTCAAATAATCGTAGAAACAGGACAGGGCGGAGTAGCTTACCTTCATGGCCTCGTGGGACAGCGAGTGCCCGTGGCGCGGGACGGATATTGCCACGCCCGCTTCGAGCGCCTCCCGGCGGTCCGCCTTGGCGACTTTGCCGGCGAAAGGCCGCCATTGCTTCGTGCGCCGGTAGTGGCCGTGCGCAAGCGTGAAACGCTCGTAGACGGCATCGGCCACCCAGGGTGCCGGGGGGCTGTGGAGAAAATCGAAAAACCGCTCCAGATCCGGGCGCTTGAGCTGCACCACGCACTTGCCGGCCTGGGTCCAGGCCCAGAGCAGCAGGCGCTCGGCTTCGTTGCGGTAGCTGCGGTAGGTGGCTTCGCTTTTGCGGCTGTAACTCTTCAGAAACGCCTGGGTGTGCAGAAAGTCGTCAAGCGCCCCGGGCACCTGTTGCGCGGTGGTTTCGACAAATTCCCGCGCATCCGGGTAATCCTCGAGCATGGCGATGCCCGAGGGCAGGCGACTGAATGCCCGGTGGGCGTCAAACAGGGGGACAGCGGTAAATCGTTGCGTCATTAATTGGGATCTTTGTCCATATTAGAGGGTCCAGATTAGAGGGGCCAGCCTAGGCAGTCCGGTTTGATCGGCAGGATAGCACGTCGCAAGAAACCCTGCCAAACGTGTGAGGACGGTGGACAAAGATTAATTCTCCCCGAATCGAGGCACCGCCGAAATCCCGCCGGAAGAGGGCAGCAGTACCAGTTCCGTCTCCGGCGGTTTGTTGTAGTTGGGGGCCTCAACATCCGACGCCTGCGGCGGATTGTACTCGCGGTAGCAGGTGTAGACAGTGGGCCCTTTGACCAGATCCACCGGGTTGATCCCCATGTCATTCAGGGTCTTTTGCAGGTCGTCAATGCAGCTCTGGGCGTCCAGTTTGTAGCTCGCCCCCCAGCAGCGCCAGAATACCCAACCAACCCGCTCCATGGTGCGTTGCTGGGAAAACTCCCCCGCCCACTGTTCAGGGGGCTGGTACTGATCGCCATCGAGCTTCAGCGCCAGACGGCGGTCGTTGGCGCCTTCAACGACCAGATCGATGGTGTAGGGCCCGACTTTCACTTTCGGTGTCACTTGGTAGCCCTGGCTCTGCAGCCAGGTGTAAATCTCCCGTTCGAATTCGGTATCGCACAAACTCAACGCCTCGCGTTGCGTTTGCTGGATCGGCATGGGTTCGGCAAAGTGGCGCAGCACCCGCAGCCGCAGATCGTCTTCACTGCGCAAATCCTCCTGGGTAACACTGCGCACCAGATACATGCGATCGCGGGCACGGGACATGGCGACATTAAAGCGCTGTTCGTTCTCCCGCTTGTTCATGGGCGCGCCCTGGCCCGGCCCGACCACCATCGTCAGGAGAATGATATCCCGTTCTTTGCCCTGAAACGCCACCGAATCACCGCAGGTGATATTGCAGCGCAAATACACTTCCTCGCCGATTTCCGCCAGTAGTCGTTCCTGAATCGCATAGGCTTGCTGGGCGCCGAACAGCGAGATTATACCGATGCTGCGACCAAATAAATCGGGGTCGGAAACGATGTTTTTGACTTCATCAACGACCGCATTGATCTCATTTCTGTTGATGTTCAGCCACTCGTCGCGGCTGCCATCGGCAACGTAAATATCCACCAGCGGCGGCGTTATCCGCTCGGATGTCTTGGGTACCCGCAACGGCACCAGAGGTTCATTGTAAAACTGGGTGCTGAAACGGATTATCGGTTCAACACAGCGAAAGTGCTCTGTCAGCATAATCCGCTGACTGGGAAATATCGCCGTGGCCAGATCGTACAGAGAGTTTCCCGGCAGCAGCAGTTCCTGATAGGGCTGGTGTTTCAGGAAGTTGTGTTTGAGCTGCAGCATTTTCTCTTCCTGCAGGGCCCCTGCGGTGGGGCTGACCTGTTTGTCATCGCCGACGATAAGGATTTTTTTCGCCCGCAAGATAGCGGGCAGGGCGCTGATGTCGGACTGCGAAGCCTCATCGACGATCACCAGGTCGAAACTGCCGAACTCCGCCGGGATATTTTCACTGATGCGCCAGCTCGGCATAATCCAGCAGGGCACGCCACCATAGCAGTCGCGCATGGCGCTGGCGGCGTCGCTGCGGTGACGGGAGGAGCGTTTATCATTGGTTTTCCCCATTTTTGTCACCGCGGAAATAAACCGCTGCAGTGAACTTTGCACCCGCTCGCTCATATTGGCATGCAGGCCGAGGAAAGTGCGGTGTTTTACCAGGTTGCTGTAGGCCCGCTTCAGATTGTTGTCCAGCACCAGGCGGTTTTGGCTCAATGTTTTAACCCGCTCCTGGCTGTCTATACTCTGCAGATAGTTCTTTTGTTTCTGCCAGCACCAGCTTTCGTACCAATAATCGGGGGTCAGGTCGACCTCGTCTATTTGTTGGGGCTGAGCCAGTAAAGACGCCCAGCGTGGAGCGCCGGAGCGGCGTATTTTTTCCAGAACCTGGCTGACCAACTGCATCTGCGGCCGCAGCGAATGCAGGCGCTCAAGTTCGCCAAGCAAACTTGCCGGAATAATTAGCCAGCTTTCCCTCCACTTGACTCAGCAGTCGGTTTTGCAGTTCCAGCGTAATGCGGCTGGTATGATTTTCGATGGCCTCAATCGCCCGCTCCAGTTCAGCGCTGTCACGATAGAGGCGACCGGATCTCAAACCGCGGGGAAACAGGCTTTCCAGCTCAGACAGTATCAGTGGCCACTGCTTGAGTGCAAAGTTTCTGACCTCCTCGATCTGTGTATTCAGAGAACTCAGTTCGCGGTAACTGCTGCCATACCCGGCCTCCAGTTCCGGCAGCCCGAGGTCATCACCGACACTGTTCCAGCTGACCACAAAACGCTTGGCTTCGTCCTGAAAGTCGAGGTACTCGATGACATGCTGCCATCGCTCCCGCGAGTTGGGAGGGGAGCCGGCGACCTCCGCGAGATCGAGCAGCTCCCGTACCCCGCGTTTACCAAAGCTGAACAAACTAAAAGCCTTGCCCCCGGTCCTCAGTCTATTGAGCGCCATGTCCACTTCGGAGCGGAGTTTGCCGGGGTAGGGGAAGGAGACGGGGGTTCGCACAAAGTTCGAGCGCAGACTGGAAAGCGATTTCAACTGCGGTAGCAGCTCTTCCAGCAAACTGTCGTGCTCGTATTCCCCCCGCTTGACAATAAGGCGCACAAAGTAATTTCTCAGCCAACTGGTATCGCTCAGTGATTCAATCAATTCGCGCAGCTTTTGCAGTCCGGGCAGTAGCGCCCTTGCGCGTTTTACCGCATTGGGTTCGATTTCAGCCAATTGCGGCAGCTTGTCGGTCTTGGCCTGATCCCGCAATTGCCGGGCGAAGAGAAGATCCTCGTGGATATGACACAACAATTCCGCAGCCGGCAGTTCGTTTGCCTCCGGCAGCACTTTATCCACGTGAAGAATGTCGTCGCCGAGAACTTTTCGCGCCTCGCGCAAAGACGCGATGTCTTCCCCGTTGAACTGAGGTTGATGCTGCTCGCTGTCGAACTTCAAGACATCGGGGAACCACATGTGCTGCGCTTTGCCGGCGACAATATATTCCGCCAGTTCCATCGCCGTTATTACGTTCTTGTCCTCGGCGACAAGGGTGGCGTCGATGGGGTTTAGTTGCAGCTCCCCCCACTGCATGAGTTCAGTGTCGATGGCGGTGATTTCGAAGCGCAGTTGTTTAACCCGCTGCTCATCGTTAGTAATGGATTTTTTCAGGTCGCTGGGGTTGGTCTGATTGACAATACTGGCCAGCAAGCGCACGGCGCTTTCCAGTTGCTTAACGCCGATGTGCTCGTTGTTCAACAGACTGATGGTCAGATCGCGGACTTCTTCAGGGATCTGTTCGCGAATCACCGACAGCGCCGCCTCGGCTTTCGACGTCACCAGTACCGTGCGGCCCGTGGCCAGATAGTGGCAGATAATATTGGCGATCGTATGGGTTTTGCCGGTTCCCGGAGGTCCCTGAACCACGGCGCCGTCATTGTCTTCCAGCTTTTGAATGATCTGCAGTTGGGCGTCGTTATAGGGCTTCGGGAAAAATATTTCCCGGGTGTCGGCGTCGCCGTCGATAACGACTTCAGGGCTGGAGAAATGCTCCTGCCCCAGATCGACGGAGGGTTTTTGATCCGATAGTTCGATAACGATGCGCTTGACAGGCGCGGGGAGGAGGGTGGTGCCCTGTTGTTTCACCAGTTGTCGAAACAGCTCCACATCCTGAATAAAACTGGTCTGGCTGCGCGGGCGCGCAAACAAAATCCAGCAGTCGCTGACAATCAGATAGGGTTTTATCGGCGGCGGTTTTCTATCCCTCGCATCCGGGTTGTTATTGGGCCAGTAAATGCCGCTTTCACTCAACTGGGTGGCGGCCTGACGCAATACCGTATCGTAGGTTTCCGGCACAAAGGGTGACAGCTTGTCGTCCTCACCTTGTTCGATAAAGTACTGCTTGGCGAAGCGCTTCAGGGTATCGGTACTGAGTATGTCCAGCGCCATATAAGGGCCGAAGGCAAATTCCGGGGCGATGCGCCGGGGCCGGATTTTTAAACTGCCGTCCTGTTTATCGATATCTATTTCGACGACTTTTTCCAGCAGCGGATGATCAATGGTGGTGCTGTCGTGATGCCAGCGGGCCACGCCCATGCCCCAGACCAGTTCCAGGGGTTGTTCGTCACCCTGGGCCTCGAGCATTTGCGAGAGGTTGAAAAGGGCATCGTAAATGGCGATTGTCTCCCGCCGCGGAATTTCTTCCTCTGACCAAAGCGCCCATTGTTCGGCGAGGTACTTATCGATACTTTGCTGGATCTCGGGAAATCTGGACAGGCGCAGCAGCACATCTTTTTTGCCCAGTTGGTGGGCACTCTTGCGCAATGGTGTATGGATATCGCTGGTTTCAAGTTTACCTTCGGCGATCAGTTCTTCCACCTGGGCTTCGGTAACCGTAAGGATGCGCTCATTTTTTATAGTGGGCGGTTGTTGCGGATCGTGGCTCAGTGTGACCCAGTATTGCAAATCGGCTGGCAGTTCAGGGGGATTGACGCGCTTAAGGCGTTCGACCTGCAGCCACACGGGCTCGCCATTGAGACCTGCGGTATTGATGGTGATACCGATGCGATCGCGTAACTGGTGCTCACTGTATTGCAGTTGGTTGTATTCATCGACGGTAAACACCGGCTCTAAATCCAACTGTCCCAGGTGATGTACATACTCCAACAACTCATTGAGACGTAAATCGACCAGGGACTGCTCAGAACTTTCAAAAGAAGACATAATTTTTTGTCACGATCGCTAATGAATTTGTAACGTTAGTGCATTTTTTATAATTGAACATTCACTAGGTCGATTATAACGACTTGGTTGTGAGCTACTGAGTGAAAGGTCGCTTTTTTATGTTGCAAGATTCTCAAAAGTACACGGCACGCCAGTAAAAAAGTGCACGGCATGCCAGAAAAATGCGGAAAAATTGCCAAACTGAATTTGTCGATGATCAAAGCGATTGAGATTAGTGCGGATTTTTATTGATATTGCGGGATGAAAACACCTCTATACGCTATGTCCACTAATTGAGATTAGTGGACATAGCGACTTTAAGGAACGGGCACGTAACTTCATATCCCGGGTTATGAGGATCAACGCTTCCCCAGCTTACTTCAACAAACCCGCAATCAGATCCGCCTTATCCTTATCCGCGGTCGCGGCAATATTTTTCAACGCGGCTATTTGCTTACCGCTCAGCGCTTGCGGGTCCAGGTTGGAAACAATCGCGTTAGTCACCAGGTTCGAACGCTCGGTGCCGATATGCCGGATCAGGACATCGTAATAGGTGGCGTCACGACTCAACACCATGCCCGATGCATAGCGCTCTTTGACTCTGGAGGACGAGAGTTTCGCCAGAATCTCCCGCCCGACACCACTCAAGCCGGCGTTGCCCGCCGCCATAATCGCGGCAGCGGCATTTCTGCTGTTTTCCAGTTCCTCAGCGACCACTCCCGTTAGGGACTGTGCCAAGCCATTGCTCCCCTGCCCTTTATTTTCCAGTTGCTGTACAACCGTACCCATATTGATTAACGCATTGGAATGGACATTGTCGCTGACAGCGGGATTGTTCACCAGTCCGGACAGGGTATCAAAGGCCGCCGCCGTCACCTTGTCGTTGCCGGAAACAGCCACCATCAACCGTACCTTCTGCAGGTCACCGGCATTGTCCGTTTCCATGGGCAGAGTGGTTAAAGCGTCCAGCATATAGGCTTCCGCGTCGTCGCGACCGGTGATGCCGAGACCAAAAATCAGATCGCGCTTGACGGTATCGTCGATATCGTGCCCCGTCAGGATACCCGAGAGCTCCAGCGCCGGCACATGGTCGATCATATACTCCGCGGCTTTGGCCAGTTGCGCAGTGTTTTTGCTGTTGGCAAAGTCGTTGAGTATTTCCCACATTTGTTCGCGGTCGGCAACGGGGTTTTCAAACGCCGCCGTGCGTATCGATTTGACGTCCCAATGGTTTCCCGCGTTGGCACCGGCGTTAAAAGCCAGCAGGCCGAGATCCATGTAATCGGGAATTTTCTTGGCTTCTATACGAAATTTAACATAGCCACCATGACCGGCGACGGCGATGGTTTCGTGTTCCTCGGACAACACCGAGGCCGGCACGCAGCCGCGATCCAGTTCGGCTTTCCAGTTGCTCCTGTGATCGTCGAAGGATTGCGCAAGCTGCTGTAAACTCATTGTTGCAGGAAAATCCGCCCGCTCTATGGCGCCGTCGCGACCGCGGTAGCGATAGCGGCGCTGAAAAGAATCGTAGGCAAAACGATAAGTCTCCCCTTCGCTACCCACGGACAGCGCTTTCAGCAGCTGGGCAATAATGGACATCGGGTGTTTTTCCGCCAGGCCCAGGCCATTGTATGCGCTAAACACAGTGTAGGCGTCCGCCGCCTCAATGCGACTGAGGAAATAGACATCCTCCAGTGTCTTGGCTCCCTGCCCCTCGTCCACGGTAATATCCGTGGCCACACCCTTTACTTTGTCACCATTAGCCTGTATAGGCGTACTGAAATTGCTGCTGCGAAGCGCATTGAAACGTTTGCGCCGGTTGCCGATTGTTTAAATCGTTGGCACTGACAGTTTTCGGGGCTCGCGTCGGCAGCGTTTTAAGGTAAATATAAAAAGTGCCCGCGGCAATAACCGTTAAGGATGTGGCGAGTATAAGCGACCATTTGACAATGCGTTTCATGGCGAATCCTACCTGGCGAAAAGTAAAAATGTGTCTTTCAGGACCGTGCTCGAATTAACTTCCGTGCACGGTCCTCAATTAAAGGTCCAGCACCTCCACTTCTTGTTTATCGATAACGACATTGTTCTCCCGATAACCTTCCCACTCCAGATCGGAATCGTCAAAGGCGCCGGTTTCGATTCCCAGTATGCGCAGAAAAACATCCATATAACCGTGGCCGGAAGCCAGTTGGGTTTCGAAGTGTTCGGTTTTGAATACCTCATACCCCTCCTCACCCTCGCGCAGCCCCTGTTCCAATTGATAGGGCGTTATCAGTTCGAGCACGTAGAGTTTGAATTCAGCACCCAGTTGCAGCAGATCCGGGATAAAATTGAGGATACTGGTTACCCGAATATACGCTTCGGCGGAGAGCCAGAAATCCAGCTCCGGAACGATGTCAATAGACAGGTTATCGGCAAATTGTTTTCCTTCCACAACCACCGCCGGCAGGGTGCGGTCGAGTTCGGATTTTAAACTGGCATCGGCGCTGACGTTGGCGCCTACGGTTCCGTAGATGCGGAAGGGAATCAATTCGTAAACGGAAATACTCATGATGCCCAGGTCGACGCCGGCCATATTGTGCAGAACAGGGTCGAACATTCTGGTGCTGGCCTGCACCGTCAAACTCGGATTTAAATTGAGTGATGCGGTGGCCACCACGCCATCATCTTCACAGGTCGCTTCGGCGGTAAAATCGAACAAAACCGTTTCCGCCAGACTCGGCACCAGCCAGGCGCTGTTGGTATCGCCTTCCAGAGCGTCGGAAATCGCCTTGAGGATGGCATCATTGGTGGCATCGATCGCCAACGCTGCCAACGAGGCCAGATCGGGCACCGAAAGTCCGAATACGCCATCGAGCATATCCAGGCTGCAGATGATCGGCGTAAAGGCGATATCGGTGGTAAGCTGGGGAGTCTCCTCTGCTGCGATAACAATGCCACCGTCACCCGCCTGCGCCAATGCCGCCTGGTGCTGCTCGTCCACCTGATCACGTACTCTCGCAACACTGGTCTCATTGCCAAACTGCTCAAAGCACAACGGGCCCACACCGGTAAAGTTTTCCTCGCAGGGCTCGTAGCAAAGTCCGGCTTCATTCACCTGCCCGGAGGCGCACTGCAATGCCACCAGGTCCTGCGCGAAGGTATCTTTATCCTGAAATTTAACGGGCCATTCGCTGCTCGCGCAAAACAGCCCCATGTCGGTGAAACCTTCCGGGCAGTCCTCCCAGCAGGCCCCGAGCACACCACGGTAACCTTCGGGGCAGATCTGGGCGCAAAGACCGACGCTGGCGCCGTAACCTTCCGGACACTGATCGGGGATGGTACCCGAACCGCGACTGTAACTCCATTCAAAAGAGTCGGATCCTATATCCTTCGTAGGTGTTTCCGCCGCCGTTTCGGCTGCGTCAGAAACGTTGCCGCGCAATGACAAAAACCGGGTCCCGCCCTCTTCACCGGAAACCACTTGCGTGGACACTGGATATACAACACCGTCATCGGCGTCAACATTAACGCTGGCTTCATCCGCACAGGCTTGAACGCCCCAGAAAATAATTACTACCCCAATAAAAAACTCGCGAATTTTATTCATCAAATATTGCTCCCATATGCGCAATCTAAGTTGGAGTGTTGGATGTTGAATCTTATTTTTGTTAAAAATACAGTGCTTCCTGATGCCTGTTCCCTCCCCCTCTCTACAACGAAGTTGAGAAGACCGACAACAATTGACTGAAGAAACTATCACAGTCAGTGCGGTAGTGTATCTCAGCGCTATGACGGATAGATCACACTTCTTTAAAATATTGGCGCGTAAACGGGAAATGTTTTTTGGGCGACCATACTTAGGCCCTGGTCCAACGAACCAGTTTTAGTCAGCTTTCAGGTTCCTGGTTGATAGAGATCAATGTCGTCAGTCATACAAATGCTACTGTAAATTTGTCAGGTTTGTGCCAATACAGCGGCCAGCCCTGAGCCAATCCAGCGCCTGTAAACTTAACTGACTTACTCAGTATGCATATTCGTTATCAATTTTCACTGTTACGACACCCCATATGGGTTCGGGCTCTCCAGGGGCTGGTACTCTCCGCCGGAGCTCCCTGTGGCTGGCTGCTGATTCAGGCCCTGCACGGCATACCCGCCGCCGTCAGCCTGCAACAGAATACGGGGGTCTATATCTATATGCTGCTCGGTACCGCCATCGCGTTTACCGGGTTCGGCATCTATGTCGGCTACGCCGAAATGAAACTGTCCAAACTTGCGCTGGTAGACCGGGGAACAGGTGTTTACAACAGCAACTATTTCTTTGAACGTCTCCACGAAGCCTTTTTAACCGCCAGGCGTACTAAAAAGCCGTTGTCTCTGATAATGATCGATCTGGATAACTTCAAACAGATCAACCAACGCTACGGCCACCTCGCCGGTGATCAACTCCTGAAGAATGTTGCCAAAACCATCAAAGATTGCATTCGCAGCGGTGAAACCCTTGCCCGCCTGGAAGGCGATCAATTCTGCGTGCTGCTGTACGGAAGCAACGAAGAGGAAACTCTAAATGCGGCAAATCGCATCAGAGCGACGGTACAACAGCGTAAAAAAGGATTTGAAGATGGCTCCTCGGTTACGATTACTGCCTCGTTGGGAACGGCGGCCGTCGACGAGTGGACGGAAACCGAGCTTAGCCTGCTGGAAGCCGCCAACAATGCCCTACTGCGAGCGAAGCAGGCCGGCTGTAATCGTATTTTAAGCGCCTAAGCACAGCGTCCGGTTTATAATAGATTTGATATTAATGTTGTTGTAACTTCTCAATAACCTGGGGTATTTGTGCCTTCGATCCGACGGCCATCCGGGGGTAGTTGGCCCAGACACGCCGCAAGTACGTCCGTGTAGGCTTGGCGTCGGCATCCATGCCTTCGACAGCCTGGGCCAAC
>JARROD010000243.1:0-6493 GCA_037384225.1 Exilibacterium sp.
GCACCTAAATCTCAAACGCTTTGGGTATAACATCGCCCGCTGCGGCGATTGCTTTATGAATCCGGTATTGAAATATCCGGGGGACAAGCCGTGAGAGCACTGCCCCCAGGGGGTGCTGCTTATCGGTTGGAAAAGTACATGGTAACTTCAAAGCCAATGCGAAGATCAGTATAGGCGGGTTTAGTCCATAACATAGTCGAGCCTCTCGAATTTTTAAAGATTTAAAGACACTTGCTATTTTAACTGCGCTATTTTTACTGCAACTTCTTTTTGATGCTCATTATTTTTTGATGCTCATTATTTCTTATCTGGTACTAATACTTCTTCTCTTTGATTTCTTAGCTTTTATCGTATTCTTAATTTCCAGACACCTGACAATTCTACGAGTTTCGAGATTAACATATATCTTTAGGTATCGCTATCCACAGCAACGACACTGCCATTACCTAATCCTGGTTACAAATATACCGTAACGAGTGATAGCCCTGCGAGACACGCTGCGAGTACATCCTATAAACCCTGCGTCGAATAATATGACACCCCTCCCCTCCGGCAGACGGCGATCAATCGCAACAAAAAAATGGATCACCGAACGGCTTTCAAATTGTGACCCGGATTTCAAGTTATTGTGAACCGGCTCGCAGCTGCGTTTACAGGGCCAAAGCTCAATTTAAAAAGTCTGTAAATGGCTTTTTGCCACCATCTTTAGTTCTTTTTCGCCCACTTTAAATCCTATAACGCAGGGTAAAAAGCACCATTTATCTGGTGTCGGCATATTTTACACGCCGGCAAAAAACAAAAAACAACAGACAAACGTAAATATCTTAATAAAATCAATATGTTACAAATCTGGCACCAAACATGCTTGAGGCAGCACTGCAACATTTTAGAATTAATAATATTCCTCAAATAAACCTTTGTTATTTATGGGAGCAGACGATAATGAAGTTACTCGGAAAAGCTAGTATCAGCGCACTTTTTCTGACTATTGGGTTAAACGCCAGTGCTACAGTGCTGACTTTTGATGACATCTCGACAAACAGCATAGGCACAATTGCAGATGGTTATGGGGGCTTGGACTGGGGCGGTTTTGGTTATCTGGATTCCGGCTCATCTTCCAGCTATCAAAATTCCGGCTACGAAAACGGTACCGTATCCGGAGACTATGTAGCTTACAATAAAAACGGCAATGTCGGTACCGTAAGCAACAGCACCTTTGACTTCAACGGTACCTACCTCGCCGGCGCCTGGCGCGACGGCCTGAATATCGAGGTAAGCGGTTATAACGACGGGTCACTGCTGTATCAGACCACTGTTGTCGTCAACCACGATGCCGCCACCTGGTTCGACTTCAACTTTTTCGGTATCGACCAGCTTACATTCAACTCCTTCGGCGGTGTCGAAGTTGCCAGCCTCGGAGGCTCGGGCTCCCACTTCGCTATGGATAATTTTACCATCGACCAAGAGGTTCCGGAACCGGCCACACTGGGTTTACTGGGACTGGCCCTCTGTGGGCTGGGTGTGAGCAGCAGGCGCAGACGCACTTAACATCAGCCTGCATCCTCATAAATAAGCCCGCAGGTAGCGGGCTTATTTATGCCCATTCGCATTCAACGCCGTCCGTAACTTCTCAATAACACGCGGTCTTTGTGCCTTCGACCTGGCGGCCATCCGGGGTTCACTGCCGAAATCGGTATTATTGACTGCTGGTCGAGCGGTATTCAACCGCGCCTATATCCGGCGCGTCGCCGTTCCAGTGGCGGCAATCGGCGTTGCCGGGCATGGGGTTTTTCGCGGCGTCGTCGGCGCGTTCACAATGGAAGCCGGCTATCAGTGTACCGGCGTCGATCAGCGGACTGCCCTTGGCCGGTGCCAGGGCTCGCAGGAACTGGGCGCGAATCGCTTCCCGCTTTTCCGCCACGGTTGCCGATTCAACACTCGAGATATCCACCGCAGCGGCGTTGAATTCAGGGTTAACGAGTTTTGGGTCACCCTGTTTATTATCCCAGTGATTGGTCTGTTGTTTAAAGCCTGTGCCTTCGCGCAACCCGCCTGGGCTGTAAGCGCCCAGACTATTGACTAACCGGGTCTTGCCGGGCTCGGGGTGGAAGGCTCTTACACTCATCGCCGTACCCTGGTTTTGCACCGAGGTATTGTGGTAAAACAGGCCGGCGTCGTCGACCTGGACTTCAAAGCCAAATGAAGGCTGGCTCATGGCAATATTGCCCACAAAATTCAAACCACCCTGTACGCGGCTAAACACTTTAAAGCCCTTGTTGCCTTTGGGTCCATTATTGAAAGAGATATTATCGATCAGCCAGGAACCCTGGGCGAAAGACACATCAAAACCGTCGTCGGCGTTATTCCAGGCAATGTTGCCGAGAAATGTGTTGTTGGGACAGAGGTTTTTCAGACTGTAGAATTTCCGATCATCATGGCAGGTTTTGAACGACCCCATGCCATCGGAGTTGCCGCCGCCATAGGCGTCACCGGCCGCTTTTGGCGATATGCTACCGTCGGGCATGTGGCCGTTGTCATGGGCAAGGGAATATTCAACCCGGTTGCCGCGGATAATTTGCGGCGGGTTACTGACCGACGCCAGACCGATACCAGAGCCATGGCGGGAGCGGTAACTCTCCACATTGCTTATCACATTGCCTTCGACACTGGCATCTTCCGCCCGCACGACGATATTAGTGCTCCAGCAATTGTGAACGATGAGGTTTTCATAAACACCATAGTTACCGTTTATCACCAGCCCCAACCGGGAAGAGCGGCTAAGTTCCAGGTTGTGTATATGGATATAGTCTCCGGTGACATCGATCAGCCTCTCGTCTTTGCGTTTCGGATTATAGGTATCATCGGCAAATCCAAACCCTACGAGGTGCACGGATTCCCCTTCGAAAGGTTCAATGGTAATAGGTGCGCCCGCCTCGCCGTTAACAGCGACCTTCAGAAAAAAAGTGGATTTGGAAGTAATCTGGTGCCGGTAAACACCACCTCTCAGTTTGATACTGTCTCCGGGTCGGGCGTCGTCTATGGCCCGCTGAATCACAGTTTCAACATGGGTAACCCCCGATGTGTCGTACTCCTCGCCGGGGCCGACGCAGCGGTTGGATTTTTCGGCACAGATTCCGCCATTAGCCATGGCTCCCACCTTTGTTTCCCCCGCGGCATCGACTACACCGCAGGCAACCAGGTTCAATGAGCCGGCAACAAAAGCGATTGCGTGCGCCGATCTTAAGGTTATTATTTTTCTCATTTTTTGTAACAACATTCAGCATCCCTTTTTAAAATTATTTATACCTGCTCAAATCGCACGCGGCCGCGAAAACAATAAACCTCGTAACTTCTCAATAACCCGGGGTCGGCACACTATCAGACGGACGTCCGCCGGATCGAAGGCACAAATACCCCGGGTTATTGAGAAGTTACGAGATATTGATGTAAGTGTCGATTCTAGTTAACTTCCCGGCAACAACCAATAGCCCGGTTACAGTGTTTAGCAGTCATGCGCATTCCCCCTAGGCAACCGGTCACAGTGGCCGTCCCTTTGCACCACTGCGGTGTTTGCACGGCGGACGCCACTGCAGCCGGGTTGCTGCATATTCGTTCAAGTCCCGTGTTCAACCGGGTTAAAGGTTTGCGGCGAAGCTTCCACTATATAGTGTCGGTAAGCTTGCGGATAAGGCTCCTGTAAAAAAGAGCCTGACGTCTGATAGGGAAAAATCCGGTCCAGTCTTTCAATACGCTGCTGGTCAATGCGGCGAAACAGATGGGCACGGGTCATTTCCGACGGACTCATCACACCTGCGGATGAACAGATATCGACCGCGGCCCGGACCGTTTCAGCGTGAAAGCGGGCCACACGCCCGGCCTTATCTTCCACCTGCAGCCCCCCCACCAATTGGGGATCCTGTGTCGCCACCCCGGTGGGGCAACGGTTGGTGTTACACACCAGCGACTGTACACATCCCAGTGCCAGCATCATCCCCCGGGCACTGTTGCATAAATCGGCGCCAAGCGATAAACAGCGCACCAGGTGAAAAGCGGTAAACACCTTCCCCGAAGCAATAACCTTGATATCGTCTTTGAGGTCGTAGCCGGCGAGACAGTCGGCGACAAACACAATCGCATCGCGCAACGGCATCCCGACCGAATTACTGTATTCCAAAGGCGCCGCGCCGGTACCGCCTTCACCGCCGTCGACAGTGATAAAATCCGGTTTGATATTGGTCTCGATCATGGCTTTGCATAGCGCGATAAATTCACTTTGACGGCCGATACAAAGCTTAAAACCAATCGGCTTACCGCCGCTGAGCTCGCGCAGCATTTTGACAAACCGCAGCAATTCCACAGGCGTGGAAAAGGCACTGTGAGCCGAAGGTGAAACAACGTCCGTATGTGCTTCGACCAAGCGGATACGGGCGATTTCCAGTGAATTCTTCCCGGCCGGAAGGATACCGCCATGGCCGGGTTTTGCCCCCTGGGAAATTTTAATCTCTATCATTTTCACATTGCTTAAGGCGGCTTTTTCGCCAAACGCCTGTTCACTGAAACGCCCCTGCCGATCGCGGCAACCAAAATAGCCTGTGCCTATCTGCCAGATAAGATCACCCCCGTACTCCAGGTGGTAATCCGACACACCGCCTTCCCCCGTGTTATGGGCAAAACCGCCTGATTTTGCGCCCTTATTAAGCGCCAGCACGGCGTTTTTACTCAAGGCGCCGAAGCTCATGGCGGAAATATTCAACAAACTGGTACTATAAGGTTGCAGACAATCCGGGCCGCCGATAAGCACCCGCGGTTTTGCATCGATTTCCTCCAGGTTCAAGGCACCGATCGAGTGACCTACCCACTCGTAGCCCGAATCGTAGACGCGGACCTTAGTCCCGTAAGGATTGGTGTCCAGATCGCCTTTGGCCCGCTGATAGACAATAGAGCGAAACATGCGACTGATGGGGCGGCCATTGACGTCTGACTCGATAAAATACTGCTGTACGAAGGGGCGGACCGCCTCCATCAGCCAGCGCAGGCGACCGATAAAAGGAAAATTGCGATGCAGGGTATGCTTTTTCTGCCAGACATCGTAGATGCCGATGGCGAGTACAATAGCCAGTGGTAGCCACAGCCACAACAAACCCGGCCAAATAAACCCCAATAATGCAGTGGCAATACCAACGCCGGCCGCAATTCGAAAAAATCGTCTTCTCATATGCACCCTACAAAAACGGCCTCAGGAAAAATATCATCCTGTTTTGGCTGGCAAAATTCAAGCTTGGCACGCAATAGGCCAAGGCGTTTGAAATTTAGAGTAATCCAGATTTTTAATAACAGGGATCGGCTATAAATAATGGCGAAAATGGAAAAAGTCCAATATTCGGGTAAACTAACCACAGCTTGGTCACAGGGTAACGCCTACCCTGAGAAGAAAAATTGAACAAATGGGAACATGAGGAGCAGGAAATGATTACCTATCTCTACTGGGGAGCGGTTTTCGGCATTGCCGCCGTGATACTGTTTTTTGTCGGTGCCAAACAAAGCAGCTGGAAACCCGCGGGGATCGCCGCCGCAATCGTACTTCTAATCGGCTGGATGGCCTACTTTTTCCACTTTGAACAAGTATTCGTCAAACACTGGGGTGGCGTCATGAGCATTTCCGTACCGAAGGGGCAACACCACATGGCCGCCACCTGGAAAGAGGACCATCTGTGGATCGAAAACTTCGACCCCAAAAGCAACACCTGCTACTTTACGGAATACTCAAAGGGCAACGTTCTGGAAGGCAAAGTGGTTATCAAAAATTGTAACCCGCTGATGCCCTAGACGCTACTCACAGGGCTAGGGGCGTGCACGTAATAGCTTCCGGCGCCTTAGGGTCGTGCCCGTTCCTTAACTGGAGCAATCTCCCGATGAAATTCCGTTACACCCTGTCGGCTATTGCCGGTCTTGCGCTTGCTCAGGCCCCCTTAAATGCGAAAGCAGCGGATTTATCCGCTCAAACCTGTAACGGCCAGGCCCGCAATGCCATGGAACGCCTCTACTGCCGAATAGTGGCCGAGGGGGAAGGCAGCGGGCTGCCGGGGCTAAAGGATTTTCGCCGCAACGCCCCCAATATCCAAACCCTGCTGTTAAAGCGCCCCGCCAAGCGCCTGGGCTTATCCCTTCCCCCCGCCGCCAAAGTCAAACCCAGGCGCAAAAAACCTGCCACCACACACGCTTCCCGACCAGCCTCCAAAACCAAACCCGCCCCCCGGCCAAACACCCAGCCCGTGCCGGATGCACAGGCAAACGTTGGCATCGCGCCAGCCCCCCAAACAAAGCCCGCGCCGGCGGTGGCCACCCGGGCCCAACCCACCCCCCTTTCCCAGTGCCGCCTCACCGGCGAGAAAATTTACTGCGCCGCCGCCAACTACCGGTTGGTATTGAACAAAAACAACCGGGAGCTGGCTGAAGGTGCGCTCGGTGCCGACAACCGCCTTGCACTTTCCGA
>JARROD010000244.1:0-5691 GCA_037384225.1 Exilibacterium sp.
ATGGAGAACTGAAAAAAACTGGTGGACTTTTCCCGCTTTATTGCCGGATTGATAGAAGTCGGCACTGGGGATGATCAATTGAAGCTGGTGCTATCGCGTTATGCCAAAGGTATGAAGTTAAAGAAAAAAATGGTATATCCTCGGGTAAGAGCGTATACCAACAAAATAATTTCAAGGCACAATGAAAAGTACGGAAAGGGCTGCCGTACGATGCCGGATTATTGTAATGGAGGTGTTGAATAATGTCGGAAACATTGTGGAGTCTGAGGTAGTGGCCGGTGAATCGGAAAGCTTCGTTTCAATAATTACCCCGGTCTATAATTCAGAGGCTTATCTCGACGAGGCCATTGCCTCTGCCTGTGCGCAAACTCATTCGAATTTCGAATATTTTTTGATAGACGACGGTTCCTGCGATCGGTCAGTTGATATTATAAATACCTGGGCCAAGCGGGATTCACGTATTACACCGATTTATCGTACCCAAAATGGTGGGCCGGCGGCGGCACGCAACTCGGCGCTTGAAGTGGCAGAAGGTAAGTTTATCGCCTTTTTGGATTCCGATGATGTGTGGGGTAAGTCCAAGCTGGAAAAACAGTTGGCGTTTCTGAAACGGCATTCGGAGGTTGGGTTGGTTGCCAGTGAAATCAATCGTATTGACAACTTAGGCACTGTCGTGGAGAGAAAAATTTTTGATGTCAATAGTTATTCCTGGGGTTGGGTTTCTGCGAAGGATTATATTATTAAAGGGCTGCCACTGTGTACCAGCTCGATTATTGTCCGCACTGAGTATTTGCGCAAACAGGGTGGCTTTCGCGACTTGTATCGCATCGGTGAGGATTATGAAATGTGGTTTCGCATTTCCCGCGAATGTGAGATTCGCTGTATAGCGGAACCCCTGGTTAATTATCGGCAGCACGACACCAATACGACGGGCAATAAGCTGCGCAACAGAAGCAACAAAGTGTTGTTGCTGGAAAACGAAGTGCTGAATAATCCCCGGGTATTGAATGAGATCGGGGATGAATTTATTGGGATGATGCAACGCAAGTATTGTTCATTGGCGAAGTTATATGCGGAAAACAATGATAGGGAAGCCGCAAAAAAGACCTTTGAAAAAGCATTGGCTTTTGATTCGAGCCGTCTGCAACGATTGAAAGCTTATATTTTACGTTGGTGGTACTGTTTTCGTTGAGTCACTTCTTGTCTTGAACTTACATACAACTAAGGCAGTTGAATGCGGTCGATTATGAGCATATCATCGACATGCAAAGCAACTTGAAAAGCGCCCTGGTCACCTGCTTGCGTCGCCGTGGCCTACGCTGCGGGCTCGACTGTCGAAGTGTGCGGGAAATACCAGCGCACTGGGCTTACTTGAGGCGCTTATTACCCGGCAGCGGCAACTGATGTCCCAGGCGCTCGGTTACCCGTGCCCGGATTCGCCACCGGACTATGGCATTGATCCCGCGCAATTTAAATCGGGTTTGGCGGTCATTGCAGCGATTAATGTTTCACAATGAGAAGTGTGTCACTTAATTCTCTTCAGTATATCCGTAGCCGAGCCCGTCAATTTTGACCACCCTGCCGTTTTCAAATCGAATCTGTCGGACTATACGGTTGGGGCCGAAATTGTATACCCACTCCTCGACCTGAACCTCGACCAGTGAGCGCTGATGAATCAGCAATTCATCGTCAGTAACGCTTTTGTAGCGGGTAGAATGGTTGAATCTGTTGAACTGTCGGTATTTCAACGACGGAATGCCGGAGCGATAAATAGTGCTTACCTGTACATCGTCGGGATCGCCGCATATTTTTTGTACTTTGAAACGAGAGTCGCCTTTGCCCACCAGATGAGTGCCACAGCGCAACGCCGAGGCCGATTCGGCAAAGAAAAGTGTTGCCAATAGTAATGGGAGGAAATATCCGGGCTTCATAAATCACCCTTTATAGAATAAATGGTAGTCGGGCCAGTGTACCATAATGTGCTGAACCCAGACTGAACGGTGGAAAAAACATTGTAAAAAAATGTTGGATTCCGGCAGCCTCCCGCATTGGCTGGCAGCCAAATCAGAGCGGCAGTTTAGATTGGCGGCGAAAAGCGGTAGGCGGTTTGCCAGTCCATTTCTTAAAGGCCCGGTGAAAATTTCCGGCATCACTGAATCCAACGAGGTACGCAATATCTTCCAGCCGCAGCTCTGAGATAGTGAGATATTCGATGGCAATTTTCTCTCGCACCTCGTTAAGAATACTCTGGAATGAAGTGCCCATATTTTTCAATGATCGACTCAGTGAACGTTCACTTACGCTCATCTCCGCAGCGATCTCCCGAATTGAAGGGAAGTTTCCGGGCGAACGCAGCAGCCGGCAGCGGATATCCTGTACCAGGCTTGGCTCACTGCCGCTTTCATTAATTAATTGCTCACAGAGTTTCAACGCCAATTTTGCGCTGGTGGGATTATAGGTATTGAAGGGTCTGCGGGCGTCTTTATCTCGCCAGACAATCTTGTTGACCTCACAGTTGAACAGCACCGGGCAATTGAAAAACGCCTGGTATTGGCGGCTGTATATGGGGGGCGCGTAGCTGAGTTGCACTTCTTTTGGCGATAGCGGCGGGGAATTGGGGTTTTCAGTGAGGGTGCGTAGAATATTGAGAATACCGCCGAAATTTTCTTCTATTAAAAAGGGTTGAATATCCCAGGCCGAAAAGGTCGGCGTGGCATAGGTAAGAATGGTGTCGCCATCCTTTTCTGAGTAGAGCTCGGTCAAATTGGTGGTGGTGCGATACAAGCGGTTGGAAAACTCGATGCTTTCTTCTGCACACTTGCAACTGGCAATCGCGTAGCCTAAAACCCCCCAGTCACTGAAACACTCGCGCCTCGCCACGGTCAGCCCCAGGGCCGGGTCTGTGCTCGCCCGCAGAGCGTTTCTAAATATCTGTGCCGCCTGGCGGAAAGAAACCCGGGTCTGTTGATCATAGAGCGCTTCCAGAGAGAGACCGGTATTGGCGATCATGACCTCAGGGTCTATAGACTGATCCATCAGCACAGCGGCAACAACGTTAAAGAGGTAGGTTGGTATGACCCTATCGTCAATACCTGTATTATTGTGACTAATGAGTTTCTTTGATGACGTTGCTGACTTGTCTGCTGGTTTGGTCGAAATTACCAAGTTGAATTCCCACTGGCGCTACCGATATCAACCTTGCTGACTTTACTGGCTTTGGCGGTATTTGACAACGTTGTGGCGCTATTTGAGGTTTTTGGTCGCTGTCATTGGTTTTATATTGGCGCCTGATAAACTTATCCATTGATACGAAATAATAAGAATTCTGCTGATATCGATCTGCAGCATTGGGAGGCCAAGAGCTATGCGCAATATCCGAACTGCAATAACAGCAGCCCTGTCAGGTGCAGTGATTTTTACCGGTGCGGCCGGCGCCAACGAGCGCGGTATAGAAGAAGTGACGGTGACGGCGCAGAAACGCGCTGAAAGTGTCCAGGATGTCCCTATCTCCATTTCCGCACTATCGGAAAATTTTATCAAAGACGTAGGGGCGCAAAGTGTCAATGACCTGGGAATTCACGTCCCCGGTCTTGAAACCCGCGTGGTTCAAGTGACGCAGCCGGCCTATAACATACGTGGCATTACCACCGACGATTTCGGTATTGGTGCCGACCCTGCTGTTGCCGTCTATGTCGACGGTGTTTATTCAGGTCGCTCCGGCGCCTCTATGACAGCCTTTCAGGACGTGGCCAGGGTCGAGGTATTGAAAGGTCCCCAGGGCACACTGTTTGGAAAAAATGCGGCCGCCGGTGCCATCCATATTATCAGTAACGAACCCAGCGGAGAGTTTGGGGCCAGGGTCGGGGTGAGTCTTGGTAACTACAACAAGCGCAAGGTGGAAGCCACAGTTAATGCGCCGCTGTCGGACAATCTGTTTTTGCGGGTCAATGTGCTCGAAAACCAGCGCGACGGCTATCGGGAGAATCTCGCCACAGGCGATAAATTGTCCGATGAAAACAACGGCGGCGCTCGCGCCGCACTGTTGTGGCAGGTGAGCGATGCCACCAAAGCGACCCTGCGATTAGAATACACCGATGTGGATCAGGATGCGGCGGTGTCCTATGGGTTGGTCAATGGGAGCGGTCCCTATGACGATGTGGCGATAGACGCGCCTATAGACGAAACCCTGACTCTCTGGGGCGGTTCTCTGAGTGTCGAATCCGACCTCGGCGGCATGCAGCTAACCTCTATTACTGCCGCCAAAACGTTTGAAAGTACCAACCTGCGTGACGATGACGGCACTGCAATCCCAACGGTGTACTTCGCTACCGAAAATGTGGAAGAAAACCAGTTTGTCAGCCAGGAGCTGCGGTTGGTTTCCGACAATGAGGGACCGTTACGCTGGACCCTGGGCGCCATGTATTCCCGCGAGCATGGCAAGCAGGATTCCAATCTGGCTTTTGCCACCGATCTGGTGGATCGCGTCCTACTGACCGATGCCCAACTATCACAAGCTCTTGCAGCCTATAACTTGCAAGCTGGCACGGACTATACGGCGGCAACGGCACCAGCGGGTTTTGGCTGGGATATACTGCTGGATTTAGCCGATGGTAATGTCGATAACGTATTAAACTGGGGTACCCCTCTCGGCGGTGGACAGTCGGTGCTCGGCGGATTTTTCGCCGAATCCGCCGGCGTCGATATGATCAGTACCAGCGCCGCCATCTACGGTGATATGACCTATGCGTTCACCGATAAACTGGAACTGACCTTCGGCCTGCGTTACACCCGCGACGAAAAAGACTTCGAACTGACCATCCTCCCCAACCCCATATTCAATATCAACGTTGCCCTGCAGGATACCGTGAGCAATGCCAATAGCAACGCCGACGGCGGTGTCGACCAGGACGATAGCTGGAGCAACCTAAGCACTCGGTTGGTACTGGACTACGCGGTTACCGATGACGCCATGCTCTATGCCAGCTATGCCACTGGATACAAGGCCGGTGGTTTCAACTCGACGCAATTGGCTAACTCTTTTGACGAGGAAAATGTTACCAACTACGAACTGGGTGTGAAATCGACCTGGCTGGATCGGCAACTGAGATTCAACGGCGCACTGTTTTACTATGAATACACTGATCTCCAGGACCTGGTGTCGGTTGAAAACAGTGTAACCCACATTAATGAACTGAAAGTGCGCAATGAAGATGTGGAAGGCCAGGGCTTTGAGCTGGAAGTACAGTGGCTGGCAACCGAGCAGTTTATTCTCAGCGCCAACTACACCTACCTGGACAGTGAAATCACCGAGTTCAGCCTCTTTGAGAATGAAACCGAAGCCGACGATCGCACCGGCGAACCGCAGTCAGCAGCGGCGGAGCAGAAATTCAATCTGAGCGCCGCCTACACCCTGGAACTGGATAACGCCGGCGATCTGAACTTCCGCCTCGGCTACAGCTATATCGGCGACCGTGAAAGCTTCGGATTGGGCGGTGCCACACCCCAGGCCCAGGCGATGATCGACAGTTTGAAAGGGGACCTGGACGGCGCCTATAAAAATATCGACGCACGTATTACCTACCACAGCTCCGCTGACCAGTGGCAGGTTTCCCTCTATGGTCTGAACCTGACCGATGAAGAGTACCTGTACGACCTCGGCGGTATCGCCGGCGGCGTGGGTTTACCCGTGGC
>JARROD010000245.1:0-20639 GCA_037384225.1 Exilibacterium sp.
CTCAATTTTTCTAATCCTCACATAGGGTGAGCTATGCTCCGGTTAGAAAAATCTGCGCGCGTCCCTGAAAATACCGCTCTAAAAGGTCCTGAACTCGAAAATTTATGCAACGATAGGGTATAGTTTAGCGGGTTATCGAGAAGTTACTATGGCACAGTAGGGTGTCGTCAGTTAAGCAGGTGGGAACCGGCGGTTGGAGGGTTGTCAAAAGGGGAGGGGCAAAAACCCCGGAGCGATGTCTGCCCCGGGGTTTTTGTAGACAAGGGTTTAGAACACGTAGGACGCGCCACTTTCCTCGGCGTTGTTGTCATCCTGTTCCAAGGGCTCGACGCCGGTAGCGCTGCTGGCTTCCCCTGGCGCCCCAACCACCATGTTTTCACCGCCGTGGCTCATGTTGACGTAAGTGCCGAACAGGTCGCCGGCGCCGGCGTTGGTGGCCTTGATATAGCTGGCCTGACTCCAGGTCAGTACCGACCTTGAAAAAAGATACACCGCGCCGCTGGCCGGGGCATCGGTATTGTCCTCACCAACTGCGCTTACACCTGTTGCCAGAGCGGATTCCGTCGGTGCGCCAATAGCCAGAAGATCGCCGATCTGATTCAGGCTTAGCGCGGCTCCGAACATGGCGTCGGCCTGAGTGTTGTTGGCTTTGATGTAAGCCTGCTGGCTCCAGCCGTCATCGCCGAGAAAGAAGACGTAAGCGGCGCCGCTACCAATGGCGCTGTCGTCTCCGTTGCCGTCGACGCCCGTTGCGCTGCTGTCCTCCAGTGGTGCGCCGACTGCCAGTAGACTGCCTATGCCATTCATGCTCAGAGCGCTGCCGAAGCTGTCGCCGGCATCGGTGTTGGACGCTTTCAGGTAGTCCTCTTCGCTCCAGGCGTCTTCGTTTAGGGAAAAGATATAGACCGCACCGCTTTCGGCGGCTAAGTTACTTGTTTTTTCACCGTTGATACCGGTTGCATCACTGTCTTCCCCCGGTGCGCCCACCGCCAGCCTGGTGCCCTGGGTACTGATGGTGACCGCCGCCCCAAAGCCGTCATCGGCTTCCGCATTGCTGGCTTTTAACATCGCCTGTTGCGACCAGACGTCTTCGCCATCGCGGCTGAACACGTAGGCTGCACCGCTGCCGGAGGCATTGTTGTCGGTAGCGTCGGCGCCGGCCTCACTGTCTTCACCGTCGGCGCCGATAACCAGTGTGTCGCCCTCGCTGCTAATAGCCAGTGAGACACCAAAATTGTCGCCTGCCTCCAAAGTGGCCGGGTTTAACAAACCCTGCTGTATCCAGGTGCTGGAACCGCGGGCAAAGACATACACTGAGCCGCCGTTGTCTTCGGCGTTGGCAGAGATAGCCAGCGTTTTTCCATTTTCATTTAAAGCCATGGCGTGGCCGAACTCGTCTTCTGCATGCGGCGTGGGGCTTTTGAGATAGGAATCGAATTCCCACGAGCCCTCTCTGAGAAGGTAGACATAGACTGCACCGCTGTTTTCAGCATTGTTGTTGTCGACGTCGATTTCTGTTTCGCTGTCCTCTCCAGTGGCGCCGACTGCCAGGGTGTACCCATCTCCGCTAATGGCGACGGAATGTCCGTACCAGTCAGAGTCCTCGGTATTTGTGGATTTGGTGTAAATAATGTCGCTGACGATAAAATCGGTGAGTGTAACTTCATTGGATGGAGTACAACTGACACTGTTGCAGGCCTCGAGTATATAGCGGCCGTTGATTCTGTCGAACTGGTGTGGACCAATGTCAATGGTTGTTGACGTTGTGGCGGAATCCAGATTGCTACCCAGTTGACTGAAGCCCGAGACGCCATCCGGGTTCAATACCAACTGATAGTGGGTGGCATCGTCTATTGTATTCCAGGAAAATTGCACGGATTTCGATCCTTCCGTGACTGTTACCGTCAGTTCCGGGGTGTCGGCAGGCGCAGACGGCGGTGGGTCATTAGAATCGCCGCCGTCGTTGCCGCCGCCATCGGTGCCGCCCCCATCGTTGCCGCCGTCAGGGGAGTCGCTGCCGCCACCGCCACCGCCACCGCCACCGCCACAGGCAGATAGCAGGGCGACTGTGCAGCAAAGTAAAAGTGTTTTTAGTAGTGTTGATTTCATCTATATTCCCCAAATGTCTACTTCACTGTCGGCAACCGGAAAACGCAAGAGTCGAACAATTTTTAGTTTTTAAAACCGGTCGTTCAGTGTTTATGTATTAATCAGCTTTTTTGATGTGACTCTATTGGGGAATTTAAACTAAACCAGGACAACAAGTGACTGGGCAATTTTGTGAAATCTATACCCATTCACATAAACAGTGAGAGGCCAATTTTGTTTTGCCATATATTCTATTGGCCCGACCAATTAATATACACTTCTGATAAATTTTAACTAAGAAAAAACTTTTGCCTGTGAATCCAATCTGACCGCCACCGGCGTCTATTGACAAACTAATGTGAAACGGGGATATCACTGTGGTCAATCCGGGGGGCGTGATTCGGTTATTTGCCGAACACAAGGTCGCGTGCAATATGTTGATGGTCGTGATGATGCTGTTGGGTATCTGGGGACTGCAGCATATCAACACCCAACTCAATCCAAATCAGACGTTTAATTACATCGAAGTCAATATTACCTGGCCGGGTGCCAGCGCCGAGGATGTGGAGCGTTTGATAACCAAACCTGTGGAGTATCAGTTGCGCACGCTGGACAATGTGCGCGAGTTGACTTCCACCACCCGCAACGGCAGTACGGGAATCAACCTGGAGTTTACCCGCGATGCGGAAATCGGTCGGGCATTGGACGAGGTAAAACAGGCTCTGGGGCAGGTGCGGGATTTACCGTCGCAAATGGAACCACCGGTGGTGCGGCAATACACGTTTAACGAGCTGGTTGCGGCGGTTCTTATAACCGGCTCGGAAAATGTTTCGGAACTGATACCGCTGGTAAAACAATACGAGCGTGAGTTGATACGCCGCGGAATCGACAAGGTTGTTTATCGCGCGCTGCCGGAGGAGGAAATTGCGATTCAAATCGATAGTCTGACATTGGTTGAACTGGGCATGTCTCTGGATCGGATCGCAGAAAACATAGCGGCAGCCAGTAAAGACGCCCCTGCCGGAACCGCCGGTCACGGGCAGAGTGCGCGCCAGCTGCGAAGCCTCGATCAGCAGCGCGATGTTAACGGATTTCAACAATTGCCGGTGCTGGGAATCGGCGCAGGGGCTGGTGGACAGTTGGTGCAATTGGGGGATATCGCCCATATCGAACAACGCCCACGGGATAATCAGGTACAGGCTTCGCAAAACGGACGCGCCGCGATTGTTATGCGGGTCTTGCGGACACCGGGAACGGACACCTTGCAGGCGGCGAAAATTTTAAAACAATGGCATCGTGACATCAGCAATAATCTACAGGCGCAACAGGCTACTGGAATTGAAGTAAAACTGTTTCTGGAAGCTTGGTTGTTCGCTAAAGATCAGATCAATCTGGTGATGAAAAACGGTCTGGGCGGACTGGTGTTGGTTGTCTGTGCGCTATTTTTGTTTTTAAACGGTCGCGTTGCCTGGTGGGTCATGCTGGGGATCCCCATTTCATTTCTGGCGGCATTGGCGATGTTTTATTGCTGGGGTGGTACGATCAATTTTCTCAGTATGATCGGTCTGGTCATGGCACTGGGAATTGTCGTCGATGATGCGATCGTCGTTGGCGAACATTCGCTGACCCAGTTTGAAAGCGGCAGCGGGCCGCTCGACGCGGCCGCCGGAGGCGCGCAGCGGATGCTGGCCCCGGTCATGGCTTCTTCTCTGACCACACTGGCGGCGTTTATACCGCTATTGGTAGTCGACAGTGATTCCGTACGCGAAATCCCGATGATTATGGTGTGTGTCATAGTCGCCTCGATTATCGAGTGTTTTTTAATTATGCCGGGACATCTTCGCGGCAGCTTCTCACGGTTGTCACAGGCACGCGTTCCGGTTTATCGGCAAAAATTTGAGCGGCAGTTCGAGCGTTTTCGCGATCGCTGGTTTATGCCGGTGTTGAAGCTGGCGTTGAAAAATCGTCGCGCGACTCTGTGCGCGGCACTGGCGATGATGATGTTTGCCTGTTCATTACTGGCCAGTGGACGGATTAAACCGGAGTTGAATTTGAATGTGGATTTCGAATATATCGAGGCCGGCATGCAGTTCGCCGCGGAGGCCAGTGAAGCGGAAAAATCCGCTTATCTTGCCGAGTTGGAACGAACCATGATCGAAACCGAACAGGCGTTGGGTGGTGGTATTGTGGTCACCCACGTCAACTATCGCGGCATGGCTTATCTGGATCGTGAGTACAAACGCGGTGATCAATACAACAATATGCTGGTCGAGCTGGTTTCGCCAGAGCAGCGTCATGTTAGCCTCGATGAATTTACCCGCGCCTGGCGCGAGCGCGTGGCACAGCCACCCTGGGTGGAATATCTGCAACTGCAATCGGGGGACGAATTTCAGTCGGATTTTTCGCTGTATTTGCAGGGCCGTGACACCTCCACCCTGAAAGCCGCCGCCGAGGAGTTAAAGGCGACTCTGGCAGGTTATCCGGGTGTGAGCAACGTCTATGACGATCTCCCCTATGGGCGCGAGCAGTGGATTTTTTCGCTGACCGCGCAGGGGCGTGAACTCGGTTTAACGGCTTCGCTCGTCGGGCGCCAGCTTTACGCGGCTTTTGAAGGCTACCGGATTCAATCGTTCAATCGCGGCGGGCGTGAAATCGAAGTGAGGGTCAAACTTCCCGACCGCGAGCGCTTTAATCCTCTGAGGCTGAACCAGTTTCCCATCGCCACCCCGGGCGGAGAAATGGTGCCGCTGGCCAGTGTGGCGCATAACCGTTGGGATTGACCGGCGCTTTGCTGGGATTGCAGTTGATGGGGATGAACCTCGGTGTTATGTCGATATTGGGCCTGTTTACCCTGTCCGGTGTCATTGTAAACGATTCGATCATTCTGGTGACCGCTTTCAAAGAGTATAGTCACAACGGTATGGGAATTAACACAGCACTGGAAAAAGCTGTCCACTCGCGTTTGCGGGCAGTGATCCTGACATCGCTCACAACCAGCCTGGGGCTGGCGCCGATGCTGTTTGAAACCTCGCCTATGGGCGAGGTAATGGCGCCGTTGGCGGTGGTCATTTGCTGCGGCATACTCTACGGCTCGCTGTTAATTCTGATTGTGATTCCCGCTCTGCTTTCGATGCTCGAAACGCTTGCTTTAAACAGGCGCAGGACGTTGAGCAAGTCGCGGGTGAACACGTGTAGCGCAACTGTGGCGGTGCAGCCGCCAGCAAATAATCGATCAGTGGTCATTGTTGAGGGGTAGAGAATGAAAGCAATATTGGCGAAGTTAGGGCGGCTTTCCAGGGTGCCCGCACGGCCAGTGCGCAAGTGGATGATCAGTTTTGCGATCCTGGCGGCGGGTGTGTTAACCAGTGCGGCAATGCTGGCAACAGCGCCGGAGTATGCCGCCGAGATTGTCGAAGAAAAGGTCGTGCCGGTGGCGGTTATGCGCGCACAGCCGGCCGACGGCGTTCCGCAGGTGCAATTGTATGGGCGGGTGGATACGCCGCGGCGGGCGCAGTTGACAGCGGCGGTGGCGGCCAGTGTCCAGCAGGTGTTGATACGCGAAGGCCAGTTCGTCAGCGCGGGCGATCAGCTGCTGCGGCTCGATGACAGCGACCTTAAATTGGAAATCAAGCAGCGTGAGGCCGATGTCAGAGATACCCTGGCGGTGTTGCAGCGTTTGCGTGTTCAGCAAAGTGCGGAGCGCAAAATGTTGCAGCATCAAGAGCAACTCTATGCGCTGACGCGGGCGAAAATCGCCCGCCGCGAAGCGTTGCATAACGACAAATTAATTTCCTCCTCTGAATTGGATGAATCACGCGCGGAGGGACAGCGCCAGGCGATTGCCCTGGAACAGCAAAAAAACGCCGTTGCCAGCCAGCCGCACCAGTTGGAATCGGCGCAGGCGAAAGTACAGCGGGCGCGGGCTCTGCTGGAGCAAGCACAGCTGGATTTATCCCGCACGCGGGTGCTGGCGCCTTTTGACGGAGCGATTAGCGAGCTTCATGTTTCCCTGGGCGACAGGGTTGGTGTCGGCAGTGCTTTAATGTCGCTATTCGATACCTCGGCGCTTGAAGTGCGCGCGGCGATTCCGGCGCAGTATCTGAAGCGGTTGCGCGAAGTGCTCGATCGCGGCCAAGCCGTCACCGCCAGAGCGCAGGTGGAAGGGTGGGAAGTGGTGCTCAAGCTCAATCAACTGACTGCCCGTGTCGCCGCCGGGCGCAGCGGCATCGATGGTCTGTTTCAAGTGGTTACCCGCGGTGCGCCGCTGGCGCTGGGGCGGGTGCTCAACCTGGAGGTGGCTATGCCCGCCGAGCACAGTGTGGTTGCGGTGCCGGTTGACGCTGTCTACGACAACCGCCGGATTTATATGGTGGAGGACGAGCGACTCAAGGCGGTGGATGTCCAGGTGGTCGGGGAGACCGAAACCGGTGGTTTGCGGCGTTTATTGGTGCGGGCGGATACCCTCAATGTCGGGGGGGTTATTGTGACGACGCCATTATCCCAAGCGACAAGTGGTCTTAAAGTCTCGGTATTGGAGAGTTGATCATTGAATTCGTAACTTCTCAATAACCCGGGGTATTTGTGCCTTCGATCCGGCGGTCATCCGGGGGTAGTTGGCCCAGACACGCCGCAAGTACGTCCGTGTAGGCTTGGCGTCGGCATCCATGCCTCCGACAGTCTGGGCCAACTACCCCCGGACGTCCGCCTGACACTGTGCTTACCCCGGGTTATTGAGAAGTTACTTGAATTCATCCCCATCCTTATTGGTTAAAGGGGGCTATACCGGCGCTTCGAGCCGGATTTTTTGAGTGTTGCGCAATAGTACAAAGTACTAGTTACAAATTATTACAAAATTGGTTGTTCCTAATTCAGACTTTACTGTAGGATTTCGGTCACGCCCACAGTGTTAGCGGATACTGATTGGTCGTCTATTATAAAAAACTGTTTGAGTTGACTTTTCTGCTCTCGATGATTTTATCATCCCGTCGGAGTGACGATTACCAGGCAAGAAAAGGAAAACCTTTCCCTACCATTTTTTGGAGACATAGGAATGAAAAAAATACGACCAGGAAGACTAATGTACCATCCAACATGGTTGATTACAGCGATAAGCGCATGTTGTATAAGCGCTGCTATTCAGGCACGGGAGTTGGAAGAAGTGATTGTGACCGCGCAAAAGCGCGAGCAGAATCTACAGGAGGTGCCGGTGGCGGTTTCGGCGGTGTCCGGAGCGGCCCTGGAAGAGACGGTGATTAAGGATGTATTCGACCTGCAGACCAATGTGCCCGGGCTGCGGATAGGACAGAATCAGACGGCCACCTCCTCGAACTTCAGCATTCGCGGCGTGGGGACTTCTGCACAAAACTTTGGTCTGGAGTCATCGGTTGGACTCTACGTCGACGGTGTGTACCGATCCAGACAGAGCTCCATGATCAATAATATGGTCGATATGCAGGCCGTTGAAGTGCTGCGCGGACCCCAGGGCACCCTGTTCGGTAAAAACTCCCAGTCCGGCGCGGTCCAGTTCAAAACGGTTGCTCCCAGTCACGATGGTAGCGACGGCTTTTTTAGGGTCACTGGCGGCAACTATGGTTTGTTAAATGTTTCCGGCGCCGCCTCCGTATCCGCCATCGACGATGTGCTGGCGTTTCGTGTCACGGGTTTTTCCAGCGACCGGGATGGTTTCGTGGATGTCGTCGGCCTGGATGACGATCTGAATGACCGTAAGCGCTGGGGCACGCGTCTTCAGGCACTCTATACACCCACCGATACCCTCTCGGTCAGAGTCATAGCAGACTATTCCGAAATCGACGAAATCTGCTGCGCGGCGATGACGATGGAGGACAATCTGGGGCTGACCGATCAGAGAAGCCTGTTTGCCAGGAGCGTCGGTTTACCGAGTTCCGATTCGGTGGTGAATCTTCTGGGGGGAACTGCTTTCCGCGGCAGTGATTATTTCGATTATCGCACGGCCCTCAACCGCAAGCCCGAATCCTCCAATGAAGACAAGGGGCTTTCGGTGGAGGTCAACTGGGATCTGGCGCCTGCCTATACGTTGACTTCGGTTACCGCTTATCGCGCCTTCGATTCTTTTGACGAGATAGACGCCGATTTTACCAATCTGGCACTTATTGAAAAAACCAATGACGCCGAGCAAAGTTCCTTTTCCCAGGAGATCAGGCTTACCTATGAAGGTGAGCGCGCCAAGTATGTGGTAGGCGCCTATTACTTCAACCAGGATATTGACTTGGTCGCCGAACTGGATAATTTGGAGGCTTTGAGTGTCTTTGCTTCCAGCTCCAATCCTGCCCTTGCCGGTCTTATAGGCGGCACCAATCAGATTTCTGAAATATCCGGCGGTGCGTTGCCTCCCGCGGCGGATCCCTTTCCGGCTCCCTTTACCGCCGTAGACGCTACCGAGCAGGAGCACCAGAGCTGGGCGCTGTTTGGTCAGGTTGATTATAACTTGACAGATTCGCTGATACTGACTCTTGGGTTGCGCTATACGGACGAGGAAAAGGATTTAAAGGCAACTTACGATCAGTTGGGTGTGCTGGGACCAGCGGCTCCCGATGTGAGCGCTATACTTGATGTACTGCAACAACGATCAACCGATTTCTCGGTGTTGCAACCACTCTATTTTCCCGGTTGGGGCTATTATTTTTTTACGGCCGATGCGCCACGTCCGGATCTCGATGTCAGTGAAACGTTTGAACAGGTATCCGGAACCGTTAAGTTGAGCTGGTTGGCAAGCGATGACTTGATGGTATACGCCTCCTATGGCACAGGTTTTAAATCCGGTGGCACCAATACCGACAGAATCAGCGCCGCCCTCGACCCGGTGTTCGATCCGGAGACTTCGAACGCTATCGAGGTGGGCGTCAAAGCGGACTTCCCGGACCAGGCCATGCGTTTGAATCTGGCCCTGCACTCCACGGATGTGGAGGATTTTCAGGCTAACTCGTTCACCGGCCTGGGGTTTAACCTGCAAAACGCCGGTGAGTTGGATACCTACGGGGCGGAAATGGAGCTCTCCTGGGCGCCCACAGAGCAGCTCGATGTCAACTTGGTCTATGCCTACACGGTGGCCGATTTTAAAAAATTCGAAAGCGGTAACTGCAGGATTGCGACGCCTTTTCGCACCGGGCAGAGCGATCCAGGCGATACTGATTCCAATCCCGATAACGGTTGCGACCGCTCGGGCGACCGTGTCAACGGCAATCCGGAGCATGTGGCGACGCTGTCTGTGAAACACGGGTTCAATCTGACCGCTTCGATCACGGGCTATGTCGCCGCCGAGTACAATTATATTTCCGATACGGTATTGGACGGTGACAATGATCCGCTAAAATTTCAGGATGATTACGAACTGGTGAATCTGCGTGCGGGAATTCGTTTTGAAGAATACCAAACCGAACTCACCTTGTGGGGGCGCAATGTGTTCGACGAAGAGTACTACCGCACCGCCTTCGATGTGCCTTTGCAGGATGGCAGAGTCAATGCCTATCCGGGTGAGCCTACGACTTTTGGGTTAACCTTGAACAAGCATTTCTGAGCGGGGTAAGGAACGTGCATGGATGCCGACGCCAAGCCTAGATGGGTGAGGCAAGCCGTTTGCAAAGCACTGCTTTGCGGCGCCGCCGAACGCCCGCCATCTGTGATGGCGGGCCGGGCCCCGGAGGGGGACTTGCCGGCGTGTCTGGGCCAACTACCTCCGGATGGCCGCCGCTGCTTGCCTTGCACAAACGTCACATCTACCGGAATGCCGGCCGCGCTAAGGCGCGCGAGATCGGCTTTCAGACCGGTATCGATTACACTTTCTCTGTCGAGCAATTGCCTGGCTTTTGTATAATCGCCATCGCCCTGAATGGTTAAAATAAGGCGGGACAAATCGTTCATCGCCGTCTGCATGCGGTCGAAATTCACCTGGTACAAACCTGTATTGGCATCGCGCTCAAAAGCGCCCGCGGTCTGGAAAAAATTAAATCGCACCATATTGGCCTGTCCGTGAGCACTGGCAGCGCCGAAACGAATGGAGCGGAAAATGCTGGCGAGGAAGGTTACATAGTTATCCATTAACTCGCCTTCCGCAATCTCCCCCTTCTCGAACAGTTTGGTGATCATATACAAACCGAGGATATCCGCTTTACCTTCCTCCAGCGCCGAGGAGGTCTCCTTTAACGCCTGGCGCACCGACTGACCTGCGTTCAGAGTTTTTTTGATACCTAGACCGTGGGCGACTTCATGAAACATGGTATTGGCGAAAAAAGCGTTGAAGGTAATATGCTTGCGCTGATTTTCTGCGATCAGTTCTGACGCTATAGGCAGCAGAATTTTATCGAATTTAGCGCGCATGGCGTTTTTAAGCTGTAGGCGCCGAGTGCCCTTGGCAAGTTGCACCTCCTCGTCGTTGGGCAGGTTAATGGCAATGGTTTTGGAGCCGGCGTTACAGTCGCCCGCGTAATACACCACATCGTAGGCATTGAGGTCGGAGTCTGCGCCCGGTGTTTCACTTTTATAGGCCTCCGGCACTGGAAGTTCACGCTGCAGTTGCGGCAAAAACTGCGCGAAGCGCGCCAGCTTATCACTCCAGGCCCGGTCTTTTATCAGCACATAACCCTCGAACGCGGCGCGGTAATTAAACAGCTTGTCCTCATAATTTTCGATCGGCCCGATAACCACATCGACGGGATTGTTTTTCATATCCATCCACGCCATATCGCTGGGCTGATAGTTATCGCTGGTAAAGGCTTCGGCGCGCAGGCGCAGATACTGCGCAAACTCTTTGTCTTCGGCCAGCGCCGCCGCTTCCACCAGCAGTTTTGCGGCCTCTTCCAATTCCGCCCGGTAGAACTCGCTAAACGGAATCAGCTTCAGCTTGCCGCTTTGCCCGCGCCGCACCACGGAGTAAAGGCCGCGTTTGCCCGCTTGCTCCCACGCCTCGAATTCTTGCTTGCTCATATCGGTGGGATAGTAGGCCGCACCGGCAGGTTTTTCACCATAGCCGTCGACAAAGGGTTTGTTGTCATCGAGGCGATCCCAGGGGCCGTAATTGATTTCCGCAAAGCGGCGTTGTGCAGGGTCGTCAATGGCATCGAGCAGGCTTTTCTTAGTCTTGCCGTAGGATTGCTGCCAGAATAGATCATCCATTATACGCGCGGCATCGATGAGTTTGCCGATCATTTGCTTCTGAGCCGCGGACAAATGGCTTAAATCCGCCTTTAGTGTGACCGGCGCGTAGATGTCGAAGCGCCGTTTTTTTGCCGGGGCCGGCGCCACCTTCTCCACCGGGGTTTTGGCTTTTTCAGCGCCGGGGGCGGGGGCCGGCATTTTTTCTTCACACCCCGCAAGCAGGGCCCCAACGAGTGTAAACAGCGCCAGTGGGCGCAGCATCAGTATCCGATTGTTCATGGCTTATATCCTCCGAAGTTCATGGTAGAAGACGGTTTGCTTCCAGGCAACCTCAGCGCCGATGGGTATAATGCATGGATTGAGTCCGGCGAATGCGCTACTGTTTGGGACTCTTTCAGCGAAGGATTTAAAATGAAGGCTCTGAGCGACGAAAAAATTCTGGATTCCTGGCATAAAAACGCCGCCCCCTGGTCGCTTGCAGTCAGAGAGGGGCAAATAGACAGCCGCCGGTTGGTGACTGACAGTGCCATTGTCGGTGCCGTGGAGGAATATGGGCGTGCCTACACTCGACCCTCGGTGCTGGATATTGGCTGCGGCTAAGGCTGGCTGGCGCGCGCACTGAGTAAAAAAGACATGGTGGTTACGGGCGTGGATGCCGTGCCGGCGCTGATAGAGACGGCGCGAAACGCCGGTGGTGGACATTTTCACACCCTGTCCTATGAGGACATCGCCAACGGCGGACTGAGCCTCAACGTGGATATAGCGGTGAGTAACTTTGCCCTACTGGGTTGTGAATCCGTACAGGGTGTGTTCGCCGCGGTACCCGCACGGCTAAATCCCGCCGGGCTGTTCTTCGTGCAGACACTTCACCCACTCAGCGCCTGTGGCGAGCTGCCCTATCGCGACGGTTGGCGGCACGGCTCCTGGGACGGCTTCAGTGACGCGTTCACCGATCCCGCGCCCTGGTATTTCCGCACCCTGCAGAGCTGGGTAAAACTGTTTTCCGATGCTGGCATGAGGTTGCTGGAAATCCGCGAACCTCCTCACCCTAAAACGGGAAAACCTGCATCAATTATTTTTATCGCCAGGCTATAGGGCGCAGGGAACGCACTGTCACTAATCGTGCCAATGGAAAGCCCACACCTTACAGCCTGCTGCCCATGTTGCGGATACTTTTCCGATGTTCTGGCAACTGCGTTTCAAGCAAATCCAGCAACTGCGGTCCAGTGAGCAGGTTAAAGAAATGATTGGAATCAACATTTCCAGCCTGATTTTCAATGCAACGTTGTTGTTGAGCGGTTGAACGGTTAAAATTCTCCATAGAAGGTTGGTCTCGTAAGTGGTATTTATTTTTGGTTCGCACCTAATATCTTACCAATTCTTGCCAACCTTCTCCTTTATTTTCATGTGCTTAGCTCTCGGGTGTGGTGTCGCTATACCCTATTTAATTGCCATTCGGGTATACACTATTGGTATGAGTTGCTCTGGGTGAGTAAACTTTTGAAGACACTGCTATATAAAATATTTTTTTAAAAACTATCCAACATATTAAGGTATAAACATTTCAATGAAGTACTCAATATTAGGCGTTAGTGCATTGTCGACGCTTTTATGTCTGTCGGGCTGTGATTTGAGTTTTGGCGGGGATTCCGACGATGATGACAATGGTCGCGGTAATCAGAATTTACCCGCAACCCTGGAAACTTTGCAAAATGAAGTGTTTACCCCCCTTTGCGCGGATTGTCACGGCGGTGATGAACCTGAGGAAAATCTTCGCCTGGATACTGAGCGCAATAGTTTCGATGACCTTGTCGGTAGGCGGTCGACGCAAAGGGTGAGTATAGATTTGGTCGAACCGGGCTTTACCGATAAAAGTTATATTGTTTTTAAGGTAGAGGGTGTGGTTGCTGAAATCATTAAGGATAAAATGCCTCCGAACACGAACTTGACCTCGACTCAGATAGGCTGGTTGAGAGATTGGATTGCCAACAATGCGCCCTTGGTGGGGGAGGGCAATACGGCGGCGAAAGTAAGTGCGGCCGAGGCAATGGTTACGGCAACGAATACGATTACTTTCAGTTTTCGTTTCAGCTTTGCCCTGGATAGAACCACATTGGATCGGGATACGGTATTGGTCTTTGCCGAGGTGGGGGGCGTAGAACAATCGGTGGATTTCGAGTTCTATGAGCTTTCTTTTGTTAACAGGCAGGTAGTGGAAATTGATCTGTCGCTGCCGGATTCGCTGGAGGATTTCGAATCTATCAGGGTGGTGCTGAACGACCCCAGTGTAGCGGCGGTTATGGATGAAAACGGTCTGTTGTTGGACGGTGATCGGGATAATGACCCCGGCGGTGTGTTTGAGTTTATTTTTACGGGTGATGACAATTAACCCCATTGTTGCATAAACCCTATCGTTGCATAAATTTTCGGTCCAGGACCGCTTCGCTCTTTCTATAGCAGCGAAACGGTTCCGGGCAGAAAATTTATGCAACAATGGGGGCGGACCGCTGATTAGGGACGTGAGAGATTAATCGCGGTCGCCTGGTGATCAAGCCCGTCTGGATCAGTAAAAGAACGGGCGCAATTGTTCCTTAACCATTTCCTCGCTGATGAAGTCGGAGATCACAATACCGTGATGGACATTGCTCGCCGTTACTCCCTGGAAGTATTTGACGAGTCGTTCATTGATGTCGCCCGATACACTTGGAATGTTCGGAATGCCCAGTATGGATCGATAACCGCTGGTAAAGTTAAGGAAAAGGGTTCCACTTCCATCCGCTTGAGCTGCCGACAAACGATCGAGAATCGCCTCCCATTTATTGTCGTTTGTGTGCAGATTGATCTGATAGAAGTCCTGAACGCTGATCGCAACACCGCGGGTGTCATATAGGGTGAATTGATCATTGTCCTGCCAGGGTCTGACATCGATTCCGCCAGCTCTCCTGAATGATCCGGAAAAGCGCCGCAGCAGGACGATTTTCCCTCTTACATCACCCACCGCAGGGACGTAACTGTGGCGCCACCAGTAGCTGCTGTAAGCGGAATTGTCGGTGTAGGTCACAAACGTCTCTTCAAATGTCCGGGTGGTATTTTCAGCCGTGTATTCTTCGGAGACTTCCATGATGACAACTTCGCTCGGATTCTCTGCCAGAAACGCGGTAACCTGGGTCAGCACGTCATCGAAATTCAAGTGCTGATACACCGAGCCGTGGTGGACGACAAATGCATCTCCATAGTGGCGCAGCCGGATATCAAGGTAGCGAACGCCAATATTGAGCTGTTCACCAATGGTCAGGTTTTGGGTTTTAGCTGTTCCAGCCACGGATTCGTGCATCGCGCCCGAATCGTGTGTGCCGGGGATGGTAAGGTCGGAAAGAATTGCCCCATCGTTGACATAGCGCATCCATGTGGAAAGCTCGGTGTCCAGATCGATGGCTAAAGCGGAGGTGGGTTTCAAGAGATTAAAGATAGACGCTGTGAGTAATATTAGAATGTGCCATTTTGACTTCATTTATTCCCCCGTTAATCGAAATCAATGTAATAATTTTGAAAGATCTAATTTTTCATTTTCGTAAAAACCAATTTTGTATTGCAGTAGAATGAATTTTTGGTGTTGTTCATCGTTTCGTCCATTGTCAGGTCTTCGCCTCCTCGGACCGGCTCGGTTAGCACCTTAGGTGGGCGAAACGATGAACAAAGCCGAATTTTTAGAACGTACAAAAGGTGCTTATTAGAGTCCCATCCACATCTTAACCTGAAAACTTTTTTTATTAAATAGTCACGCGGTGTTGCTTCATTCCATTTTCCAGTCCAATAGCCAGCTTACCTTTAGGGCCCGGGTAGTATTCGCCGTGTCCGGTAGAGGAAGTGGCGCCGCCTGCCTTTAGAGACGTGCACGTCCATGAACTTGCGGTCTGGAGTCAAAATAGCTATCTTAATCTTTGTAGTGGCCCAGCTCTGGTGTTGTCGATTTGGATAGATAAGATGGATAAAAAATGGTTGTCTCATTGGGTGGGTTTATCTGTTTCGGGGCACTGTTCCTTTTCGGCTATCGGGCCGGCCGTGTAATTGAAGAGCTTAAGACCGTTATGGAAGCGTTGGCGCGCGGCAATATGACCCGGCAAATGAGCCCCAAGGCCGCCGATGGATTGGGCGGTCTGGGCCGCAATCTCAATCTGGCGGTCTCTAACCTTAAACGGACACTGTCCGGTTTTTCCCACAACAGCGTTACACTCGCGCGTTCAGCGCAGGTACTCGATAGCAACTCGAAAAGTTTAAACGAAGGCGCCGGACAAATCGTCAATCAGCTGAATTCCTCGGCGGCGGCCAGTGAAGAGTTATCGGCAACCGCCGCGGAGGTGGCGAAAAACTGCAGTATCGCCTCGGAGAATTCGCGCCAGGCCAATGAGGTCGCAGTGACGGGCCAGAAAGTGGTCAATCAGGCGATCGCCGCGATGGAGCGCACGGCTGAGATTGTCAAGGATTCCGCCGTGGTGGTGAAACGGCTGGGGGCGCGCTCCGATGAGATCGGCAAGATTATCGAACTGATCCGTAGCGTCGCCTCGCAGACCAATTTGCTGGCCCTGAACGCGGCTATTGAGGCGGCCAGGGCCGGTGAGCATGGGCGTGGCTTCGCGGTGGTATCCGATGAAGTGCGTCAGCTCGCGGCCAAAACCGCCGACGCCACGGAGCAGATCGGCGCCACCGTGGAAACCATGCAAAAAGATCTGGCGTTGGCGGTGGGTTCCATGGAGGAGGGCGTCAATGTGGTGCAAGCGGGGACGCGGGAAACGGAAAAGTCCGGCGCCGCGCTCAGCGATATTCTCGCCCGGATCGAAACCGTCGCCTCTGAAATTGAGCACATCGCCAACGCGTCGAGAGAGCAGACCACCACGACAGAGTCCCTGTCGAACAGCCTTCACGAAGTCGCCAAAGTCATGGATGAAACCGCCCGCAACGTCAATGACAACACCCGGGTCGTGGCGCATTTGACAAGTTCGGCCAAAGAAATGAAACACCTGATCGGCCAATTCCGCCTGGTGACCCTTGACGACGCCGAAAGTATGGTCAACCGCGCCTACGATCATGTGCAAAAGTTTGGGCGGGAGAAAGCCTTTGCGGACTTTAACGATCCCGAAGGCGGTTTTACCGACGGGGAGCTGTTTATTTTGGTGCAGAATTATGACGGTATCATGCTGGCCTACGGGGGTGAAGCGGCGCTGGTGGGAAAAAATCTTAAGGATGCCAGGGATGCTAACGGTGAACGGCTGGCGCCGGCATTGATTCGGATTGCTAAAACCAAAGGCAGCGGTTGGCATCGTTATCACTTTATGAACCCCCAAACCGACAAGGTTGAACCGAAGCAGACGTATCTGAGGGCGTTGGGGAATGATTGCTATATTGCCTGCGGGATTTATCAGTCCGAATAAAGTCCGGCCCAGCCCAGCCGGTAAGGGTGTGGGTTAAGGGCGAACAGTCTACCTTTCTAACTGGTTTTACAAAAAAACTGAAAATGCGTTTGTTTCCAAAGGAAATAACTGCCTAAAAAATACAGATGCATCAACAGCGCGTAGTTCCACTCGATAATGTTTTCCCGCGGGTCGGTATCCTCCCCCAGATAATCGAGCGTAACGCTGGTCAGGCCCAGTCCCAGCATGGCGATCAACAGTAGCAATTGAAAATACAGCGGCGTGCCGGCCGTCGGGGGCAGCTTGCCGGTTTTCTTTAATCGAAATGCCTCATTGAGCGCAAACATTTGCGCCAGGGGGGTTAAACCAAAATAAAAAATAATGCCGTACCGACGCATAAAGCGATAGATATCGCCTTTCGAACCGAGATAATCGACATAAAAAAGTAAAAAAACAGCGCCGATACTTCCCAGCCAAAAAATAACCAGGAATCGGTATTTTACTGCGTGGTAGTTGCAGCCGAACTCCAGGTTTTTCAGCCATAGTTGGGTGAACCACCAGTAAAACAGCATAAAGACGGCGCCGCACATCATCGCGGCGCGGAAAATATAAATCGCCTCTCCCTCTCGGGCGGCGCGGCTGATTGAGGCGCAACCTTCCGTATAAGGTAAACAGGTGGGCACCAGTCCGGCGCTGGCGCTCACCATATACGCCAGGTGAACCGCTGCGATCGGCAGCAGGGTGACGATCAAGGCGATAATTCGGGCTTGCATTGCGGTACGTTACGCCCCAGCAGAGATTCCATTAGCAAGTAGTTTACAGGCACCAATAAGAGTGTAATAAAGGTGGCGAACAATATTCCAAAACCGAGCGATACCGCCATGGGTACCAGAAACTGGGCCTGGGTGGACTTTTCAAACAACAGCGGCATGAGGCCCATAAACGTTGTCAGAGAGGTCAGCATTACCGGCCTGAAACGCGCCACGCCCGCTGTCAGTATGGCGTCCATCAGCGAGGTGGATTGTTTTTGCGAATTGATAAAATCCACCAGCACCAGACTGTCGTTGACCACAACTCCAACCAGCGCCATCATACCCAGGGTACTCAACAAGGTGAGATCCATACCCATAATCAGATGTCCGCAGATAGCACCGATAATGCCGAAAGGTATCACCGACATGACTACCAGCGGCTGCAGGTAGGATTTAAACGGAATCGCCAGCAGGCAGTAAATAATAAACAACACTACCAACAGTCCCAGCGCCAGCGAGCCGAAGGATTCACGCTGCTCCTTGGCCTCGCCCTCAAAACTGTAACGGACATCGGGGTATTGCACCAGCAACTGATCGAGATACTCGCGCAGATCGCGTTGCAGCACCACCATATTGGCCTGTTGCTTGTTGATATCAGCGGTGACATTGACGGTGCGGTAGCGGTCGATCCTGTAGATCGCGGCGGGACTTTTTCCCGGTATCAGCTCGACCACCTGACCAAGAGGTATGCTGCGCCCGGCATCGGTTCGCACACGTACATCCTTTAAGTGGGTGATCGCCGAGCGCTCCGCTTTCGGGTAACGCACCATTACCCGGATATCGTCCCGGCCGCGTTGTATACGCTGTACCTGGTAACCGTAAAACGCCTGGCGTACCTGATTGATAATGTCGAAACGGTTTAAGCCCAGCGCGTAGGCTTCATCTCTTAACAGAATCTGCAATTCTTCCTTACCGTCACTGAGACTGTCGCTGATATCGAACACTTCCGGGTAGAGCCTGAGTCGGGCTTTGACTTTCTCCGCGATGGTTGACAGCACAGTAAAATCATTGCCTGAAAACTGAATGTCGATGGGGTCGGAGGTGCGGCCGATTTCGGCGCGAAAAGTCAGCGACTCCACACCGGGAAGCGTGCCTATAATTTTTCGCCATTCGCGCACCAGTTGTGAGCTGGTGACGGTAGAGGCGCGGGTTTCGGGGGGCGTGAGTTCGAACATCACACGCCCCACGTTGGAGCCGCTGGAGCCACCGCCGGCGGAACCGGTAACCGACTGAATATCCAGGATGATATCGGCACCGCTATCCGGGTCGTGAAAGCGGTCTTTCAGGGTATAGGCCGCCTCGGTGATTTTCTGAACATAGCTGTCGGTGACTTCGAACGCCGTACCCGCGGGCATGGTCAGGGTGGCTCGCGCCACTTCGCTGGCGACGCGGGGGAAAAAGGTAAATCGCAGCCAGCCGTTGCTGACCAGCGCAATCATTACCATCAGCACGCCGCCAAACAGGACCAGCGTCAGATAGCGGTTGCGCAGTGCCCAGTGCAGCGTCGGTTTATAAAAGCGCAACACCCTGTTTTCGAAACCGTCGGCGAACGATTGCTGCCACCTTTCAAAGCGGTTAAGGCCGTTTTTCTGGTGTCTCAAGCGGATATTTTTCAAGTGTGACGGCAATACGAATTTGGATTCGATCAGGGAAAATAAGAAGATTGGAATCACCACGATCGGGATCTGGGCAAACAACTTTCCGCGCACACCTTCGATAAAGGCGAGCGGTAAAAATGCCGCGATGGTGGTCAGAATGCCGAAGGTAACGGGGACCGCTACTTCCTCGGTACCGCGGATGGCCGCCTGCAGTCCGTTCTCGGCCCGGCGCAGGTGGGTATAAATGTTTTCCCCCGTGACAATGGCGTCGTCGACGACGATACCCAGTACCAGCAAAAAGGCGAACAGACTGAATATATTCAGGGTTACGCCGAAAAACGGCATGGCGATAAAGGCGCCCATAAAGCTCACCGGAATGCCGATGAAAACCCAGAAGGCTATCGAGGGGCGCAAAAACAGGGTCAATAACAGCAGTACCAGGATACCGCCCTGAATAGCATTGGAGGTCAGCGTTTGTAGGCGCTTTTCGACAATCAGGGAGCGGTCTCGCCACAGCGAGAGTTCAAACCCCCGGGGCAGGTTGGGGCGGCGCTCGGCGACATAGTCTTTGACTTTTTTAGCCACCTCCAGCGCGCTTTGGTCGCCGACCCGGTAGACTTCCACAAATGCCGCCAGCTTGCCATTGAAGCGGCTGCGAAAAGGCGACTCCTCAAATCCGTCCAGCACTGCGGCGATGTCGCCGATGCGCACCAGGCTGCCGTCCGACTGGGTGAGGACAACGATATTGCCAAAATCACTGCGCCGATAAGCCTGGCCTTTGGCGCGAATGACGATATCGCCGGCCTCTGTCTTGATATCGCCCGCGGACAGGTCCAGCGAGCTGTTGGTTACCGCCTGACTGATGTCGGCGAGGCTCAAACCGTAGGTGCGCAGGGTGTTTTTCGAGACCTCGATTGCGATTTCGTAGGGGCGCACGGAATCCAATTCAACCTGGGTGATGCCGGGAATGCGCAGCAGATCATCGCGCACCCGTTCGGCTTGCGCCCTGACTTCTTGTTCACTATAGCGTCCCGCCACCGCCAGGCTGATCACTTCGTGGCGTCGGGTGGCCAGACTGATCACTGGTTTTTCCGCATTCACGGGGAAGGTATTGATAGCGTCGACACGGCTTTTGATATCAGCCAGCAGTTCGCGCGGATCGTATCTCGAATCCACTTCGATGGAGATAGTCGCGCTGCCTTCGGTGGAGCGGCTGGTGATTTTTTCGATGCCTTCCAGGTCCTGCACCGCCTCTTCGACCCAGATGGCGATACCCTCTTCGGTCTCCTGGGGGGTAGCGCCGCGCAGGGTGACATTGACGGAAATGACATCGGGGTCGAGGCTGGGAAAAACTTCCAGCGGGATGCGCAGGGTCAACGACAGCAGGCCGCAGACCAAGAGAGTAACCATTAACAGATTGGCGGCGACGGAATTGCGGGCAAACCAGGCGATCATGGGATGGCTTTCTCCCTGGTGGGTTGTAACGCTGTGGCATCCTGCTGAGGGGATTGCGCTTCGGTGGGCGTCTGCTGGACAGGCGTCTGTTGGACAGAGAGGTGGGCCGGGGGCAAAATCCGCACTGGCGTGCCGCTGCTCACCTG
>JARROD010000246.1:0-5651 GCA_037384225.1 Exilibacterium sp.
CCCCTTCGGGCTGACTGCTGAAGAGCCGCGCATTATACAGATCATTCCCTGTTTGACAACACTTTTTTAAAAAGTTTTTTCGTTTCGAATCAGCTTTAAATTTCACATCTAATTAATTGAATTTAGATGTTTTCTGAGCTGTCCAAACAAGGGACGCGCATTATGCCGACAGGCGTTACTCGGGTCAACGATAAACTAAAACATTTTTGTAAAGTTTTCGCATCACTCTTCCTGCCAGGGGGATGACTATTTAATAAATTATAGCAGACCAAGCAGTCAAACTCCTGCACCTGAAGCGGTTTCCAGTTAGCATAAGCTTCAACCTCCAGGGTGGAACGCCGTTGGTCAAAATTACTGTTCGGAACCCTTTTGGGAACGTTTCACCAGCCGATTCCATATCCATATTACAGGTCCGGAAAGTCCATACAACGTCAACAGCCCCAAGAGTATTCTGGGTGGGTCGATGGTAACAACGACAAATACCACTATCACCGCCAACATGGCGACAAAGGGCACTCTACCCTTAAAATCCACCCCTTTGAAACTGTAGTATCTTACGTTGGATACCATCAACGCTCCCGCAAGCACCGTGATAAACGCTACCAGAACCGCCAATTCATAAGATATCTGGGCATCGTGGCCAGACCAGACAATAGCGGCGAGCACCGCCGCCGCCGCCGGACTCGCCAACCCAATAAAATAGCGCTTGTCCACGACTCCAACCTGGGTATTGAACCTGGCCAGCCTCAGCGCCGCACAGGCGGCGTAGGCAAATGCCGCCGCCCAGCCTAACTTTCCAAGCGGCGCCAGCGCCCAGCTAAACATAACCAGCGCTGGAGCCAGGCCAAACGATACCATATCGGAAAGGCTGTCATACTGGACACCAAAAGCACTGGTTGTATTGGTGAGCCGCGCTACCCTCCCGTCCAGCCCATCTAGAACCATGGCCACAAAGATGGCGATAGCGGCCGCTTCAAAATTGCCGTGCATGCCGGCAATGACGGCGTAAAAACCGCTAAAAAGCGCTCCGGTGGTAAACAGGTTGGGCAAAAGATAGATACCTCTACGCCGGACCTTTTTCCCGTTTTCCGAGACTTCTTCGATATGTTCATCGACCGGCAACAAGCTCTCGCTATCTGGCTCAGCATCCCGGTGTCCATCGAGAGAACGAACATTGTCAGCGTCAGTAATCGGTTCTTTTTCGGTCATCATCCAGGGCCTCATTCAATAATTACCCCATGATAACTCCTCTCACTTTTAGATCAATGGATCACCTAGTTTAACGGGTGCTAAATCAGCGATTCCCAACACCGCCCGCTCTCTGTGAGCTATCCAGCCCTTTATGATGAATAAAAACCAATTTTATAGCTTTGGAGTGAGCACTGTGTCAGGCGGACGTCCGGAGGTAGTTGACCCAGACTGTCGGAAGCATGGTTGCCAACGCCAAGCCTACAGGAGTGAAGCAGCCGCTTCCAAAGCACTGCTTTGCGGCGCCGCCGAATGCTCGCAATCTGTGGTTGCGGGCCGGGCCTCGGAGGGGAACTTACCGGCGAGTCTGGGCCAACTACCTGGATGACCGCCGGATCGAAGGCATAAATACGCCAGACTATTGAGAAGTTACGTCAAAGTTACTTAGTTTTTTGTTTTGTCTATAATTTTATTGGATTCGATCCAAGGCATCATCGCCCGCAGTTTGGCCCCTACCTGCTCAATCGGATGAGCGGCATTGTTGCGTCGGCAGGCCGTCATCGACGGATAGTTAGTCGCCCCTTCCACAATAAACTGCTTTGCGTATTCCCCATTTTGAATCCGCTTCAGTGCTTCGCGCATGGCGGCACGGGATTCATCATTAATCACCTTCGGACCGGTCACGTATTCACCGTATTCCGCATTGTTGGAAATGGAGTAATTCATGTTGGCAATGCCGCCTTCATACATCAGATCCACGATCAATTTTAACTCGTGCAGGCACTCAAAATAGGCCATTTCCGGCGCGTAACCAGCTTCGGTCAAGGTTTCAAACCCGGCTTTCACCAATTCCACACAGCCACCACAGAGCACAGACTGTTCGCCGAACAGGTCAGTTTCCGTCTCATCTTTAAAAGTTGTTTCTATAACTCCCGTGCGGCCACCACCAATGCCACTGGCATAAGACAGCGCCACCTCCTTGGCCGCTCCGGTAGCATCCTGGTAGATCGCTACCAGGTCGGGAATACCGCCGCCGTTGACGAATTCATTGCGTACTGTATGCCCCGGCGCTTTAGGCGCTACCATAATGACATCGAGATCGGCGCGTGGAACCACTTGGTTGTAATGGATGGCAAAACCGTGTGCAAACGCCAGGGTCGCCCCCTGTTTGATATTGGGTTCGATTTCTTCCCGATACAGTTGAGACTGAAACTCATCAGGTGTCAAAACCATAACCACGTCCGCACCCGCCACCGCTTCCGAGGTGCTGCTCACTTTTAGACCATGAGCTTCAGCCTTGGCGACCGAGGCCGACCCCGGACGCAGACCGACCGTGACATCGACGCCGGAATCCTTGAGGTTGCAGGCATGTGCATGCCCCTGTGAGCCATAGCCGATAACCGCCACTTTTTTGCCCTGAATAATGGAGATATCACAGTCTTTATCGTAATAAACTTTCATAATCTGACTCCTGACTTTACTGGAATAAACTTTATGGCCTCGTTCATCGTTTCGTCCACTAACGCTGCCAACTTTATCAACTACAGCCTTTAACTACAGTCTTTAACTACAGCCTTTAACTACAGGCTCAACACTTTATCCCCACGGGCAATTCCAGACACACCGGTGCGCGCCACTTCCATAATGACATTGTCGCCCACCGCCTGTACAAACGCATCGAGTTTATCGCTGGTGCCAGTCACCTGTACGGTATACACCGAATTGGTGACATCCACGATTTGGCCACGAAAAATATCCACGCAGCGCTTGATTTCATCTCGCAGGGAACCGGTCGCCTTAACCTTGATCAGCATTAGTTCGCGCTCGATATGGGCGCCTTCCGTCAAGTCCACCAGTTTTACGACATCGATAATTTTATTCAGATGCTTGGTAATCTGTTCGATAATGTGATCGTCGCCGACCGTCGTCAAAGTCAATCGCGACAAGGTCTCATCTTCCGTCGGCGCCACTGTCAAAGTCTCAATGTTATAGCCACGCTGAGAAAACAGGCCCACCACCCGGGAAAGAGCACCGGGTTCATTTTCCATCAATACCGAAATTATTCTTCTCATCTAGGTGCGCTCCGTCTTGCTTAACCACATATCGCGCATGGAACCGGGAGCCACATGCATGGGATAAACGTGCTCAGATGGATCTACATATATGTCCATAAACACCAGACGGTTCTTATTTTCCTCGCTAAAACACTCCTGCATTTTCGTCCGCAACTCTTCACGCTTGGTAACACAAATACCAATGTGACCATATGCCTCCACTAGCTTGACAAAATCCGGTAGCGACTCTTCGTACAGACTTTCCGAGTAACGCCCGTCATAGTGCAGATCCTGCCACTGTTTAACCATTCCCAGGGCCTGGTTGTTAAGACAGATAATTTTTACAGGAAGATGGTATTGGGTGCAGGTAGACAACTCCTGAATGCACATTTGAATACTACCCTCACCCGTAACACAAACCGTTTCCAGGTTACGTTGCGCAAATTGCGCCCCCATGGCGGCGGGAAATCCAAACCCCATGGTGCCCAGGCCACCGGAGTTGATCCAGCGCCGGGGCTTGGCAAAGGGGTAGTACTGCGCTGCAAACATTTGGTGTTGGCCCACGTCGGACGTCACGATAGCGTCTCCCCCCGTGACTTCATAGAGCGTGCGAATAACTTCCTGGGGCATTATCATATTGCCATCGGTTTGATAGCGCGGCTGAATCAGCAACCCGTGGCGCTCGCGCCACTCCTCAATTTGCTGCCACCATTCGCTCAGCGTTCCTGCACTGATATTTCCATCCGCCCCGCCTTTAATCAGGCTCAGCATTTCTTTTAAAACACTGTCCACAGCGCCGACGATGGGGACATCAGCCCGTACGGTTTTCGATATAGAGGCCGGATCGATATCGATATGGATAATTTTGGCACTGGGGCAAAACTTACTGGGCGTGTTGGTAACCCGGTCGTCAAAACGGGCTCCCACTGCCAGAATTACATCGCTGTGGTGCATCGCCGTATTGGCTTCAAAAGTGCCGTGCATCCCCAGCATCCCAAGCGACTGCCGATCATTGCCCGGGTACCCGCCCAACCCCATCAAGGTTGTGGTTACCGGAAAATTCAACAACTGCGCCAATTCAGTCAATATCTCTGCAGCATCACCCTGCACCACGCCACCGCCGGCATAAATCACCGGACGCTTGGCGCTCAACATTAATTGCACTGCTTTTTTTATCTGCCCACTATGCCCCCGGGTAGCAGGCGTGTAGGAGCGCATTTTTATTTTCCGGGGGTATTCATACTCAAACTTTTCATTGGGGCTGGTGACATCCTTGGGTATATCAACCACCACCGGGCCGGGCCGGCCTGTCGCAGCGATGTAAAACGCCTTTTTAATCGTTTCCGGTATCGCCCTGGCATCTTTGACCAGGAAACTGTGTTTGACGATCGGGCGTGACACCCCCACCATATCGGTTTCCTGGAAGGCATCTTCACCGATCTTGTCGGAAGCAACCTGGCCTGAAATCACCACCATTGGAATCGAATCCATATAGGCGGTGGCAATACCGGTAATCGCATTGGTCGCACCGGGGCCGGAAGTCACCAATACAGTGCCAACTTTTCCGGTAGCGCGGGCATAGCCGTCCGCCGCATGAGTCGCCGCCTGCTCGTGGCGGACCAGGATGTGTTTGACTGCTTTGTTTTTAAAAATGGCATCATAGATATGCAATGCGGCACCACCCGGATAGCCGAAGACATATTCAACACCTTCGTCCTGTAGAGCACGGATAAGCATATCTCCGCCTGATAGCATTTCCACCTTTTGTCCCCTTGGGTTCAATATCGACGTTTGTTTGCCAGTACTTTTATCAAAAGTTAAGGCTAAGCTTCCCCAGACACCTGGCGCTTTTAACGCACATGAAAAAGATCTGTATTGGGTAATGGGCCCGGGCAGGCGACGTCGGTGGACGTACCTCCGCACTCGAGGATGGTTCGGCAAGCGGTTAGCTTGTGCCTGGAGTAGAATGGGGCCGAGGTTACCGGCAAAATCTACACGCCATCTAGCGAACTGCAAATTCTCTCAATTTGTTTAGCAATGTCAAGCAGTTAGCTGGAATAAGGCCAACATTTAAGGAAAATAGTTAAAATACAGGTACCTAAAGACAATTAATTACTTTAAACGCCAAATAGGGTTTATAGTTATAAAACCAAATATTCATTGCGGTAAACAGGAACAGGAACAATGCGTCTGGTTAAACCAAGCCTGCAGGCAATCACTGTAACAGCAACCCTGGTACTTAACAGCATCACTCTGACCGGTGGAGTCGTTGCAACGGTCTCGGCAGGAGAAGCCTATAAATGGGTGGATGACAACGGCACGATTCACTATGCGGCCCATCCGCCCAAAAACCGAGAGGCGCAAAAGGTAAAAACCTACAGCTCTCACCGCACCCGCACCCCCCATTCC
>JARROD010000247.1:0-5633 GCA_037384225.1 Exilibacterium sp.
GTGCGCTATGGCTATCGCTGTGCAAACCCGAAGGATCTCAAAGATCTCTATTGCCGCTCCCGGGGTGAAGCCTTTGGCGAAGAAGTCAAACGTCGAATCCTGGTCGGCACCTATGCACTCTCGGCGGGTTACTTCGATGCCTACTACAATAAAGCCCAACAGGTGCGTCGCCTGATCAGGCAGGACTTTATCGATGCCTTTAGCAGGGTCGACATTATACTCGGGCCAACCACCCCCGCTCCAGCGTTCCAGCTTGGAGCCAAAAGCAAGGATCCGGTGGCGATGTACCTTGAGGATATCTACACCATCGCCGTAAACCTCGCCGGACTGCCGGGTATTTCAATTCCCTGCGGGCAGAGCGAAGGCAAACCCATCGGCCTGCAATTGATCGGCAATTACTTCGACGAAGCGCGCCTGCTCAATACCGCCCATCAATTCCAACTGGCAACCGACTGCCACACACTGAAAGCGCCGGACACTGAGTAATCCAAGGTTAGGGGCAAGCACGAACATTATTCCGCACATGTCCCTTAGCAATATTCTGACGTAAAATTGCCGAGTATAAAGGCAACTTTAATAGACAGGGGTAAAACAATGGACTGGGAAACCGTTATCGGCCTGGAAGTACACGTCCAGCTAGCGACCCAATCAAAACTATTCTCTGGCGCCAGCACTGCCTTCGGCGCCGAGCCCAACACACAGGCCTGCGCTATCGACCTGGCCATGCCCGGCACACTACCCGTTGCCAACGAGCAGGCGTTTCGCTTCGCTGTTATGTTCGGCCTTGCCATCGATGCCGAGATTAACCGGACATCTGTATTTGAGCGCAAAAATTACTTTTATCCAGACCTGCCGAAAGGATACCAAACGACTCAACTGGCCAAACCCATTGTTGGACCCGGTCATGTGGATATCCAGTTAGAGGACGGCAGCCACAAGCGTATTCGTATCCATCACGCACACCTGGAGGAAGATGCGGGCAAATCCCTGCACGAAGACTTCCACGGCTTGTCAGGCATCGACCTGAATCGCGCCGGCACACCGCTGATTGAAATTGTTTCCGAACCCGATATACGCAACGCCGAGGAAGCCGTCGCTTTCGCCAGAAAGCTGCATTCGATCGTAACGTCTCTGGGTATCTGTGACGGCGAAATGTCCCAGGGATCCATGCGCTTCGATGTGAATATTTCCGTACGCCCCAAAGGCCAGGAAATCCTGGGCACACGGACCGAAACAAAAAACCTGAACTCCTTCCGTTTTATGGATGAAGCCATCAAACTCGAAACAGCGCGGCAGATCGGACTGATCGAAGACGGCGGACAGGTCACGCAGGAAACCCGACTTTATAACGGCGACAATAAAACCGCTCGCGCCATGCGCAGCAAGGAAGAAGCCAACGACTACCGCTATTTCCCCTGCCCCGATCTGTTGCCGGTAGCGATAGATAACGACTATATCGAACAAGCCCGACAACAACTGCCGGAATTGCCAGACACCCGACAGCGTCGGTTTATTGATCAATTTCAATTGTCCGATTACGATGCGGCCATTCTCAGCGCCGACGCAGCCATGGCGGGCTTCTTCGAAACGGCGGCACAAATCAGTAACGACGCCAAACTAACGGCCAACTGGATAATGGGTGAACTGTCCGCCAGACTCAACAGTGATGACAAATCCATCAAAGACAGCCCAATCGGCGCCGAACAACTGGCCGCGCTGCTGACCCGTATTAAAGACGGCAGTATTTCGGGAAAAATTGCCAAAACAGTCTTCGACGCCATGTGGAAAGGCGAAGGCAGCGCCGATGAGATTATCACAACCAAAGGCCTGACACAGGTCTCAGACAGCGCCGCACTGGAAAAAATGGTGGACGAAGTAATCGTCAACAACCAGAAACAAGTGCAAAACTATTGCAATGCCGACGAGTCCAAGCGTCCCAAAATGCTCGGCTTTTTCGTCGGCCAGGTCATGAAAGCCTCCAAAGGCCAGGCCAACCCTAAAATACTGAACGAAATTCTGCTGAAAAAGCTCAAACAATTATTGTGAGAGGTTTAACATCCATGTCCCTGCGCAAAGACAAACAAAAAGTTCTCGGTGAGAACTTCGACGACGAGAGAATTAAATCTTTTCTGGAAATTCTTCCAGCGGGAGAAACAAACGCGGATTTTCACGTGCTGGAAAAGGCTTACCGGGGTATGAACGCGGAAAATTTTGCCTCTTTTGTGCGTTTTTTTATCGAATCGGGGCGTAATATCAACGCCCCCAATCCCGAGGGCAATACGTTTCTCGCCGTTATCAGCACACACCGCCATGCCAAGGCGTATGTCGATGCCTTAAAGAATGCCGGTGCCAAATGTCATGCCGGCTAACAGTCTGTTCAGCGGTTTTCACTATCTCCTTCGCGGCGCCAATCTCCTCACAGCCCCCAGCTTGAGACCCTTTATCCTGGTCCCGCTGTTGATAAACCTGACGCTGTTTATTATCGCCACCACAATTCTCATACAACAGTTCGACCTGGCGCTGGAATGGCTGCTGGAGGCTCTACCGGGCTGGCTGGACTTTCTGGCCTGGATCCTTTGGTTTTTATTTGCACTGGTCATCCTGTTGGTTTACGGCTATAGCTTCAGCGCCATCACCAACTTGATCGCGGCACCCTTCTACGGCCTACTGGCTGAAAAAGTCGAAGCTATGGTGAGCGGACATGCGCCCCCCATGGAATCATTCACGCAGATGATTCCGAGAACGCTGGCGCGGGAGTTGAAAAAACTCTGGTACTTTATTGTCCGGGGTCTGGGTGTTGCACTGTTGATGCTGGTATTCTCATTCATACCTTTACTGAACGTGCTAGTACCGATTATAGGCTTGCTTTGGGGTGCCTGGTCGATGTCGATTCAGTATGCCGATTATACCGCCGATAACCATCAGTTGCCCTTTACCCGGCTGCGCAAGCGCCTGGGGCGCCCCGTTTTCAGCACTTATGGTTTTGGTGGTCTGGTGATGTTGGGCACAATGATACCTGTCATCAATATTCTGGTAATGCCTGCCGCGGTAGCCGGTGGTACACTGTTCTGGCTGAACGAGTTGCAACGGGACTGATTTCCGCCTGTAACGAGAGAGAGCCCGCATAAATATAATTTACCGACTGCGGGACGTGCGATGGGAGCTCTTTCTGCCGTTTCGCGCCGGGCTTTTTTTACGCGGAGCCAGCGGCGGCGGCTCGATCAATAGCATATCCGGCGGCTGTACGCACTTGACCTTTCCCCCCAGCAACTCCTGAATCGGCAACAACCGGAAAGCATCGTCCTCGCAGGCAAAGCTGATCGAGGTTCCACTCTTACCGGCGCGCCCGGTGCGGCCTATACGGTGGACGTAATCTTCCGGTTCATCCGGCAGCGTGAAATTCACTACGTGACTGATGCCCTCAATATGAATGCCACGCCCGGCGACGTCGGTTGCCACCAGGACTTTCAACCGGCCCGATTTAAAAGCCTCCAGGGTTCGCACGCGTTTGTTCTGTGAAATCTCACCGGACAAAAGCCCCACTTTAAAACCATGCCTTTCCAATTTTTCATGTAAATCCCGGCACTCGTCGCGGCGATTGGCAAAGACGATCAGGCTTTCTACATCCTGTTGCTGCAATATATTGTATAGCAGCATGTATTTTTCTTCGGTCGTGGACAGATATACATGCTGCTCAACGGTATCGATAGCCACGTTTTCCGGCTCTATTTCCACCTTCACCGGGTCCAGTGTCCATTGTTCGGAGAGCCGGAGTACATCCGGTGTGAAAGTGGCCGAAAACAACAGCGTCTGGCGATGGGTCTTTTTCGGTGTCTGGCGAATAATGCGACGCACCTGGGGAATAAAGCCCATATCCAGCATACGGTCCGCCTCATCGATCACCAGAATTTCCACTTGGTCGAGATAAACGTCCTTATTCCCACAGAAGTCCAATAATCGCCCCGGTGTTGCAACCAGAATATCGACCAGAGTATCGTGCAGACGTCGTTGCTGTTTACCGTAATCCATTCCCCCCACCAGCGCGTGAACCTTGAGGTCAGTGTATTTGCACAGCGCTACCGCGTCTTCGGCAATCTGCATCACCAGTTCACGGGTTGGGGCGATAATCAGGACCCTGGCCTCGCCGGCATAGCGATCCTCCTGCAAGGGGTGTTTGATCAAATCGTCAATGATATGGGTGAGAAAAGCAGCAGTTTTACCCGTTCCTGTCTGGGCTTTGCCAACCATGTCATGGCCATTGAGCGAATAAGGAAGCGACTGAGCCTGAATAGGAGAACAATACTCAAACCCCTGATCGGCAATAGCGTGCATGAGTTCCACGGCTAAACCCAAGTCGTGAAACCGAGTTTTTCCCTGTATTTCAGGCACTTGAAACTGACTTATGTCCCAAGGTTTAAAGTCGGATGCAGGAGGTTTTTGTCGGCTCTGCTGATGTGGACGCTTGCCCCCCTTAGGGTTCTGGTTTCTTCCGGATGCCACGTTCTTTGTTTTACCGACATTATTACCCTTGGTACCTTTCCCTTTGTTCCCCCTGCGGTGATAGGACTCTTCTGCCACCGTAGCGCTATCGGATTTATCTACTTCGGATTTGATAACTCTTTTAAATAATTTTCCTAACAAAATCTGCCTGCCCGTTAAGTATCATCATATTTACCCGAGTATAACATGAGCATCTGGTTATGCAGATGCGCGATAGAAAGGACCGTATCCTGCCCTGATATGTTCCTATTGTAAAAAGTCAGCCATGTATACGGGTGCTCTTTTCGGACCCCAGTTTCCCGGAGATCCAGTGAAAACACCGGCAATATGTCCACCACAATGGCGACAATGCCCGCGTTCATCCACCCCCCACTCCCCGAGCTGATACCAATCCCTCCCGATAACCCGTCCACCGCAGTGTGGGCAATAGGTGCTGTTGCCAGAGGGATCGTGGACATTGCCTGTGTAGACATAATACAGTCCATTTTCCCGTGCAATTTCCCTGGCTCTGGTGAGGGTCGCCGCCTGGGTCGCAGGTTTATCGCGCATTTTCCAGTCGGGGTGAAAGGCGGTAAAGTGCAGAGGAACTTCGGCTCCCATGTTTTCTTTAAACCACTGTGTCATCCTCTGCAATTCCTTTTCACTGTCGTTTTCGCCCGGAATCAGTAAAGTGGTGACTTCGAGCCAGACATCTGTCTCCCGATGTAAATACACCAAGGTTTCCAGAACCGGCTGGAGGTGCCCACCACATATATGCTTGTAAAAGTGTTCTGAGAAAGCCTTCAAATCTATATTGACCGCATCCATGTAGCGGAAGAATTTTTCTCTCGCCGCATCGCAGACATAGCCCGCACTCACTGCCACCGATCGCACCCCCATTGTGTGACAGGCCTGCGCCGTATCAATAGCGTATTCAAGAAATATCACCGGGTCGTTGTATGTATAGGCCACACTGCTGCACCCCAAGCGCACCGCCGCTTTGGCCAGCTGCTCAGGCATGGCAATATCGGCCAGAGTATCCATCACCCGCGACTTGCTCATATCCCAGTTTTGGCAAAACTTACAGGCCAGATTACAACCTGCGGTACCGAACGAAAGCACCGAGGTGCCGGGAAGAAAGTGATTGAGCGGTT
>JARROD010000248.1:0-5597 GCA_037384225.1 Exilibacterium sp.
GCCAATCAGGCGCTCTTGTTGCCGACAAGTCAGCACAACAGAATCCATTGTTACATCGATTGGCAATGAAAACCGATATCTATACAGCGATTTCTCCCCAAAAAGACAAAGAGTTTAAACAAATATTACGACAGGATCTGTCTACCACTATTGATCAGTGGAATGCTCACAACGACAGCTTACCGCGTATTCTTGATCAAGGTAATTTCCCCCCTAAACTCAAAAAACGTCTACTTGAGCAATGCGCTAATATCAGCCATGACCTCAAGGCTATGAAAAACGGTATCCCGGTCAAAGAGCGATTGTTGCGAGGTGCAGCAACATTGCTGACCTATCCATTAGCCTTGGCAATTCCGTTACACACCGGAGAAAAACAATACTCCTCAACGTTGATTCCTCACTTTGCCAAAAACGCACTGTTGCTGCTGGGGCTGGCCAATAATGATACTTCCGGTAAACAGGTGTATGAAAATCACTTTAATAACCGTTTGTTTATCAACACATTAATCAGTGGTATTTATGCTATTCCCACCTTTTTAAAACCGGCGGAATTTCTGCGTCATAACATTGGCTTTAATGTCGGCGCAGCGACGGCTGTCGGTATGGGTACCTTTGCTCAATTCAATAAAGACAAGACCAAAGACATAATGGATAAAGTACAAAGTATTATCTTTGGTTCCGATGATAAGAATTTCACCATTAACGATAACGCTAAAACTGAATTACGGGATTTTGTTCAACAGCTGCAACAAGAAAAGGGAACACTATCAGCCATGAGGGAAGGTTTTACTCAAAATGGCAATAAAGAACTGAGTGACACATTAAATTACCAGGTTTCCCATGTACTCAGTTTGATGGATAAGCTGTCCCTTGATCTCAAAAATGTCATGGGGGAGTCTGCTCCGGTGTCCTCCGCCAATAACCAAAATGCCGACTTTTACCCTAAACTGGGCCTTACTGTATTGACTGCGGTTATTGGTGCAGCGACCGTCGGCCTGATGTACCCGGATCCTATCGGAATGGTTGATTACGTGGTAGATGGTGCAACCATGACCTCAGAAATGTGGAAACAAATGATCAATCCGAATGTTGATACACAAGGTGCGGTAAAAACACTGAAGGATTTGGTCGGTTTGAACCTGACAATGACTTTATATCTAGGAGTCAACAAGGGAGTGAATTTTCTGGATAAAGGTGCTGCGGGATATTGGTCCGGTACCGCAGCAATGACTGCTGCTAATTTGACTGTTCCCGGTATTGTCGGAGAAGCGGCTGGCAATGCTATCGGTCAGATCTTAAGCTCTCTACAAAACAAGTGGAGCGGAGGCAATAAAACACCCCCGACAGTGGAACTCGAAGAAATAGTGATTGATAACGGTCAATTGTCAGAAGCGCCTGCTGGAGCGAGAATCACTGAAATCACTGAAATCACTGAAGAGGAACCAGAACTGACGGAGATCGTAATCGACCCACGTCACTGACAAGTGTGTGCCCCACACATTCATACTTCAGATTCCGGATATCTGCATACTCACCCGTTTTTTTAACAGTTGTTCAATCGCATTCAAGAGACTTTTCCAAATGACAGCGTTATCAAAACGGGTATACACCCGAGGTTTAACTTCAGCCCAGATATCGAGAAGAAACAAAGGGCCGCGCACGGCCCTAGCTTGCAGGATATTACTTAATGAGAATCACAGGCAGCAACAACAATAGAGGGTCTATAGGCAAAGTATATGATATAGAGGGGATAAGGAACGGACCCTGCTATTAAGAGAAAGGGTGGCGCAGCATAATTGTTTCTACCCTGTCAGGACCAGTAGAAATTATATCTACGGGCGCACCGACCACCTGCTCAAGCCGTTCAATATATTTGCGCGCATTTGCGGGTTAGTCATCCAGACTTTTAACACCGACTGTGGACTCCTTCCAACCGGGAAGGTCTTCATAAACTGGTTGAATATCTTCCCAACCAGCGCTATCAAAAGGAATACCTGCCAGTTTGCCATTTTTATCCTGGTAACCAATGCAAACGCGCACCGTCTCCAAGCCATCCAACACATCCAGTTTGGTTAAGCACAAGCCGGAGATACTATTGATACGAATGGCGTGCTTGACGGCTACAGCATCAAACCACCCGGTACGGCGCTGGCGACCGGTGATGGCGCCAAACTCATGTCCCTTTTCTCCGAGGTGCCGACCTATGTCACAGGATAACTCGGTGGGAAAAGGCCCAGAGCCAACCCGAGTGGTATACGCTTTTGTAATTCCCAACACATAATCCAGATAGAGTGGGCCAAAGCCTGAGCTTGTAGCAGTGCCGCCTGCGGTGGTGTTTGACGATGTGACAAAAAGGGTAGGTACCGTGATTGATATCCAATAATGATCCTTGCGCACCTTCAAATAAAATATTTTTGCCGCTCTCCCTAGCATCGTGCAGTAACTCAGTGACGTCCGCAACGCCCAGTCGTACCAATTTTTCCGTCTCCACGTGCGTTTTCACGCGCGTTATCCAATGCCACATGGTAGGGAAGAATCAGGGGACAAGAGGGCGATAAACGCAAACGCTCACGAACGGGAACGCCTTGCTGTTCTAACTGGGCAATCTCTTCGAACAGGGCATCTGGCGCTAACACCACACCGTTGCCAATCAAACAGGTAACACTGTTGCGCAGGATACTGGAAGGAATCAAATGCAAAACCGTTTTTTTATCTTCAATAACCAAGGTATGACCGGCGTTGTGTCCACCTTGAAAGCGAGCCACCAGGGATTGTTAATGACGGCTCCAAAGCGCGAATATTTGCCGCATATCTAAAGACACATCAATTTACACCTAGCTGCCAAGCCCGCTCTTGATGCGAATTTTTTAATGCCGGGCCGAATGAAAAATATTACTTAGCTGCAATAACAATTGGAGAGGAAATAAAATAGCGGCCTTCAAGGCATTTGTATCGCAATTCACTACGTATTTCTCTTAATAGGCTTATCTTTGGACTTTGAGACCCGTGATCAAGGGTCACTCCGAGCCTCCATAAGCGATGGATGGGCCGGAACGTCGATGCCGGCGGCGTGGTCGGTAGCGGATAAAGTCCAGCCGCAATAGCGGATCGCATTCAACATCACAGAAATGACAATAAATCGAATGTTTTTTGGACTTTCTGATTTGGTCATTTTGAGACGAGCGATTTTTTCTCAACGTTTTCGGGTCGGCGTGGGGTAAATCAGTATTGGTCTGTGAAGCGGAACCCTGATGCGTTACTTTTTTCTTGCGGCGCTCTCGGAAGCGTCTCTGTCGGATGGCATTAGCTAATCGGCCGCGGTAGGTACTTTGGTATTTTCGCCCGGCGCGACGGAGGGATTCCCGGCGAGCTTGTTGTGCACATTCGCAATTGCAATAGGTATTGCCGTAATCACAATCACTACAGATAAAAACCTGGCAATGACATCGGGCACAGTTGTATATGCGGGCTTGTCTTCTCATCGGCTCCAACGCCGATGAGAACAGAGATAAGACTGGATTTATGCCTTGAGAATTGCGATACTCAAGGTTGTGCGAAAGCACGGTATACGCATGGCACTGGCGGTGACGGCGAAATCAAAGCCGGTGCCATGCGGTTCTCTACGGCGCGCTTTATCTACCTTATTTCCTCTCCAATTGTTATTGCAGTTAAGTAATATTTTTCATTCGGCCTGGCATTAAAAAATCGCATCAAGAGCGGGTTTGACAGTTAGATGTAAATTGATGCGTCGTTAGATATGCGGCAAATATTCGCGCTTTGGAGCCGTCATTAACATCTTGTGCTTCTCACTAAAGGAAAGTTTCTTTAAAGCTGTGTTTCCTCGAGTTGGACATTACTTCGATTTTCATGCAGTTTCCATTTTAGATATCGATATGGTGCAAAAAACTATTCGCTTTCGCTTAAATCAATACCTTAGCCCAGAATTCTGCCAAGGCTTAGTATTGACCGGTTTTTTTGCTGCCTACAGAAAATACCATAGTGACTATGGTGGCATTACAAAGAACTCAAAGAGCTACCATCTAAGCACATTGGTGGTAATCATTAAGTAACATTTTATTGTATACAGAGGCGGCAAAATCAAAAGCTACTGACTTGTGTCAATGCTTTTTGATTTTCCGCTGATGCAAAATGATCTTTTACTACTATATAGGGGGACGCCAAATGCCAACACTCTACCCGGAAACTTATTACTCATATAAATTCATGCCCCGGCAGGTGGCGTTGGTCAATGGTGAAATCAGTGCCATAGGAGCGTCCATTGTAGCAACGGGCCCGACAATCAATCCTGCGCAAACAGAAACGGAAATTAAAATTCAGCGTTTTGTGGCAATGGGGAATTTTGAATATCAACTGGGTCGTTATGCGCCGGCATTGGACTATTATCTTCAGGCATGGCAATTGTTGCCTATATCCATTTGGCCACAATTTCCTGGTGTCATCACAGCTGGTTTACTAGACGCATTATTGGCCGCTGATATAACAGGTGGCTTGTTGGAGAAGGCTGCCATGGCATTGAAAAATATTCACGCAGGTGTACCTGAAGGGCCCATTCCTCCAATTCCGATTGATCCACCGCCTGAGATTCTTTCCGTGATGGAGCAATTGAATATTTCCCCAATCGATAAAGCGGATGTATTTTTACAACAGGGTATCTATCAATTAGAACAGGGGGCATTAAAAGAATCTGCGCGAGCATTTGAGTCAGCAATTAAATATGCTGGTGAAAATCAGCACATGATGTTGCAGGCAGAAGTAGGGTTGGCTGCTGCTGAATTGCAGGCAGGTGAAGTGGGTAAGGCTGTCAAGCAGTTTAGTCAACTTAAAAATAAAGCCTTGGAGGTGGGCGATCAGCAAATAGCAGCTTCTCTAGATCACAATATTGGCATTGCGCTGACCTTGTCAGGCAAAGAGGCCGATGCAGGTCAGTTTTTTACCCAGTCTGTTAGTCAGATGGAGGCACCGTTAGATTGGCAGGTGACTCACACAATGAATCCCGGCATTGCATCGGTACAACGACCAGCAGGTAAACAAGCACTCTCTTTAATGCTGCAGGTGGGTAACACGTGGAAAGCGGTTAGCACAACGAACCCTAAGTCATCAGAGGATACTTTTGTCAGCTATCGGGGCAATGATGCTGTTGTGCTGGATTTGAATGCAAATTTGACCACTGAAGTTGAAAACAAGCTATTACAACCTCGCATCAACGCAACTTTGTTATCTGAGCTTGCTATTCTCTTTGAAATCATGCCGCAATTTATCAGTTATTTATCCCATGTGGGTGGTTTTGTTTTGCCAATGGCACTAGGCGATTGTTATGCCGCGTTAGGTGATTATGATACCGCTATTTCTTATTACACAAAGGCACGCAATTATAAATACTTGAACTTGGCAATTGAGCGGCCTGTCGTGTGGATTCGTATAGCAAAGGCTTATTTACGTAAAGGTATGCGTCAATACCGCAATCGCGACAATGCGGGCGCACAAGCCAGCTTTGAAAAAATTGTCAACATTGTTAATGGTAATGTACAACTTGAAGGACCACTGTATACAGGAACTTTTACTGCCTTTAAAACAGT
>JARROD010000249.1:0-5569 GCA_037384225.1 Exilibacterium sp.
ATCAGGGTACTGCCGAAACGGCTGATGGGCATATTGGTGATAGTCAGTAACTGATCGAACACGATACCGTACCGCTGCCCCAGATCCCGTTTGTAATCGGCCTGCAACTGCTCCTGGGGTGGTGGCAGAAAGCTGCCATTCGGGTTGTACACCAGGTTAAGTGTCAGTTCGGGGCTGGAACCGTATCCCAGTGCGTTGAGCCGCTGTAGCGCCTCGATGGAATCCCTATAAACGCCCTTGCCCCGCTGCTGGGTCACATTGTCTTCCAGATAACAGGGCAGCGAAGCGGTGACAGTCACCCCCTGGGCGGCCAAAAACGCCGCCAAATCCTCCTGGCCGGGCTCCAGCAGAATGGTGAGATTACAGCGGTCGATCACCTCCACCCCCAGGCGCCGGGCCTCGGTCACCAGGTAGCGGAAATGCGGATTCAACTCCGGCGCCCCGCCGGTGACATCCAGGCAGCGCAGCCCGTGGGTCTGCAGGAACTGCAGCAGCATCTCGATCGTCTCCCGCGTCATCAGCTCCGTGCGCCGCGGGCCGGCGTTGACATGGCAATGGGTACAACTGAGATTGCAGAGGTAGCCCAGATTGGCCTGTAACACCTCCAGTTTACGCCGGGTAATGGCGGGAAAATCGGTATTTTTAAGCAATTGTCGGGTATCGAGCATGGTGCGAAATCCGTCATCGATTCGAGGTTAGTGACCGGGCAAAATAACACTGACGGAAGATAGCTTCCAGCACTCCTCTCAAGCCTTGAGGATTTGCCCCGCGTTGTTTGAGAGTTGCGACGAACTCTTGTATCATCCGCGGTTCACTGCCAGGCCCTCGTAGCATAATGGATAATGCAGACCCCTCCTAAGGGTAAGATTGCAGGTTCGACTCCTGCCGAGGGCGCCATTTTGCTCTCCCTAGGGTTTTCGGGGGTAAGCAGATACCCCCAAACCTTCGGAAAGCCCCGTACTGAAAATCCGTCGACACTAGCGTTTAGAACGGGGACTGGATTCAACTGCACAGATCGCTGGTGTACTTGCACAAAAAAGGCGCTTCACGCGCCTTTAATTCCATCTGACTACACTTCTTATTTTGGTACACGAGTGCGATGAGCAAGGTTGATACCCAGAAGCAGCGCGAGCAATAAATAATTCAAACTGCCGCCGCCGGAACTCGAACTTGCAACTACACCATCGCCCTTATCATACTGGCCGGTAAACAGGGATGAGGTAAGATCTGAACGTTGACCCTGCTCCTCGAAACGCACAATGCCAACATCCTCGGCAAACCAGATGTCCACTTGGTAATACACCACAACTTCCTGTCCATCAATGTTTGTACTCGCACGAAAATATATAGCGCAATGCAGGGTTTCGTATTCGCCGGCCTCTACCGCTATCACCTCACTGCCATAGTAAGCGGTTGTTGCGGACCAACTCAAAGCTTTGTTGCCGTAGGTGGGCTCTATGTTGACTTCACCAGTGCCTGAGGAATTGCCGTCTATTAATAGTGGTATGGCCTGATCGCTTCTGATATCCACATCGAACGTGCCGTAACCGGTTTCCAGGTTGTCAAGATTGATACCGTAAAATTGAATCTGTTGGCCACTCGCTTTGAGATACAACTTGTTTCCGGATGGAAATACAATCGGAGTTATCGACACGGCGCCGATACTTATCGCGTTGCCAACGGTTGTCGCCTTGGATCCGAAGCTGGAGTAATACCAATTATTCCCTGCAATTAACGGCAGAAAATCATCGGCGACGATGGAAGAGCGTGTCGAGTCATGGGGATAAGCATCGGAACTGTCTTCGACGCCGTCGTTATCATCGTCGGTATCGGCGTTGTCACCGATACCGTCTTCATCGGTATCTGACCATTCGGTGCTGTCAAGCGGGAATATGTCTTCCAAGTCGGCGATACCGTCGTTGTCGTCATCCGTATCGGCGGTGTTTCCGGTACCGTCATTATCGGAATCCTCGGACTCTGTCGGGTCTTTGGGGAAGGCGTCGAGATTATCCACTATCTCGTCATTATCATCATCGTCATCAGCGTTGTCACCGATATTATCACCATCCGTATCCAGCCATTCACTGCTGTTGAACGGGAATGCGTCTATCGTATCGGCATACCCGTCGTTGTCGTCATCCGTATCACTGTTGTCACCGACTAGATCATGGTCAAAATCGCTCCACTCATCGGCATCATTTGGCAGGGCGTCTTCCCCATCAGCGTAATTATCGCCATCGAAATCTCGTGGGTTATAACTGAGTTTGGTGAATTGTGGCACTTCGTCCACCTGCGTAAGCAGTAGCAGTGTATTGGTCCGCGGGAGCGGGATAAGCGCGAGCGGAGTCGCCATCGTTTCGTAGTTTTCTAAATCATCCCGCTGGTAATCCGGCCGCCAGCGCTCGATCAGGCTTCCGGTATTGCTATCAATGCCCCTGAGCGTAAAAACATTACCGTGTAACCAGGTTAAATCCTGGTAGTAGATAGTGTCACCCAGATAAGCCTGCTCGGTCATTGTTTCCGCATCCACCACGCGACCCGTTCGAAGCGCTATAAAGGAACCCGTTTCAGAAACGCGGATCGGGTAGCTCCAGCCTATGCTATTGTGATAAGGACTATCCCGGTCTGGGCCAAGCTCACCCGAAGCTTGGTCCAGGCTTTGATAATGAAGATCGGCTGGACTATAACCACTGATGTAGTATATGCGACTTAAAACGTCGCTCCAGGCAAATGCCGAAGTCGGGTACTGTAGATCACGGGAATACTTTTCCAGTCCGTCCCGGTCGTAAGTCCGAAAGGTTTGCGATCCGCTCACCACCAGATAGTCCCCGGCGGCTACGCTTGCATCGACCCTCGTAGGCACCTGCGCAAACTCAGACTCCAATCCGGTTTCCAGGTCCACATAGTTTATCACGCCTTTGGCGTAGATTAGATATATTCGTTCTTGCTCCGCGGAATATGCCATTTTTTGAGGGGCGGCGGCTAAAGAAATGGAATCGAGATAACGTTCTTGCGAGACCGACCAGCGGAAAATATTTAAATGCGATCGGCTCAACAGATAGAGTGTATCCCCGTTGTCATCGAGTGCGGTGGCATCCGGCGTATAGGCCAGGCCGGACGGGTCAATAGGGGCTGAGGGATTCGCCGGGTCGAGTTCGTTTATCGCAACAATTTCTATAGAGTCGAGTGTATTCGGAAAAGCAAAAACTTTATCATTGTAAATCGCGATTTTTTTCGGAGAGGTCAAGCCGAGTTCATAGGAGCCTGTCTCCACGATCGCTTTATTATAGGAATAGAGACTTTGGCCACGTAAAACGATGGGTAACTCGTTCCAAAATTTCAAATCGGCAAATCCGCCTCCCAGACTGTTACTGTATGTGAGATCCACGGCATTGTATATTGTGCCCGAGTTATCCGCTACGCGATTGCCGGGGAACATATAACAGACACTGCCACCGGGGTAATCACCATGATAAGGACTCTCAAATGAGCCATTGAGGCTCCCGCTGGCGTCAACATCCAAGCGATAAATATCAGATGGAGAAATACCGGAACTTCGTAAAAATATGGCGCTTTGTTCAGTGGAAGTGGTTATTTTTGCCGAGGAATACCAAAGGTCGATTTCGTCAATAAACTCGCCTGTGTCTATGTCGACTGATTGTATATAATTGCGGCTGGCGAGATAGAGAATGTTACCCATCGATTCTATATCGTCCACAGATTTCGATGTCGTTCGAAAATCCACCGCGTTATTCCCGTCCAGATCCATTTTCTGGATGCTGGTACCGTAGCTGACAAACAACGCAGAATCATCTACGTGAAACCCTTTCGGTGCGGCATCCAGCTCGATCGGACTCAAATAGATCTCCTGAGACAAGGAGTATCGTTTCAACTGTGTTGATTCGACCTCAATGAAATAAACGATATCATCGAATGATTTAGCATCCTTAATCTCTGCGTGTGCCGATGTGGTAGTGAGTGCTAGAAAAAACAAAGCCAGCCATATTGGCGCTCTCATATCAATTCCCTATCAATTGTTTTATGCTTTTTCAACCGGGATGAAGACCCGGTCAGTCTGAATTGACACACAAAATCTTGTTGTCAACGATGAAGGAGGTATCAGTTTGGTATCCATTGGTTTCCTTTCCTGCCTGCAGGCCCGCATCTCAGTGCCGGACTTTAACTTGACCCTATAGTTGGGTAAGTGAAATTTAGTTGAGTAAGTGAAATTTAGTTGAGTAAGTGAAATTTTGAGGAAATATTAAAACCAATTTTTAATTATATGTCCACTAAAATGTAGGTTGCGCAAAAAGTGAGCTTATTGGGTGAGGCTGTCCGCTTATCGTCGTTTGGTTAGCCCGGCACGTAGCCGCACAAATTAAAGGGCATACACCCTTTGGCTACCTACAAATACCCACCTATTCTGGAATATTGGCTCGTGTTTACCGCCAAACTTCCTATTTTTCTTCCTTTAAAAATGTCTTTGGTACCTGTTACTGCATTAACCAATCAGCTATCTTATTGTATTGTTGAGCTAGATCTTGCGCGATACTCACGCCTTTATCGACGCCTTTTAATGCCTTGTTTAGGCGCGATTTATCATCCGCTAATTCGTTTAGAATTCGTTCTACAGGCTTCAAAGCCCCACTCTTAATAATTTTCTTTTTGTCTGTCTCTTCTTCAATTTTTTCGAGAAATAAGCTAGCTTCTTCTATAGTTTTTACTTCCTCTGAATTACCAGTTCCTTTAATTTGCTCAACCAGGTCGTTGAGTGAGCCCTGCAACCCTAAATTCATAGCGCCTATGTTAAACTGAATATCCTGCTGCTCTCCAATAAATGCATATGCACCAGACTGAAGATTTATATTATATTGTTTTGCTGGTTCAGCCATGTCTAAATTTTGACGAGATTTTACATCATAAAACAGGCGCCCTTCTCTGGCATGGATACCGATTTCTTCTTCAGTTAACCACAACTCTTTTTCCCTGCCTTCGATTTGTGCACGAAAACCAAATTCTTCATAAAAAATTCGGTATTCCGCTTCAGCCAATTTGTTTTTGTAAGAAGTAAAAATATCCACTATGTAATTGCGCAACTCGCTAAGAAAATGAGTTTTTTTACCATTTTTTACAGACACTTCCAATCGAAGTTTATCTTGCCGCACCACAGCTATCGCAGCACTGCTATCTTCCAAAATAACACCGTACCGCCACGCGTCTTTGGTATCCCGAATATACCTATGCGATTTGACAATAAATCGCGAAATAATATCTTTAGGCAATGCGGTATCCGAACGGTATCTTAGCAAAAGAGATTCACCAACAGGAAAACTGGGTAATTCCGCAGGCTGATCATCATCCAGCAAATGAGGGATTACCAATTCCCGTGAAGGCGCAATCTCATAAGCCAACTCATATTGCAACAACAATCTAAATAAAAACAAATCTTGTTTTTTTGGAAATCGCTGTCGCTTTTCTTTAAAAACACTGTCAAACTCTGAAATGGAAACTCTGTACCTATCGCTATTATTGGCCCAATTGATGATTGTATATATCCCTTCGGTAATCC
>JARROD010000250.1:0-7834 GCA_037384225.1 Exilibacterium sp.
TTTACCTGATTCTGGTAATTCGTCAGTATATATAGTGTTACATGCACTGCATTTTTTAAAAAAGGCTTTATTAAAGATGTCCACAAGTGACCATTTTTTGCCGAAAATTCGAGTATTGCATTCTATGCTGAAAACCGAGAAGCGTTGATGCCCGCGCAGTGCAACAATTGTCGTCGGCACAGTGCGCTCTTCAACAAGAACGATTCTGTCGTTCCAGTCGTCCATGCCAAGCTGGCAGAGTGCTAATCGTCATACCAGGGATCTGATTCTGCTGCTTGCAGACCTGCGGATTCCGGGCTTGACCCGCTACCGCGCAGTGCGTCACTCAGGTTTCAGGGTTGCACTACGGCTTCAAGGTTGGTAATCCAACGCCGTAATTTTTTACCGGTGTAACGACGCTGCTTTTCGCTGAGGGTGGGAACAAGCTGGCGAAACAACTGATGGATCTGCTGACGTTCCTGCTCCCGCCACTGCCGGTATTGCGGAGTTTGAACGTCCGCGGGATGGGTGTAGACCCGTTGCATCGCTGGAATATCTCCCGCCAGGGCCAGTTCCATATATCGCTCGCGGCGCTGCCGGCTGTTGTCGATGCGGATGGTCCGTTCATTGGTGAACAACCGGGTATGGGTTTCCACCAGTTGAAGCTGGGCATCATTGAGGTGACCGAACCAGTCTTCCAAGCGATCGATGCGATCCTCCAGCTTGGCTTCCTCGGACTCGGTTTCATCGAACCAGTCGTCGGTCTTGGATTCACCATAGGCGAGATAGGCGCGGGCATTTTTCGCAGTGAACTGCTCCAACAAGGGAACGATCATCGGCCAGCTTTCCTGTAGGAAACGATTGACCAGGTATTGGGTATCGACCTCCAGGGTGAGGAAAGCCTGTTCCAGTTCACCTCGACGCCACAATGTCTCAATGTGCTGAAGGCGGGGGATGACATCGGGAAAGGCTTCATTCCGTAGCCACTCCTGTAGCGCCTCCAGTACCGGTTCGGCCTGATCCTCCTGGTCTGCGGTAAGCTCAAACATATCATCCAGGCGCCAAAGGGCAATGGTATCGAGACGTTCGAACCAGAAACTGAAGCCAAAGCAACCGCTAAGCGACAAACTTAACAGGGTGATCATTGCGAATTGCACAGCGGTTTTGGTCATGAGACCTGGCTCCTGGAAGTCTAGTGCCTGAATTTCCGGGTAAAACTCATGATTACTGCCATTCATGCGATTTGATTTTGACATTCCGGTAAAGTGCCCGCAACTGAATTCCGGCCCTCCCCCAGACTGACAAGCCCGTCCTCAAATTATCAAATATATTTATTCAGACTGTCTAAAGGGACGTGCACGAATGCCGATGCCAGGGACAGAATAAAAAGAGGTACGATATTTGCGTTATATATTATCCGATATAACGTCATTATCTTTATCAACCGATTCGCCGAGCACTGTATCGAGTAACCAGACCGGAGTTTACTATAAGCATGAAGCCGTTTTTTGCAGGACTTCTTTTCAGTTCGCTGTCTCTGGCAGTTTCGGCTGAGAACGTTAAGGTCGCGGTTGCCGCCAATTTCATCGCGCCAATGAAAGTGATCGCCGCCAGCTTTGAGGCCGCCACCGGCCATTCCGCGGTACTGTCCTTTGGATCCTCCGGAAAACTCTATGCCCAGATCAGCAACGGCGCTCCGTTCGAGGTATTTCTCTCCGCAGACCAGGCCAAACCGAAAAAACTGGAACAGGGCACTCTGGCCGTCTCCGGCAGTCGTTTTACCTACGCCCTCGGCACCCTCGCCCTTTGGTCAGCAAACGCGCATCTTATCGATAGCACACCCTCTGTCTTAAAACGAGGCGGGTTCGACAAACTGGCGATCGCCAATCCCCGTCTCGCCCCCTACGGCGCGGCCGCGTTAGACGTATTGGAGAACCTGGAATTAACTGAGACCGTTCAGGGAAAACTGGTCCAGGGAGAGAATATCGCCCAGGCCTATCAGTTTGTCAGCAGTGGCAATGCGGATCTGGGATTCGTCGCTCTGTCCCAGGTCTGGAGCCGGCGCGGTATCAGCTCCGGTTCTGCCTGGCTGGTACCGGTCAGCCTCTACAATCCGATTCGGCAGGACGCGGTGCTGCTGGTGCAAGGGCGAAATAACCCTGCTGCCAGCGCGCTGCTGCAATTTATGAAAAGCGAAACGGCGAGCGCCCTCATCGAGGAGTTCGGGTATGGAACAACTGATGATTGCAGCACCGAGCCCGAGACCAGCAGAAATTCAACGGGTGCGCCGGGCACGGCGACCTGTTAAACGGCCATTGATCAAATGTCGATTTCACTGATCACTGCCCAGTTGACTCTACAACGTCCGGGCTTTGTCCTGGAGGTTGAGCTGCAACTGCCGGGCAAGGGTGTCACGGTGTTGTACGGTCACTCGGGCTCAGGTAAAACCACCCTGCTGCGCTGCATCGCCGGGTTGGAGCAAATTCCAAACGCCAAAGTGAGCTTCAATGGCGATGTCTGGCAGCAAGGTCAGCATTTTGTGCCAACGTATCGACGGCCGTTGGGCTACGTTTTTCAGGAAGCGAGTTTATTCGAGCACCTCACCGCCCGAGAGAATCTCAACTTTGCCCTAAAGCGAGCCGGCGACCGGGCGCCGGTTTGCAACTTCAATCACGCGGTGGATCTAATGGGCATCTCCCGGGTGCTCAATCAATATCCTTCGCAGTTATCCGGTGGTGAGCGCCAGCGGATAGCCATTGCCCGTGCGCTGCTGATTAACCCCCGTATACTGCTGATGGATGAACCCCTGGCGGCATTGGATCTGGCCCGTAAACAGGAGATCCTGCCGTATTTGGAACAGCTCAAGCGGGAACTCGACCTGCCGATTATTTACGTCAGCCACTCCCCCGACGAGGTCGCGCGACTGGCCGATCGCCTGGTTGTGCTCGACAACGGCCGGGTGGTGGCTTCCGGATCGATTGGCGACATCCTGTCGCGGCTGGATCTGCCAATCCGACTGGGTGAAGATGCCGGTGTCGTCCTGGAGGCCAGGATCACGCAACGGGATCAAGCCTGGCATCTGGCAAAGATCACCCTCCCCGGTGGCGACATTTGGTTTCGCGATAGCGGCATTGCAGTGGGACGGAAAGTGCGCCTGCGAATACTCGCTCGGGATATCAGTATTGCCCTTACCCATCATGCCGACAGCAGCATCATTAATATTCTTCCCGCCGAAGTGATGGAGATTGTTACTGATGATCACGATGCCGTGGTGTTGGTTAGGTTGAAGGTCGAAAATAACCTGCTGCTAATAGCCCGGGTCAGCAGCCGCTCGGCGCACCGACTCGGGCTGATGCCGGGCAAACGGGTGTGGGCACAGATTAAATCTGTGGCCATTATTTAAGGGGAATCATGGAAAATCCTTGCCAAAATATGTGAAAGTAGCACTCGAACAGAATAAGGTGTTAGGTGCCAACTGCTCGTAAGCGCATCGTTTCCCTAGATGCCACGTCTTATTACCACGTCACAGCCCGATGCGCTCGGCGGGCGTTCTTGTGTGGCGTCGATACGGTGAGCGGCAATTCCTTTGAACACCGGCGCCAGTGGATTGAAGACCGAATTTTAGAATTAGCTGGGATTTTTGCAATAGAAGTGGCTGCATTTTCAGTAAGTCAACTCTGGTATCGGCGAACTCCCGGTCTTAAAGCTTGTAGACAGTTGCTATAGTCCAGTTTTATTGATCTCCATCCCCTCAACTGAAATGTTCAGGTATCAGTCTCGCTCAAAATGAGTTTCCCCGGGGCTTTTTCTGCCTCTATCCACTTATCTGTTAGCAATACGCGGAATTTTTAGCGGTGGTGGTCATTTTTGGGGTCGCCAGAGTTCTAATGCTCTTACGCTCAGTTTTCTCTAAAATGTGTGTTCAAATTATGCTGTCCAAATTATGTGTCCTGGTTAACGCCTACGGTTTTTCGGTTCCCGGGATCTGCTGTGCTGCCACATCGAAGGTATAAACGCCCTCGAATGATGTATTAGTTTCTCCCGCAGTATGTCGGGCCTTATTGACAATCAAGGCATCGGGAAAGTCTGCTTCTTTACGCTTGCCGCCAGACTTGATTGATTTTGCGTTCTTGAAATCATTCACAGCTCGCCAGATGGTTTGCCCACTTTCAAACACAATATTGGGTTCTTCAAACAACGAATGCACAACTTGGATAATGGCTTCTTTGTCTAAGTTGTAACGTTTGCCCTTCAGCGTCCAAATTGTTTCCGCCAGGACAACATCTGTAATAAGCACCGGCACGTCTCCGAGAATAAGAGAGGATGCTTTCTTAGATTGAGTCTTATCGTCATCCAGCAGATAGCGCAGTAATACATTAGTATCAATGGCAATCATTTCGCGAGACTGCTTTGCAAGGATTGCTCATCAGTGAAACGTTTGTCTGCTGCTACCCGCTTTAATAATCCCTTCGCAGCACCAGCCACTTTCTTAACTATTGTTATGTGGCCTTCATTATCCACATAACTGTCATACTCATCACCTGGCTCAATTCCCGCAGCCTTACACTGATCGATGGGTAATGTAATCTGTCTTTTCGCACTAACTTTTGGCATGGAACACCTCTTTACTTATTGGCAAGCAGTAAAGCTATCAAATTCTTTACTTTCTGTCAATAAGTAAAGAATATGTTTGACAAGCTATATATGCACATATTCTAATATACCCTCATCTCCCGCCCCCCCGCAGCCATCAGAACCGGTACTGCAGGCTCGCGCGCCAGGTGCGGCCAAACAGCGGCCGGGCGACACCGCGGTTGGTTGCGCCGTCGGGCCCCTTGAGATCGACAAACAACGGGTCCCCCTCAGTGAACGACAATTCGTCGGTCAATGATCGCGATGCGGCATTTGGTGACCCAGTGCGCGGCAAGCCTCGCTTTTCCAGCCCCCTAAGGTGTGTGTCCAAATAATTGTGCAAATAATTCTGTTTTATTTGGCTAAATTATTTTTCATAGTGATAACGGCATGAAATTATTGTCAATTGATTGTCATCGACCGCGTAAACCAATCTGTTGGTATCGTCGATGCGTCTAGACCAAAAGCTCGCCAAATTCTCTTTTAACGGTTCGGGCTTACCAATGCCTTCAAATGGAGATCGTTGAGTATCCTGGATAAGTTTATTGATGCGCCTAAGCGTTTTTTTATCCTGTGTTTGCCAATACAAATAATCCGACCAAAACTCTCTAGTCCATGAAAGAATTTCAATCATCAGTTAGCCCATGTTGCTTTGTTTTGCCTGCGCGGTATTGCTTAATGGATTTTGACAGGTGAGCCGCGTTTGCCGGACTCTTTAGCAAATGGACTGTTTCCATAAGACCGTTGAATTGATCTAAGGACATAACCACCGCATCCTCCGCATCCCTGCGGGTAATAACAGTGTAGTCAGCATCGCTAACCACTTGATCCAGAACGCTTTTTAGCTTATTTCGAGCATCAGAAAAACTAATAACTCTCATAGGGGGAATCACCTTAGTTGTACAATATAATGCACAAGTATAACCTGTACAATAAATTGTGCCAAACGCTTTGGGTACAATACCCTATCGTTGCATAAAGTCGGCTATCAATCGCTCTAGCCCCCCCGTGAATTGTAAGCCCGGGGAGCGCTGAAAATCACTTGTACACTGTCTGTGTAGTTCATGATAACAACATTGAGTTTACCGACAGCCCCGGGTAATCCAAACATGCGGTTTGCGGAAAACCCCGCGTATGACCATTTTTCAGGTTCATAATGACCGAGCGAGACGATACCTCCGGTGGGCAGACTGTCCGTAGTGGTATAAAGCAACTCGTTTATTTTCCCCGCCAACTGCCTCATCCGTGGCCGCTACCGGCGAACCTAACAGGTCATTGTGGTAATAGGTGACCTCGGCATCGGTTGCCCAGGCGCTTTGAAACCCCAGGCTAAGCATCAGGACCAACTGACCAGCAAGATAAATATAATCACTGACCTGATTAGTGTCCGTATCGCGCTTGTGCATCAATTGCCCGGCCTGATTGTAAACACTGATCTGGCGCCCGCCTATGCCCTCTTTCACTACCCGGCGGCCGTGACCGTCGTAGGTGTAACCTCCTTCGGTCTGACTCGGCACCTGAACCAGCCGGTTGGCTTTGTCGTAAACGAAGGTGTCCTGGCCATTGGCGCTGACATTACCCTGAGGGTCATAGCTGAAGTTGTAACTCAAGGAACCACTGATACTGTTTAGTCGGTTTGTGGCGGCGTCGTAGTGATACGTCAGGCTCTGGCTACCCAAGGTCTTGCTGCGCAGGTTACCCAGGGAGTCGTAATGGTAAGACGCCACGCCCCAGGGCCCGTTGGCTGTTTCCAAGCGATCGAGATCGTCATAGGCAAGCACCTTGTTGCGGTCACTGTCCACAGCATCGGTGATGCTCTCGATATTGAGCACGGAATCATAACGATAGGTGAGGTCCATCACCCGTGTGGAGCTTCCGGCCCGCAAGGTTTCCGGCAGGCGACGACTATTGCGCGACATGGCATAGTCCTGACCATTGCCATAGGTAAAGCCGGCCAGTTGACCGTCGGCGTAATAGCTGGCATGCGTCGCGTAGGGACCCGCCCGGCTGGGCACGCCAAAGGCATCGGGGCCCAGGTCAATCACTCGCCCCCCCGGATAAGTAATGTTTTTCAACGCGCCTCCGGCGTTGTATTCATAACCGATGACAAAGCTTTGTCCATCCGTGTTCAGCGTCTCGCTTTCAAGTTGGTTGAGGCTGTTGTAACGATAAGTCCAGCTTGTCTCGTCAGTGGTGAGGTTCTCGAGGTTGCCGCTTGGGTCGTAACCGTAGCCAATATCGCTGGTACCGGCCGGAAAATCCTTGGCGATAATACGGTTGTAATTGTCATAACGATATATCGTGCGTTCCGTCGAAGGCACCGCGCCGCGATCACAGGCACTGCCGGAACCGGGTGCACCGGTAGCACTCCAGGCCATATTACCGGCGGCATCGTAGTCAAACACGCTGTTACCCACTTCCGGGTCCACACGCTTGCACAGCTGTTGATAGTTGTCGTACAGGTAGCTTCGGGTAGCACTCACTGTCTGGCCATTGTAGGGGCCCGACTGGATGACTGTTGTTATCTTGCCGAAGTCGTCACGATTGATGACCGTGGTGACAGCCTCAGGCGCATCGATGCGGGTCATGGCCGTGTAAGCCGGCCCGCCAAAAGCCTGATAGGAGTAAGTGGTCTGTCGACCGAGATCGTCGGTCACACGCTTTTTGTTGTCCGCCAGATAAGTCCATTTCGTTTCGCTGCCATCAGCTGTGTGGGTCGATTTCGTTTGACGCCCCAAAGCATCATACTCGAGGCGCGTCCCCAGCGGGTCGTTGGCCACCGTCGACGGTAAGGCTGTAAAAATGGGTTGTCCAAAAGCATCGTATTCCGTACGCCTGTAACGGGTCTTGTCGCTATCGGCGGTATCCTCATCACGCACCAGCAACGCGCGGGACAAACCGTCCAGGTAAACCGTTTTGCGAGAATGGCCGCGGGTCACGGTTTGCTTCCAGTGCCCCTCGACAATGCCCGGCAGCGCCGTGTCACTGCCATCCACCTCGTCATATCGGATCACCGTGGGTAACCAAACCACGTTGTCATTTTGCGGCGGAGTCATGCGTGTGACACGGCCAAGGTCGTCGTATTTATAGCGGGTTGTAAAACCACGGCGATCGGTTTTGCTGGCGATGGTGCCGTCATCATTGACATCAGCCGTGATCACCCGGTTGTCGGGGTTGGTAACGTTTTGAGGAATTCCGCGTTTGTAGTCCGCATAGGTGGTCC
>JARROD010000251.1:0-5541 GCA_037384225.1 Exilibacterium sp.
GTCATTCTTGGCATGTTATCTCCTTAAAATTTTTTACCTGATATTTGTTTTCTCTACAAAATGAATTTGGATATTCGCATATTGATCAATTTTTAATCCCTCCGTCCCCTTTCCCTTCTGGCACAGCTGCCACTACCTCGAACATAACCAGCGCCTGCGCCGGCAATGCCGCTACCTGAAAGGCGGTGCGTACCGGTTTTGGCGGCGTCACTCCGTGGCCGGGGAGCCAGGCGGCGTAAACCTGATCCACAGCCTTGAAGTTTTTTATATCCGTCAACATCAGTGTGACCTTGACCAGGTCTGCCCTTGTACACCCCGCTGCGTTGAGGATCGCGTCGATATTGGCCAGGGTACGGTGCGTCTGGGCTTCGAGCCCCTGGTCGAGGGCGCCCGTCTCCGGGTCTCTGCCGGTCTGGCCGGCGACAAAAACCAGGTCACCGCAGCGCAGGGCCTGCGAATAGGTGCCTATGGCGGGGGCGGCGGCGTTGGTTTGAATGCGGATTTTATTCATGGCTCGACAGACCCTTTCATTTCATCTTTTCGGCGGTCATGGGAATTTCTACGTTGACTTTCACCGGGCCGCCGCTCAGGGGCGCCAAATCCATAAGCTGCGGTTTGCAGGGGTGGATGATCTGTAACAATACAACGTTGGCGGGGTTGGCGAAGCGCAGTTGGAAAAAATGAAACTGGGTGATGTTCGAGCAGTAGATCCAAAGGTTCTGCTGGCGGTAGATGTAGTCGCTGAAGCTCCGGCTTTCCATGGGCTCGGTGCGAATTTCCAGCGGGTTTTCCGTGAGAATCCGTTTGGTAAGCGCAAAATTTTCCAGCGCTACCTTCCAGCTTTGTTCATAACTGCGCTTGCTGGAGCCTCTGGACCGCGGCAGTTCGCCGCGCTGTTTCAGGCGGATATTTTCCCGTAGGAAGCGCTCCCTTTCCGTGTCGGCGTCGTAGTCACCGGTTGTCAGGCGGGTGAGAAAATGATCGGCGTCGCGGCTGCTGACCCAGACTTTGTGAATCAATTTGAAATAGGTGATAGCGGTGGGGTTGATATCGAAGATGGTTAGTCTCTGGGGGCGCCATAGGGGAATCAGGTTGAGACCGTAAAGGCCGCCGACGACACTGATCATATGTATATCTTCCCGCCGCTGTGGGGAGACGCTGTCGTAGTGAGCGCGAAACGCCGGGAATTCACTGAATGAGCCATCCTGAGCGCCGTCGTCGGTACCGTAGAAAATATTTTCAGGGTAATCGTCATACATATTTCTGTTAAAGGCTCTGGGGGCGAGTTTTGTCATCGTGTCCGGTCTCCATTGGCTATACCTCTGATGGTTGTTTATCTGCCGGCGGCAGCGTGTCGAGTGTTGGGTTGGCATCGTCTTCCCAGATTGGCCGGTTGTGTTGGCGGTCAATATGATCCAGCCGGTGTGCCCATTCATTTCTCAACGTGGTACCATCGCCGGCTATGTTATCTATCATTGTGTTTTTCGTTGTTTTAATGCTGCTCATGTCCAAGTGAGAGGGCTGCGCAGCCGTTGGGGGATGGGGATACCGGGACGTCTGTTTACGTGTGCTCTGTCGCGTGTAGCCGATGACCACAGTGCGGGCGATGGTGTCCAGGGCGCGGTTGACCACCTGGGTGTCAGGGTGGCGAAGCGTGATAAATCCATCGCCGGTATAGGTGGCCGCTTTGGCGGCGCCGATGCGCGGCAGACGGCTGTCGACCACCAGCTCGCCGACGTGTTGTTTTATAGTCTCCAGACCTTTCACACTTTCTATCCGCCCCGCGCCCGGGCCGCGCAAAAAAATCGTGCCCACGGCGTATAGGTGTTTCCGCGGGCCGTCGAAGCGCCCGTCCAGCGTCAACTTGGCCCAGGCCCGGTGGGAGTCGAATCCGTAGGCGTAACCGAACATCGGGCCGATTCGCGCGCCCGCCGGTCTCAAGGTGGCGTCGGTAAAGCGAACGCTGCCGTCGTCGAGTAGAAAACCTTCCATATGGGTGAAAGCGTTGCCCGGCGATAGTGCCCGGACGGCTTGCAGACCCTGTTTGATAAAATGTTGGCAACCGGCGTCGTCAGTTTCTCGAGGTATTACGCAGCGCCACTGAACGACGGGGCGTTCCAGCGCTTCGAGAATCGAGGGGCTATAACGGCAGAGCGCATGCAGGCGCGGCTCGCCGGCGAGGGTAATGGTGTCGATGCAGAGTTCCCGCCCTTCGAGGTAGTCCTCGGCCAGAACAGGGTTGTGCCTGTCGGGCCGCAAAAGTTCCAGCGCCAGCCGCAGTTGTTCGCGATTTCGGATACGCCAGGTTGCCAGGGCGCCGCTGCCGCCCGGAGGCTTTAGTACTATCGGGAAACCCACTTGATTGACAAATGCGTCGGCCTCTGTAGCGCTGGTTATCACCCGGTCGAGGGCGACGCCGATACCGGCATCCCGAAGCGTTTGCTTGCAACGGGTTTTGTCGAGTGTGCGCCGAGCGGCGGTGACACCCAGGCCGGGCAGGCGCAGTGTCTCGCCAGCTTGCGCGACGGGCAACAAGAGTGTTTCCTGCACCGTGACAAGACGCTCCAGCGCGCCGTGTTTTTGCATAAGTTGGCGCGCGGCGGCAAGTAATTGATCGGCATGGAAGATGTTGCCGACCAGAATCAGGTCGGCAAATAGTGGGTCTTTGTGTTTGTTTATGTCAACCGCCGGTGATTGTGCGCAGATGACGAACAGGCGCACAGAATCCATCTGTTTGAGGGCCCGCGCCGCACGCAGACTTTCACCGGTGAGGCGGGGGCAAACAAAAACGATTTGACGCGCTGCCGACGTCATCGCTGCCTGCTCTCCGCAGCGCGGCGGACCCGCAACTGCGCCTCGCGGGCGGCCTTGTCATAAATCACATACTGAATCAAATCGCGGTGGCAGCGCGCGGTATCCTCTGGGGAAAGCGGTTCCAGGCCGTGAAAGGATCGGTCCGAGCGCTCGAACGCCAGCAGCGAGTTGGGTTTGAACGGTGCGGTGTCGACCTTGATAAAATCCTCGAATGGGTGATGCAGGCTGCGGGCACAGCTAAAGCCGGGCCGGCGCGGGCGGTACAACGAAGTACCCAGGTGCGCGGCGCTTGCGTCCGCCGGTAAGTAAATCAGCAGCACGATCAGTTTGGTGTGCAGATCGGAGTGTGGCTGCAGAAAAAATCCCGCCCGGTGGCGGATCAACTGCGCTTCGACGCGGACTTCCGGCCAATGATCTGCAGCGCCGAAGCGCGCCCGCAGTGGCCCGGCGAAGCTTTCCAGCACGGCTTGGGCCAGTGCGGGGCTGAACAGCCAGGTATTGAATTGCTCCCAGAAATTTTTCATTTCGGCGGGTAGATCTTGGGTCCAGCCGTCACTTAAATCTCTCTGCTCCCTGAACTGAAAGTGTTCGAGTTTGAGGCTGGTAATTTCAAACAGATTCCGGTAGGCACCGGCACCGGGCAAATGCTGCAACAGTGCGCGGTAATACTTATCGGGGAAAAAACCGTCGAGAAAATAGTGAGGGTAGGGGGCGGCCTGCGGTTGCGCCGTGCGCAGACGAGCGATCATATGGGACAGCGGTGAGTTCGAAGCCTTCATTGGCGAGCCTGTTCTGCGCGGCGGATCAGCGGCAGCACATCGCGGCCGAAAATCATCATCTCTTCGAGCTTCGGCCAGCCCGAAATCACAAACTGAGTAACGCCGATGCGTTTGTAGTCGAGCAGGGCCGAGGCCACTTCGTCGAAAGAGCCCACCAGCGTGATCGCCGAGGAGCCATAGTGGGGCACCAGTCCGGTCCACAACTGCTGGTTCAACCAGTCGACCTGATCGGCGATTGCCAGCGCGCCCTGCAGCGTCTGCGAGTCGCTGCTGCGGAGTATATGCCGCTCGCGCCGGGTAATCCCGCCGTCCTGTGGCAACAGCGCCGCGGCGGCGCGCATCGCCTCCTCGCGTGTCGACCGGCACACCAGGCACAGCCGCAGACAGACCTCGATGCCGTGTTCGCGGGCGCGGGCCACCGGCGCGCGCAGTGTTTCCGGCGTATCGATTAAGCGCATCCAACAGTTACCCCGGGCGCGGGCCAGGCGCTGAGCTTGGGGCGAGTGTCCGGCGATATAAATTTCCGGCGCACATCGCTTTGGGGCCAGAAAGGGAGTGCAGATTCTGCCTTTTTCGATACGGTAGTATTCCCCGGCGAAATTGACATCGACATTGCCGCGGTTATGCCAGAAAGCGTTGCTGATAGCGAGAAATTCCCCGGCGCGGGCGTAGCGTTGATCGTGATCGAGAAAATCGCCGTAACCGCGTTGTTCGGCCGGTGAACTGCCGGCAACGACGTTGAGCGCAATGCGCCCGTCGATCAGCGCCGAGAGGGTGTTGAGTTGTTGCACAAAGGTGGTTGGCTGCATTAACCCCAGGCGGTAAGCGGCGATAAATTTCAGTTTGCGCACGGCCCGGCCCAGGGCGCAGGCGACCAGCAGGGTATCCGGTTCGTAACGGCTGAAGGAAATCAGCACCGAGTCTATGCCGATCGCTTCGGCGCAGCCGGCGAAATCGATCCAGGCGTCCATATCGGGCAGGGCGGCGGGCGAGGCGTTTTCCGTGGTCAACACCCGCGAGGTTTCCCAGGCGGTGCGCATACCCAGTTCGCCGCCTTTGGGCAGCATCCAGTGAAAGCGCAATGCCACGTTCACGCCTCCACCATCCAGGGCACCGGCGGCGGCAGCACACCGTGGGTGGCGGCCCAGTGTTGCAATGCCCAGGGCGGTGTGTCGACATCCCGGTAGCCGCCCAGGAGCTGATATGTCACCGGGTCTACAGTGGCCAGCTGCGCAGCGTCGGGCGCTTCCAGATAGACCTCGGGTTTCATCCAGCGATAGGCGTAGCCGTATATCAATACCTTGGATACGCGATCGCTGAGATTGGGCGCCGCGGTGTGATAAATGCGGTTGTCGAACAGCAGTGCGTCGCCGGCGTTGAGGCGCGGATCGCAGACTTCCAGCGCCGGCGGATCCACTTCGCCCTTGGGAATTGACAGAGGCGTTTCCAGCAGATGGCTTTTGCGCGCCATCAGGGTGAGGCCGGAATTGGGCTGATGAAAGTCGGTCAGGCAGTAACAGACCTTGATGCCCACCCGCGGCAGTTGGCGGTGACCCAGGTCCCGGGGAATGCGGATATCCCGGTGCCAGCCGCGCCGGAAGGGCGGCGCGGCGGGATCTTCCGGCCGCTTGTAAATCAGCGCCGTGGAGTGGAGGTGTATGTTGGGGCTTAACAACTGTACCACCAGGGACACGGTGGCGGTGTTGCTAACCAGCGCCAGGGACACCTTTTCCTTAAGTAAGCCGGGGCGCAAATCGACATGGTTGTACTCCGGCCGGTTGCGGACTTCGAACTTGTCGAGAAAAGGGCGTGCGCGGCGGTCTCCCATCGCGATCAAACGTTCCACGGTGGCGGCATCCAATGCCTTGGGTACAATTAAAAAACCATCTTCATCGAAGCTTTTGCGCTGCTCGGGTTGCAGAGGAACAAAATCCATTGTGTCCTTACC
>JARROD010000251.1:5565-7869 GCA_037384225.1 Exilibacterium sp.
GCGTTAATTGTTTTGCGTCAATTGTTTTGCGTCAATCAAGTCGGGTTAGAATGCAGCAATGTTGCATTTCGTCGTTTACCGGCGCCAGGATGCTGGCTTGCGGATACAGGCGTTGCATATAGGTTGCGGTATAAAATACGTGATGTGTTTTTTGCTGTTCCGGACGATAGACGTTTGTTTTTTCGCTATCGGTATATAAATCCCTGCCGTTAATCAGTATACACCAGTTTGCCTGTTTTGCTTGTTGCAGCAGGGCATCGCAATCTATATCCGGACTGTCTCTTTGCAAACGCCAGCGGAGATTGTTGCCCGGATATTTTTCCGGCCAGGAATGATAGTGGGGATCGATAAAGGTAAACGCCAGTTTTCCATTCGGTTTCAACAACCTTGTCAGTGCATCAACCAGTTCAAACATATCGGACCGCGGCGTGTTGGTGAAAACCGAATAGGCGACAATGTAGTCGTAGCCTTGTTGTAGATCCGGCAGCGGCAGACTCGGTACGCCGTGAGGGTTGAAAAAGAAACAGTGGCGGTTGTAGTGGTGCCAGTGCGCTGTTGGAAAAGCCCGGCTTCCGGCCGCGACGGCTTCTGCGCAGACATCGATACAGGTGTAGTTTTTCTCACGCAGCGTCGAGCGCGGATCGCGCAGTAGATTGCCGATATTACCGCCGAAATCCAATACCACTTTATTGCTCCAGTCGCGCTCGCCCAGTTGCAGGGAGAAATAAGTAAACTGGTGCAGTTTGCGGGAGAAAAATGCCATAAATTTTTACTCGGTTAAAGAGGGGGCGGTGAGCGCCTGCTCGCGATTTTCCAGTTTGTAGCCAGGTGTTCGCGGAGGTTTTTTGTCGGTTCTGATCCAACTGCGAATCATCAATCGATCGCGGCCGCCTTTGCTGCTCACGGGTGTGCGGGCGTGCAGTGTGCGGTGATTGTTGATAAACAGTAATTCATTTTCGCGCATGGCGAAATTCAGCGTGCGCGGTGGGGTGCTGGTAATAACCCGTTCAAAGGCGTCCAGTGCTGGCGGCAGTTCGGTGTTTATATCGCGCTGGGAAAAGTCGATACTGTAACGCCGCCAACATACGCTTGATGCAGTGAGTACGGGGCGCCAAACCAGGCCGCCGCCGCAATAATCCGGCAATTTCCAGGGCACCGGCGCGCGCTCCATTAGCGCCAGGGTTTCTGTGCCCAGACGTTGTTTAACCGCGGCGCGCAGGGTGTCGATATCCAGCACCAGCGAGCGGCCGCCGCCACCGTGGTCGGCGCGCACGCACTGCATGGATATCAACTCGACCGGCGTTTCCCAGTCGGCGGTATCGGTATGGAATTTTTCGGTTTCATAGTGCCCGCCGCGCGCCGATGGCAGATCAGTGGCAGGCTGGATATAGTGAACCAATTGTGCCCGGGGTTTTTCGTAGGGACGCGCCACCAGGTCGCCGAAGGCTTTGTTGAGGGCCACGAACAGGCGGTTGCCGGCGTCGAATCGCAGCCCCTGGACCAGCGCGCAGTAGGGGCGCCGGGCGATGCGCGCGCGGATCTGCTCGATCAGTCGGGAAAAACCTTCCGGGCATGCACGGTGAATGCGCTCGCGCACCGACGCTTGCAGGTCGAGGGAATAGTATTCTTTATTATCGTAATCCGGCAGGCGTTCAGCCGCCCGCAGCAACTCGCCCGCCAGCACGGCGGGGACTTGCACTTGACCGGCACCGGGAAAAATTGTGGGCATAGGGTTTTGCTTCCTTCTTCTAATGACACGCGTTTAAGGAACGGGCACGGAATAACTTCCCGTTTTCACTTCCGATGCATCCCGCCTGGCGTCGTTGCAAAAACTCGACGTAGGCCCACTATGCCTTCGTTTTTGCGCCTAGCCAAGCGGGCGCCTCAAAACCGAAAACGGGAAGTTATTCCGTGCCCGTTCCTAACTTACGGCAGCCTTGAAAATAAATTTACATCCCTGAACCCCAAACACCCGCTATGGCGACGTTGTTTGTTGGCTCAATAACCCCACTATTCGCCTTCATCGCTCCTTAGTCCAGCGGATATGAAGGGGGCTGATTTTTGACCCATGTATGTGAATTTATTTCTGTGGCAGCCCTTATTGGTTGAGTTTGAAGCTGAGAAACCAAGTTTGCGGCTTGTTATAAGTCAGGGTTGTCTCCCCCTTACGTCGGGATTGTTATCAATCATAGTAATATACCGCTCATCAGGCATGTTTTCACCTCCTAATTGTTCACTTCCTATATATACCCAAAGCGTTTGAGATTTAGGTGTATAGAGCACGCCCCTTTTTGCCCCTGGCCG
>JARROD010000252.1:0-3240 GCA_037384225.1 Exilibacterium sp.
GTCACCTCCACCGTAGCGCTTATTGCCGCGTGATCAGGAATGCGGGTGTGCAGGATCTGGTAGAGTCCGAGCAGCAGCGTCGCCTGTATATCACTGTCCTTGGCCTTTAGCGGTTTACTCAGCAACAGCTTAAGATAGGCGAGCAGTTGCGGATAGTAGCGCAGGGTGCCGTAACTCAATTCCTGCAACAGCCCCCGATCCTGCGCCGCAAGTGGTTCTATCAATGCTGGCAGGGCACTTGAGAGTGAGGCTCGGTGCTGGATAACCCTGCAGAGGACTTTTACTGCCTGAGTGCGTGGGTCCATAGCCGCTTAACCCAACGTTTTGCCGGTTGAAAATAGTTGCCGATAACCGTTGATAATGGCGCTCACCGGCATTGCCTGTTTACCGGGCAACTGGATATTTTTCAGCAGCAGGCTGCCTTTGCCACAGGCTACCAACAGTCCCTGTTGGTCGGCTTTCAGGAGTGTGCCGGAGGCGTGGGATGTGGGCAAATCGTCGACGACCGTCGCATCGCGGACGCGCAGAATCTTGCCGTCGACTTGGGTGTAGGCGATGGGAAAGGGGTTAAAGGCGCGGATGTTCAACGCGATTTCCGTGGCGGACCTGCGCCAATCGATAGCGGCTTCTTCCTTGGTGATCTTAGCGGCGTAACAACTGAGACGATTGTCCTGGGCTTGCCCCTGCACGGTGCCCTGCTGGATTTGGGCCAGCGTTTGCAGAAGCGCAGGGGGACCAATTTCAGTTAAACGATCATGAAGATCGCCCGCTGTATCGCCTGGCAATATAGGGCAGGGGGTCTTCAACAACATGGTTCCTGTGTCCAGCCCCTCATCCATTTGCATAATGGTGACACCCGTTTCCCTGTCGCCAGCCTGCAGAGCCCGCTGAATCGGCGCTGCACCGCGCCAGCGCGGCAGTAGTGAGGCATGGACATTGAGGCAGCCGTAGCGGGGGGTGTCCAATACGGCTCGCGGCAGCAGCAGTCCATAGGCCACTACCACCATAATATCGACATTGAGGGCGGAAAGTAGCTGTTGTTGCTCGGCATCTTTCAGGGTCCGGGGCTGTCGGACATCGGTCTGATAGTCAAGTGCCAGTTTTTTAACCTCGCTGGCGGAGAGTTTTTTACCGCGTCCAGCCGGGCGGTCCGGTTGAGTATAAACCGCCACTACCCGGTGTCCTGTGTCGGGGATGCTGTCATAAATGGCTTGCAGGTGTCGGGCCGCGAATTCGGGGGTGCCGGCAAAAACAATGCGAAGACCGGAGGCGTCTGTCATATTCCCTTCATAGAGTCAAAGTGGGTTCATAGATTAAAACGGGCTTGCCCCGCCCCCAAGGTCGCAGTGAATTTTCGCCACTGGCTTTGAAAGTGGCTTCAGTCCGACTATTGATGAGGCATCAATAGTGCTGCGCTGGTGTGGGTATTGAGCTATTCTCGGTTTTCTCTAGGGCCGTTTTATTCTGAGGTCAGTAGGCTACGCGTGCAGCCGGTGTTGTTTTTCCAGTTTTTTGCGAATTCGCTGGCGTTTGATGGGGGAAATATAATCAACAAACAGTTTGCCATTCAAGTGATCCACCTCGTGTTGGATACACACAGCCAAGAGACCATCGGGTTCCAGTGTGAATTCTTCTCCGTTGCGATCGAGCGCTTTGACCCGGACGTGGCGCGGGCGGTCGACGGTTTCGTAAAACCCCGGTATGGACAAACAACCTTCGTCGTATTCGAAACGCTCTTCGTCCAGCACAGTGATTTCCGGGTTGATAAACACCAGCGGATCATTCTTTTCTTCGGAAATATCGATAACCACCACCCTCTTATGTACATTAACCTGGCTTGCGGCCAGACCAATACCGGGGGCGTCGTACATTGTTTCGAACATATCGTCCACCAGGCGGCGGATAGCGTCATCGACAACGGCCACGGGCTTTGCTTTTGTGCGCAGCCGCGGGTCGGGGAACTCAAGTATCTCTAGTTTAGCCATAGCACTCGAAACCAAAACCTTTGTGACAAACTTCTAGTATTTAGCCAAGTATCGCTGCTAACATTATGATCACTCAACAATTGCCCTGTGACAATTAGCTCAAATTTTTTGTGACTCAAGCAGCAAATACGCTTTAGATATAGAACCCGCCCGGGCCTATTAAGCTATTATAACGTCTATATGCCTTGGGGCCGAATATAACAGGACCGGTTTCTATGAAAAAAATACTAATGGGCCTAATAATTATTCCATTTTTATCTTTGGGGACTTGGGCCGAAGATGTTGTTCTTAAATCCGATCATCCGGACCGCTATACGGTAGTCAGAGGGGATACGCTCTGGGATATTTCGGAAAAATTCCTGCAAAACCCCTGGATGTGGCCAGAAATCTGGCATGTTAACCCTCAGATTTCCAACCCTCACCTTATTTACCCGGGTGATGTTATTAGTCTGATTTACCTGGATGGTAAACCGCGTTTGACTGTTGAACGGGGAACCGAGTCACGTTCTTATAAAATGTCGCCAGGCGACGTAAAGTTGTCCCCGACGGTGCACGTTTTGCCCTTGGGCGAGGCGATACCCGCCATTCCCCTGGATGCCGTTGATAACTTTTTATCCCGCAGTCGTATTATCGAGATCAGTGAACTGGAGTCTGCGCCATATGTAGTGGCCGGTGCCAGGGATCGCCTGGTCCTGGGGGCTGGCGATGAAATGTATGCCAGAGGTGAATTTGGTGAAGGGGTGCCTGTATACGGGGTGTATCGCGGGGGAGATACCTACGTCGACCCGGAAACCGACGAGATACTGGGGTATCAGGCGTTGGATATCGGCGCGGCGAAACTGCGGGCGCGGGAAAATGATATCGCCACGCTGGCGATAACCCGCACGACTCAGGAAATCCGCATTAATGATCGGCTGCTTCCCCACGAGGAGCGAGCGATTGACTCGACCTTCTTCCCCTCACCGCCTGAGCAGGATGTCAACGGTGTCATCATGGCCGTCGAGGGTGGCGTATCGCAGGTAGGTAAAATGGATGTAGTGATACTCAACCGCGGTGAGCGCGAGGGGCTTGAAGCGGGTAATGTCCTGGCAATCTATAAAAAAGGGACTCAAATCAAAGACAGGATTAAGGGAGATACGATTACGCTACCGGATGAAAGGGCGGGGTTGTTGATGGTTTTCCGCACCTTTGAAAAAATGAGCTTTGGTCTGGTTTTGGAATCTGACAGACCTCTGGCTGTGGATGATAAGGTGCG
>JARROD010000252.1:3245-8779 GCA_037384225.1 Exilibacterium sp.
ACCTAAGAAAAGGGCGGACAAATGTGCAGCTTGGATCGCCTGGCTGCATTATGTACACTTACAGGGTAGAAGCTGGGCGCGAGGTTCTGGCCCGTTTGTGAAACTACACCTAAATCTCAAACGCTTTGGGTATATTGTGAAGGACTTATACAGTAAATTAAATCAAGGATGAAACATGGACGATTCCAAGCTGGCTGCAATGCTGCTGCTGCAATTACCCGACGTTGGCGCGGCGACCTACTGGAGACTGCTGAAAACTTTTGAGACAGCTCAAGCCGCTATTGCACAATCCCCCACCGTATTACAGCCTCACTTATCTGCAACAGCCATCGAACAACTGACCGATTACCAGCAAGGGTCCTGGCACAGCGAATTGGGACAAAAGTTACAGCGAGATGTGGATTGGTTACAAGCCAATGATATCTCAGTGATCGCCAATGGTGAGGATAACTATCCTTCGCTTTTGGCGGAAATACACCTGCCGCCACCGCTGTTGTACCTGCGCGGGAATTCGGAGTGTCTGCACCTTCCCCAACTGGCGGTGGTTGGCAGCCGCAAACCTACGGCTCAAGGTTGTGAAATTGCGTACGATTTTTCCCGTTATTTGACTCGAACGGGGTTTACCATAACCAGTGGTCTGGCACTGGGAATAGATGGTATCGCCCACAAGGCCGCGGTGGATGCTGATGGCACTACAGTCGCGGTTTTGGGGACCGGTATCGACATTGTGTATCCCAGGCGCCATGCATCTCTGGCGACCGATATTGTTCAACACGGTGGTGCTCTCGTCAGCGAATTCCCATTGGGAACAGAGGCTCTGGCGATGAATTTTCCCCGTCGCAACCGGATTATCAGCGGCCTGAGTCTGGGGGTCTTAGTGGTGGAGGCAGCGTTGAAAAGCGGTTCATTAATTTCGGCGCGCTTTGCGGCGCAGCAAAACCGTGAGGTATTTGCCGTGCCCGGTTCCATTTCCAGCCCCCTCAGTCGCGGTTGTCATAACCTGCTTCGCGAAGGCGCTACTCTGGTGGAGCAGGCGCAGGATATTGTTGAACAGCTCAAAGGAATGCTGAGTTATAAATATCGGGAAGTGATCGATCGACTGCCGGGAAAAGCCGATGATAAGGGGTTAAGCACGTCTTCAGAAGTTATGACTGACATACTGGAAAATCTCGATCAGTCGGAATTGAGCGATCAGGAACTATCGGTCTTAAAGAATATCGACGGCAATCCCAAAACCGTCGACGCTCTGGTGATGGATAGTGGTATGGATGTCGCGATGATTATGTCGAGCCTTGTGGTTTTAGAACTGATGGGTCTGGTCGCGCAAACCAGTACCGGTTACCAACGCCTGAAATAGCCCGTATGCACTTGTGGAGTGGGGAAACTTCGGGTAAATTTGCCGGTTTTTCACGCAAATTGGCTGACGCTGGGTTTGCAAACTGAGGAGCAGATTAATTTCCATGAACAGATCATTCGTCTCTATATTAATGGGTTCTGATTCCGATCTCCCTGTTATGGAAGCTTGTTTTGAGGTTCTGAAGAAACTGGATATTTCCTTTGAGGTGAAAATCACTTCCGCGCATCGTACACCTGAAGCCACCCACAGCTATGTCAAAGACGCCGACCACCGTGGTTGTGCGGCCTTTATTTGTGCAGCTGGCATGGCTGCACACCTGGCTGGAGCTGTGTCGGCGGCTACACTCAGACCCGTGATTGGAGTACCTATTAACGCGTCTCTCGATGGCCTGGATGCTTTGTTGTCCACGGTACAAATGCCGGGAGGAATTCCGGTGGCGACAGTGGCGATTGGCAAAGCCGGAGCGAAAAACGCCGCCTATCTGGCGGCACAAATAATCGGTGTCGCTGATGAGGAACTGCACAAAAAGCTGATTGCTGAGCGCAAGGCCAATGCCGAGGCTGTGTTGGCCAAGGACGCCGCCCTGCAGGAAAAACTCAAAGGCGAACACTGACTGAGGCCAGGTTATGCTCGACTGGAGCGGTCATCTCAAAATCCGCTGAGCCGCGGCTCTGCTGGCCAGTGGCGGTGTGATCGCTTACCCCACCGAAGCAGTCTGGGGACTGGGTTGCGCGCCCGGGAACAAGGTGGCTGTGGATCGGTTACTGGCGCTGAAACAACGCGACGTCGGTAAGGGAATGATTTTGGTTGCGGCCAATGTCGATCAGTTGAGTCCGTATCTGCAAGGGCTCAGTGCGGCTCAGCGTAAGACCCTGGAAAAATCCTGGCCCGGTCCTGTGACCTGGCTGGTGCCTGACAATGGTAGCGCGCCGCCGTGGATTCGCGGTAATCACGATTCTCTTGCGCTCAGAGTGAGTAATCACCCCATAGTGATTGGCCTGTGTCGGGCATTCAATGACGCGATTGTTTCTACGTCCGCCAATCCACAGGGTAGGCCTCCGGCTAGGTCGGCCTTGCGGGTCAGGCATTATTTCCACGATCAATTGGATTTTATTACACCAGGAAGTGTAGGCAAAGGCGCCAGGCCTTCGGAAATTCGCGACCTGATTACAGGCGCAGTAAAACGCCCGGGTTAGTGACACAGGCCCCAGATATTTCCGGGAAGCTGATATTTGCTTAGGTAAAATAGGGTCTTTGTTGAATTTAACCTAGTGTACGATCGCGGTACCCTGTTTGGATTGCAATCGGGTGGCCGCACGGAATCTATACTTATGTCTCTGCCACCGCTGGTGCGCTGGGACTACGATTGGCATCCAGAACCGGGTAGTGCCGAGGCGGAGTTGACTGAGGTGTTTTTACCCGCTCGGGAGTGGATATTACAATAGGCCTTCAAAGCATGGATAAATACGCCGTTTTTGGCAATCCCATCGAGCATTCCAAATCACCGCAAATTCACGCAATGTTTGCCGAGCAAACGGGTCATAAATTGAATTATACCCGCCAGTTGGTAGCGAAGGGCGAGTTTAAAAGCGCTGCCGATGCATTTTTTAACAGTGGCGGGAAGGGATTGAATATAACTGTTCCTTTTAAACAGATTGCCTTTAATTATATCTACAGTGACTCCGGACACGTCGATCACAGCACTCAGCTTACGCCCCGGGCACGGTGTGCGGGGGCGGTAAATACTCTGGCGCTGCAGGCTAATGGAACTCTTTTGGGAGATAATACCGATGGCGTGGGTTTGGTCAATGATTTAATCGACAACCTGGGCTGGGTTATAGACGGCAAGAAAGTTTTAGTGCTGGGGGCCGGAGGCGCTGTGCGGGGGTGCCTGCAACCGCTGCTGCAACAGCGACCTGCGCGCTTGATTATTGCCAATCGAACACCAGCCAAAGCTCTTGAACTCGCTCGGGAATTTAAAGACCTGGGCAGTGTTAAGGCCTGTGGATTTAAAGATTTGCAGGATCCGGGGTTTGAGGGGGGATTTGATTTGATAATCAATGGAACCTCGATGAGCCTGGAGGGAAATTTGCCGGTTTTACCCGCTAATCTATTGAACACTGATTCTCACTGTTATGACATGATGTACAGCGCGGAGGCGACGGTATTTCTGCAGTGGGCGCGTTCTCAGGGGTGTCGCCACCTGGCCGATGGTTTGGGGATGTTGGTGGGGCAGGCGGCTGAGTCGTTTTTTATCTGGCGGGGAGTTAGACCTTCGGTGATCCCTGTAATTAAACGGTTGCGTAGTGAGTTGTTATACGTGCCAGTATCCGGACCGGGGAGGTCCGAATTGTGAGGCACTTACACTTAAAATATTGCTAATAGATTAAGGAAGATAACGCGTTATCCACGTTGATAGATCTTCGTAAACCTGTGCACAGTTGGTTTCGTTGAGCATTTCGTGGCGCCCGTTCGGATACACTTTTAAATCAACGGTTTTAATACCGGCCTGTTTTAATTTTTCAGCTAAAAGAGTCAATCGATTACCGGCGCTGACGGGGTCATTTTCCCCACCAAAAATAAAAATCGGCAGTGTGCTGGGAATACGCTGTAGATTTTTTTGCTCGGCAATTTCCAGAAGTCCTTCGACCAGGTCAATCCACAACTGGTTGCAGGCTTTTTGACCACAGAGTGGGTCGTTAACATAGAGGTCGACCTGATGTTCGTCTTTTGACAGCCAGTCTGATTTGGTACGATTGGGTTTAAAGGCATTGTTAAAGGTGCCAAATGACAACCAATTAATCAGCCGGCTGTGCCCGGTTTTTCCCTGCCGCCAGCGCTCGAAACGAGCGATCTGACGCAACGCTTTTAAGGTTGGTGGTGTGTTGAAATTCGAACCGCTGAGAAGACAGGCCGCCAGAGATGGACGGTAGTTAATCAAGTAGGACTGGACGATGAAGCTGCCCATACTGTGACCGAGTAGTATAACCGGGAGCTGGGGGTGTTCGTTGTCGATAAACTGGCGCACGCGGTCTACATCACCAATTACTTTTTCCCAGCCTCCGGTTTCACTGAATAACCCCATTGTTTCGTTTGTCGCTGTTTTTCCATGCCCCCTTTGGTCATGCGCGATAACGGCGATATTGTGGTTGTTTAAAAATTCGGCGAACCGGGCGTAGCGCAGACAGTGTTCAGACATTCCATGTACTACCTGTACGACGGCTTTTGCAGTTGACCGGGAGGGCCAGCTTCTGACAAATAATTGAATTCCATCTTCGGATTGAATTCGAGTATCTTTATGCGCCATTAATATGTTAGCTTTTTTCAGGTGTGATTGCCCCTAAGGGTTTCACTGTGTTCTTAGGTTTGTTCGATGATGATGCTAAGAATGCATTAACTGAGGGTTGGCTGCAACTTGGTCGGCAGACTGAAAGTGAATGCGGTGCCGCGAGAGAGCTGGCTGTTTACGGTGATTGAGGTTTTATGCAGATCCAGAATCCGTTTTACAATGGCCAACCCAAGTCCTGTGCCCTTGGCTTTGTCCACTGTCTGATCAGCGCGGTAGAAACGCTCAAATATGTGGGGGATCTCCCGGGAGTCTATGCCATAGCCGGAATCTTCTATATGCAGTATCACTCGACCTTCTTTTTTCTCGAGTTTAACTTGTACATTGCCTCCTTTGGGCGTGTAGCGCAAAGCGTTTTCAATCAGGTTTTCAACTACCCTTTGCATCATGGCAATATCGGCGTAAACAAAAAACTCCCCCTGCTGTGGTGTTACTGTCATACTCACTTCGCGTTTTTGTGCCCGGTATTGAAAGTCTTGAACCAAGTCCTGGAGCAATTCCAGAATGTGGAATTTTTCCAGTTTGGGTTTAAGTGCATTGCTGTCGAGACGCGATAGCTCGAACAGCTCGCTGATCAGTTTTCGCAATCGTCGGCCGTGGTTGTGTGCTTTTTTAAGATAAGTAATTTTTTCATTGTCATTGAGCTTGTTGAATTTGATGATCACTGTTTCCAGGTAACCCTGCACTGAAACCAGAGGAGTGCGCAGATCGTGGGAGACGTTGGTGATTAGATCCCGGCGATTGCGGTCCAACTCCTGCAATGCGATAAACTGTTTGCTGATGCGGTCAGCCATTAATTTGAAAGCCAGCATTAGGGAATTGATTTCATCG
>JARROD010000252.1:8804-10102 GCA_037384225.1 Exilibacterium sp.
CACGCAGAGGGTAATAGCGATTGCGCTGATTGTCAGGACGTAGCTGTGCTGCACGGATAGCAGCAAATTATCGTAGAGTTTACCCCCCAGAATTACGTACAGATAACCCTGAATTTGATTGTTTTTATAGATTGGCGTTGCGGAAAAAATCTTTTGTTTTTCCGTGTTGCGTGGATCCTGTCCCATAATCGGTAGTTTGCTGCTACCATCAATAAATTTTTGAACAGGTGTGAGGTCAACTTTGGTTCTCAGTACTGTTTCTTTTCTCAGGGCGTGCCCCAGAACTTTGCCCCCGGGGTCCAGCAGATAAATTTCAGTGGTGGGATTTATCACCATGGCGTGGTGTGCCAGCTGTTTCAGCGCAGGGAGATTGGGTTCGCCGTTTGCAATAAGTTTTTGGTCGGCGGCTATGTGTTTGGCAATGTCGTGATTGAGCCGTTGGGTAATTTCCTGGTGATACATATCGGCGGCGTAGCGCCCAATGGCAAACGCCAGCAGACCGATGACACAGAACAGCAGAAACAGCGCAATAGATAGTTTCGTGTGTAGCGAATGAAGACAAGACATAAGGTTTTCTAATTAGATACCATTTTATAGCCTACGCCCCAAACCGTTTCGATGGAGTTGGGGGCAATTTTTGTTCGCAGTCTGTTGATATGGGAGTTGACAGTGTGTTCGTAACCTTCATGGCCGTATCCCCAAACGCTATCGAGCAATTCAGAACGCCTGAAAACCTTGTTAGGGCTTTTGGCAAAATGCAATAACAAATCGAATTCTTTGGCTGTCAGCGTGATTGGTTTTCCGGCTTTAGTTACATTGCGACCAACGGGGTCTATGACCAGGTCGGCAATTTTTATGGGGTGATTATGGGGCTGTTGTGAGCGGTTGTTCAACGCCGACACACGTCGCATCAGGGCCTTCACCCTAGCGGTCAGTTCAACTACGCTGAAGGGTTTTGACATATAATCATCGGCACCAATTTCAAGTCCCAGCACCCGATCCAGTTCGCTGGTTTTGGCTGTAAGCATCAAAATGGGTAAATAGTGGTTATCCGACCGCAATCGGCGACAGATTTCCAGACCATCCATACCCGGCAGACGCAGATCGAGAATCAGCAGGTCCCAGTGTTCGGCAAGCGCCTTTTGTAGGCCTTTTGCACCGTCGTTTACATGGGCCACTTCAGTGTAGATATCGCTCAGATGCAGCCGCAACAGCTCGGCGATATCGGTTTCATCCTCGATGATCAGTATCTTTGCTTCGATCAGTGTTCGTTTCACGTTTGCCTTGAAAACTCTAAG
>JARROD010000253.1:0-5514 GCA_037384225.1 Exilibacterium sp.
GCCTACGTCGAGTTTTTGCAACGACGCCAGGCGGGATGCATTGAGAGCAACTCTCTATAAAACAAAAAGGGGAAGTTATTCCGTGCCCGTTCCTTAAGAAGCGACTAAAAAAGCGATCAAGGGATAAATCAACGTTGTAAAACTATGCGCTGCGATCTCGTTGAAAATTTTTCAACGACCGACCTCTATCCCGGGTTGAAGGTTAACAATTTCATAGTGGTGGGAAATGTCCACTCCGGCCCGTTCAAGCATAATTGAAGCCGAACAGTATTTCGTCGCCGACAACTCCACTGCGCGTTTTACCTGAGCTTCCTTAAGGCCATAGCCACTCACCACAAACTGCAATTGAATTTTAGTAAAGGGTGAAGGTATACCTTCAGCGCGCTCGGCAGCCACATCGACTTTACAGTCAATCACATTTTGTCGCGCTTTGCGCAAAATATTCATTACATCGAAAGACGCACACCCTCCCAACCCCAACAGCAGCATCTCCATCGGACGCACCCCCATATTGCGTCCACCATGGTCTGCAGGGCCATCCATTACAACGCTGTGACCGCTGCCCGATTCCCCGAGAAACATAGCGCCGTCAACCCATTTCACTGTAGCTTGCATAACTGCCTCACAATTAATCAATCCCAATGGAACTTACGTAACAGATAATGCCCAAAGGACGGCAAGGTTATCACAATTCCAAGGAGGGTATGGCAATATAACTCGCACAAAGAAACTGAGGCAAACTTCACACCGCTGGTCAGCTATGCTATACGAATGCATCCGCTTTGTGCGATCATTTATATGAAGCGGCTTTTGGCGACACGGTTGTCAATAGCAAAATTTTAAGTTTGTAATCGCTTTTTATTTCATTTAGGTAGAACTGCATATACCCATGCACTTGTGGTAATTTGCAGAGGGGTAAAAATAACAACTAACTTTCGAGGAACGATACATTGGTCGCCGTATCAGTAACACCACACATGAAAAATGTTGACGAATTTTTAAGTCACTGCCACCGTCGTCGTTATCCGGCAAAAAGCACCATCATCTATGCCGGCGATAAAAGCGACTCTCTCTACTACATCATCAAGGGTTCGGTTACCGTTCTGATTGAAGATGACGAAGGCAGAGAGATGATCGTCACTTATCTTAACGATGGCGACTTCTTCGGTGAAATGGGACTGTTCAATGCCCAGGACTCACGCAGTGCCTGGATACGAGCAAAAACCGAATGCGAAGTGGCGGAAATCAGTTACAGTAAATTCCAGGAACTCACGGAAACCCACCCGGAGTTTGTTTTTGCGTTGGGCGAGCAAATGTCCCGCCGCCTGCGCAATACCACCCGTAAGGTTGGAGATCTGGCATTCCTGGATGTCACTGGAAGAGTGGCACGCACATTGCTTGACCTGTGCAAAGAACCCGATGCCATGACTCACCCCGATGGGATGCAAATCAAAATCACCCGTCAGGAAATTGGTCGTATTGTGGGTTGTTCGCGGGAAATGGTCGGTCGTGTATTAAAGACGCTGGAAGACCAGGGGCTGGTTTCGGTCAAGGGTAAAACCATGGTGGTATTCGGAACCCGCTGACCCCGAATTCGTGCATGTGTGTGACCTGAAACAAAAGGTTATTGCCCGCGCTGGATTCTTTACAGCGGGGCAATGCCAATTACAACGCTTGACTGTGTTACAGGCAAGGGTTGGAGGGTTGCCGTCCACACCATATATCGGGGTCAACAATCCCTTTCCACCTGGGTTCGCAACTGATCAATTTTTATTTTGAGCAGGTTTTCCGTTTTCGGCTTAATACCGGCTCGCTTGCGTGCGGAAAGCTCGGCCTGCTTATCGGTCAGTTTGTGTTTTGACTTTTTGCATATCCTTAGCTGCCTTTTCCGGGCGGCAAGTCGTTGTTGTTGCTGCGATTTTTCCTCCGCTTCGAGCTGTTCCCGTCGCCGGCGCTGCTCGGCAAACCATCGTTTATTTTCCCGCCGCTGAGCCAGGTCGGCATTGGTATCAGACTGTGTTGGAGGCGGTGTCAACTCTACTTCACTGGCGCCTTCGCGGGGTTGATCGCTGTAGTGGACATTGCCCTTTTCATCCACCCAACGATACACATCGGCCACAGTTGTAACGGGCAATAACAACATAGCCAGTATAATTGAACCCGCTTCGACCAACGCAGACCGAATAGAAATATCGACAGTCATACAACACTCTCCTTGTGTCTGGATTAATGTAGACATGCACGAAATAACTTTCGATTTTCGTCCACACTCTTTAGTTAAACATCTCCAACAATTTCATACCGGGATCCTTTTCCCGCATAAAGGCTTCTCCCACTAAAAAGGTGTTAACATCGTGGCCCCGTAACGCCTTTACATCATCGATGGTGTTAATCCCGCTCTCGGTCACCACAATCCGATCCTGGGGAATATACTTAAGCAAGCCAAATGTCGTATCCAGTGTAGTTTCAAAGTTATGCAAATCGCGGTTATTAATACCCACCAATTTATTTGGCAATGTTAAAGCAGTCTCCAACTCCGCTTCGTCGTGAACTTCGACCAGTACATCCAGCCCCAAACCCGCCGCCTGTTGGTTTAAATCTCGCAATCGAATCAAATCCATCGCCGCAACAATCAACAAAATACAATCGGCTCCAATAGCGCGCGCTTCATAAACCTGGTATTCGTCAATGATAAAGTCTTTGCGAATAACCGGCAGTTTGGAAGCATTGCGCGACTCCTTGAGGTGAGCCTCGGAGCCTTGAAAAAAATCGGCATCAGTCAGTACAGATAAACACGCGGCACCGCCTTTTTGGTAACTTTTAGCTATCTCGGAGGGATAAAAGTCTCCACGGATTATCCCCTTACTGGGCGAAGCTCTTTTTACCTCCGCAATCACCGCCGCCAGGCCAGTTTTCAATTTGGCCTCTATGGCAGAAATAAAACCGCGGGGCGAGGCTTGCTCAGCAATGGTTTTCAATAGATCGGCAATCGGTTTGCGCTCTCGGCGCAGAGAAATTTCTTCATGCTTGCGATCAAGGATTTTTCGTAGAATCGTGGGCGTATCGGTCACGCTTGATACTCCTAGTCCGGTTGCGTACCGGCTTTGCTAATGGATTAGGCTTCAGGCATGGCGCGACCGCCAGCCCCCTTATCCAGTCTGTTAGTTTTGTGGATCGGCAAATTAACGATCCGTAAAGCAAGCTGTAAATGCCGCCAACTCAGAAATCTTTACTTTCGCAAGTCCGCTGCCAATAGCATCCTTTGCCATTTCAACCCCTTCGGCGAGATGGTTGGCGATGCCGCAGACATAAATTGCCGCACCCGCATTCAAGGCAATCAAGTCCTCTGCCTTGTCGGCATAGGGCCCCCGTCGCCGGCCCATGGCATCCTGTATCAGAGCCAGGGACTGTTCAGCACTGTCGACGCTGAGCCCATCCAGCGTTTGACGTTTGATACCGAACTGTTCCGGCGCAATACAATACTCTGTGATATCACCCTCTTTTAATTCAACCACCCGGGTTTCACCGGCAATGCTGATCTCATCGAGCCCGCCATCGGCGTGCAGCACCATCACATGCTCACTCCCTAATCGCTGGAGGACTTCGGCCATAGGCCGGCAGAGTCCGGAGGAAAAAACACCGATAACCTGGCGCTTAACATTCGCCGGATTGGTCAAGGGGCCGAGAATATTGAATACCGTGCGCTGGGCCAGCTCACGGCGCGGACCTATGGCGAATTTCATCGCCTGGTGATGAAGCTGTGCAAACATAAACCCAACGCCGATTTCTTTTACACACCGAGCGACCTGGTCTGGGTCGAGACTCAGCTCCACACCCGCCGCTTCCAATACATCGGCACTGCCCGTAGCACCGGAGGCGGCGCGATTGCCGTGCTTAGCGACACGCCCGCCGGCAGCCGCAACCACAAACGCCGCCGCCGTTGACACATTAAACAGATTAGCACCGTCGCCACCAGTACCACAGGTGTCAACCACATAATCGGTGCCAGGCAGCAGGGATACTTTACTTGCCAGATCCCGCATTACCCGCGCAGCACCGGTAATTTCATCCACCGTTTCGCCTTTCATACGCAAGGCCATTAGAAAACCACCGATCTGTGCTGGCGTCGCTTCGCCGGTCATGATCTGCCGCATCACAGCCGCCATTTCATCGGTCTGTAAATTTTGATGAGCCACTATTCGGCTCAATGCCTGCTTGATGTCCACTTATATTCTCCGGGCCATTTGTTTCGATCAGGATTCTAGAAAGTTCTGGAGCAGATCGTGACCATGGACGGTCAGGATCGCTTCAGGGTGAAACTGTACCCCTTCAACGGCTAGCTTTTTGTGTCTCACTCCCATAATTTCATCGATTTCGCCATTGCTGCCCCGGGTAAAGGCCGTTATCTCCAGACACGCCGGCAATTGTCCCTTTTCAATTACCAGAGAATGGTAACGGGTCGCTTCAAACGGATTCGCCAGGCCGCGAAACACCCCCTGGTTATTGTGAAAAATGGCTGAAGTTTTGCCGTGCATCACGTCCCGGGCCCTGATAACCCGACCGCCAAAGGCCTGGGCGATACACTGGTGTCCCAGACAAACGCCCAACAACGGGACTGTTCCCGCAAAAGCCTCGATAACGGCGACCGATATGCCTGCTTCACTGGGCGTACAAGGCCCCGGAGAAATCACTATTTTTTCTGGCTCCAGCGCGGCGATTTCTTCGATACTAATCTCATCGTTGCGTACAACCTTAACATTGGCATTAAGCTCCCCCAGGTATTGCACTACGTTATAGGTAAAAGAGTCATAATTATCAATCACAAGTAACATAAACTATCCACATCACTCTGTCGTATCAAACTCAATGGGAGCAAGTACATGTTTGATTGACGAAAAATTTGACACCCCCAGCGGCACATTTCACATCTTCCCCTTTTTATAGCCAATTCGGTTACCGGTGAAAGAGTATACCACCAAGCTCTGACCATTCCTTGTTTATATTACTTAAGTCATTGGTTTTTAACAGTTTAAAGTCAAGTTAAAGAGTTATGAGCATTGCTCACGAGGGCGAATTCGGTTATAGAAAAATCCATTATAACGAGCAGACCTTCAAACCTGACATCCCTGGCATCAAATTTGCCTAGAATAATAAAACATCCAACTTGTCATTGTATTATGAATTGTTCGTTATACAGGCATGGCACGACCGCGCCGGAGTCTCCTACCGTGAACCCGGCAAAGTTTTCGGGGTAGCTTGGAGGTTGGTAAAAATTTATACTGTGGCAAAGAGCGCCCCTAAGGAACATGCACGAGTTAACTCGCGCACGTTCCTAATGTGCAGGTAAGACAAATCGCTGTGACTTAAGCGAAAGTTGTACGGATACAAAATAAATTCAAAATACCAGAGTTAAAAGCAAAGACTCATGTTACTTTGAGGCGAATTTGCAATGACATCATCATCCATTGGCGACAAGGACAAATTGGGGATGGTCCATCCAAAGGATCTTGAAAA
>JARROD010000254.1:0-5508 GCA_037384225.1 Exilibacterium sp.
GCGGCGAAAGCAAGCACCCCTACCGCCTGTGTGTCACGCCCTAAGTTTTTCCTTCCGCCAGCAAGGCGCGATGCCTTCCGGCTCCGGTGCAGGGATGAAACATGTCCAGCTGCGGCCGATAGATGTCGGTTTCGATATTCAGCAGCCCCAGCATGGAGTCGAACAGATTGTCCTGGGAAAAACGCTCGGCAGCTGCGTTTTTCAGACAGCTTTCACTGATGGAAAATCGATCTGCAAATCCATCAGACATCCAGAGCAGAAACGGCACGTGAGTCTGCTCCTGCGGCGCGATCAGGTAAGGCAGGCCGTGAAGATAAAGATTGTTTTCCCCAAGGGATTCACCGTGGTCGGACAAATATACCATGGCGGTATCGGCACCCTTTCCATAGGACTCGAGTACCCCGATTGCCTGGGATAAAAAATAATCCGTATAGAGAATCGTATTGTCATAGGCATTGCGGATTTCCGCCTGGCTGCACTTTTGCAGCTGAACATAATGACAGGCCGGCTGAAATCGCTGAAACGCTTTGGGCGTTCTCAGATAGTAAGCCGGACCATGGCTTCCCTTTTGATGCAGTACCACCAACAGGTTACCGTCGGCGACATTGATTTTCTGCTTCAACCGTTCCAACAGCACCATATCGTAACATTCATCCTGCCGACATACGCCGGAAACGTTTGCGGCACTGAGATCCTCGAACGCCACCCGCCGACACACACTTTTGCAGCCCGAATTATTATCCCGCCACACCACATTTATACCCGCGTGCGTCAACACATCCAGCAGGTTCTCGGTATAACGCTCCCGCGCGGAATCATAGTCGGTACGCGGTACACGGGAAAACATACAAGGTACCGACACCGCGGTGGTGGTGCCACAGGAATGAAAATTTGCAAAACTGATAACGTCTTCACGCATGAGGTTGGGGTTGGTTTCCCGTGCATAACCGTTGAGGGAGAAATTCTGGGCCCGGGCCGTTTCGCCGACAATCAGCAAGGTCACCACCTTGCGCCGGGGTTCGGCGCCAGTGCCGGAGTACCAGGCACCACCCAATACGGCGTCTTCGCCGAGCCGGGAAAAATCTACCGACTTGGCGGGAATCAGTTGCCGGATATAAGCGGAGGTCGAGTACAGGTAATTCACCGGCACGATCAGATCGCGGATAAAACGATTGCTCCGAAACAGAGACGCATAACTTTGAAAAAACAAGGCGGCGATACAACCGACAACAACAGCACTTACCAGCAACACCCCGACTTTATACACCAGCTCCCTGGGCCAGGACCGGTATCGCACCGGCAGAAGAATCACCATTGCGGAGGGCACTATCCCCAGAAACACCAGGTACAAAAACAACTTGGGACTCAACAGTTCAGCGGATTCTCTGAGATCGGATTCCATCAAATTCTGGATCATGGTCTTATCGATCATGATGCCGTAAGCATTGATAAAATAAGCGGCACAGGAAGCGCTTAAAATGATAAGGACCAGCGCCGGTTTGAGCACATATCGAAAGGCAAACAATGACAGGAATCCATTGAAAATAGCCAGCAGAAACAGTACGAGGCTGCCGACAAACAACACCCCATCGATACTGCTATCGTCGCACAGACGGAAAACCGTGGAAAAAAATGCAGTATTGAAGGCAATCAGCAGGTACAGCGAAACCATGAATGTAACAAGCACGCTGGAAAATTTCACTGTTTTTAACATCTTTATGATACCTGTACCTGCAAACAAAAGGTTGGAATCGCGCCCCCCTCTTCAACCAAGTGCTGTAGTTGACCGGAGGCAGAGATTCCAGAAGCAACTGTTTCCGTTAGAGACCTGCAGCGGTAAAAATCAATCGCGATTCACCACGGCCTTTATCAGAAAACCTTCATCAAAATATCAGGAGGGAACTAATAATGAACCGCACAGCAAACAAACGTTAAAAAACATCAAGGACATGATCAAACCGTGGGGGAAAGTAGAAAAAGATAGATTAAATCGGAATAAAACACCGGGCGTGCTGTCTCACAGTGCAGCGAAATCCTTTGGCACGGCACAACAGCGCATTACCCCGTAAAGAAAAACAATAATTTTTTTCAATATCGCGATTGATTTTGATCGCTACCGATCTCTAACCGGTGCAGGGGCATTGCATCCCGGCATGCGGTAGCACTTTCCGCTCGCCCGGCGCAACCTCAATATAACTGCAGAGGGATATAAATGAATATACTGATTTTGGGTGTCAACGGGTTTATCGGGCACCACCTTTCCCAGCGCCTATTGCAAACCACGCCCTGCCACGTTTACGGAATGGATGTGCAAACCAACCGCATTTCGGACTTTATCGACCACCCGCACTTTCACTTTTTCGAAGGCGATATCACTATTAACTGCGAATGGATCGAATACCATGTGAAAAAATGCGATCTGGTCTTGCCGCTGATCGCCATTGCCACACCCGCCACCTATGTGCAAGACCCGCTGGCGGTTTTCGAACTGGATTTCGAGGCCAACCTGCCGATTATCCGCGCCTGTGTCAAATACCGTAAGCGCGTAATATTTCCTTCTACTTCCGAAGTTTACGGCATGTGCGCAGACCAGGCGTTTCACCCCTACGAGTCGAACCTGGTATTGGGCCCACTCTCCAAACCACGCTGGATCTATTCCTGCGCCAAGCAGTTAATGGACCGCGTAATCGCCGCCTACGGTCAGCAACAAGGGCTGGACTACACACTCTTCCGTCCCTTCAACTGGGTAGGCAGCGGCCTCGACAGTATGCATACCACCAAGGAAGGCAGCTCACGTGTGGTAACTCAATTTCTCGGCCATATCGCGCGCGGAGAGGATATCAAGCTGGTTGACGGCGGCCGTCAACGGCGCAGCTTTACCGATGTCAGCGACGGCATTTCGGCGTTGATGAATATTATCGCCAATCCGGACAACGCGGCGAGCGGCAAAATATACAACATTGGCAATCCCGCCAACGATCTTTCAATCCGGGAGCTGGCCGAAACCATGCTGGAAATCGCCGAGGGGTTTGCCGAGTACCGGGCCAACGCCCGACAAGTGCGATTGCTCGAAGTGGCCTCCACGCAATATTACGGTGAAGGTTACCAGGATATCCAAACCCGTGTCCCCTACATTCGCAATACCAGCGAAGAACTCGACTGGCAACCCGTTGTCCCGCTGCGCGATACATTAACCCGGCTGTTCGACTATTACCGTCACGAAGTGGCTGAAGCTGGAGAGCTGCTGGACGACCGGACACCGGTTACGCATCGCCGGGAATTGTCTGATATGAAACCCAAAAGCGATATCCGTTTCGGCGGTATCCGGAAAAAACAGGAGCGCCGTGAATCCCATGGTTAGGAACGGGCAATTGTGGGTGCTGGCCGCCGGCGTGTCGATAATGGAGACCACTACAAAAACGGCAATCCCAAAAACAATAACAGACTGAGCCATGAACATACCCTCTAACCGAACGGTGCTTTTTGCTTATTCCAATGTGGGCGTGCGGGGACTGGCCGCACTGCTGGCCAACCGCTTCGATGTGCGCCTGGTGGTGACACACGAAGACAATCCGCAGGAGAATATCTGGTACGACAGTGTGGCGGAGCTGGCGGCATTGAATGAGATACCGGTCATTAAACCGGACGACGCCAATACGCAGGCGGTAGTAGAACAGATCCGCGCACTCGAACCCGACTGGCTGTTTTCGTTTTATTACCGCCATCTGTTATGCGAGCAAATCCTGAATATACCGGCGCGCGGCGCGTTCAATCTGCACGGCTCGCTGCTGCCGCGATTCCGCGGCCGCGCACCCACCAACTGGGCAGTGTTGAAGGGCGAAATCGAAACCGGCGCCAGCCTGCACCGCATGGTGCTCAAACCCGACGCAGGCGCACTGGTGGATCAACAGGCGGTGCCGATCCTGCCCAACGACACCGCCGAACAGGTATTTCAGAAGGTCACCTGTGCAGCCGAAATGGTACTGATGCGCAGCCTCCCCCGCCTGTGCGAAGACACGGCGACGGAAATCCCGATGGATCTGCAACAAGGCAGTTATTTCGGTGCGCGGCGGCCGGAGCACGGCCGCATCGACTGGCGGCAACCGGCGCAGACCATTCACAACCAGATCCGGGCCGTAGCCCCTCCCTACCCCGGCGCCTTTTTTGAGATTGAAGCCAAAAGGGGTAAACGCTTTGTAATAACCGGCAGTTATTTTCGTGACCTGCCCGCGCAGGGTACAGGGCCGCGCTTATACTGGCAGACCGGGAAACTGTGGGCAGACTGCCGCGATGGTAAACGCCTGCAGCTACTCGGATTGATTGCAGATGGCAATGTAATGGACGAAAACACATTCAAACGCCTTTTCGGCCCCGAACTCCAGATGGAGTTCGATGACTGACAAACTCCCCCCTTCAACCAGCTCAGGCATGGCCAAACATCAGCACCGAATATGCTATGAAACCTTTGCCGTCGGCATCCTGGGATTGCTGCTTTTTACGATTGGAATCGGGGACCAGGAATTTATCGGTTTCGAAACCCGTTTCGGCATTTTTGCCAGGGAAATGCTGGCCTTCGGCCCATCGGTGTTTCCAACCACCTACGGTGAACCCTACCCCGATTACCCCTCCACATCAACCTTACTGATCTGGCTGCTGACGCAGTTCAGCGGGCAGGTGACAAAATTGTCCACCGTTGTGCCGACAGCGTTCGCAGCCGCTGTGAATCTGGCCATCACCTACCGGCTTTTGCGCTATGTTTCGGTGCAATGGGCACTTTTGGCCGTGTGTTTTGAGCTGGGGACGGTCACTTTTTTAACCCATGCTCGCTCGATTTCAATCGATCAGATGCTGGCCACTGTCACAGTTGCCTGCTTTTTCCTGGTCTATCGCAACGACTTCCAACGCGATAACAGCCCCTGGTGGAGACCGATGCCGGGTATTTTTATTCTGTTGACATTCGGGTTTTCACTGCGTGGCCCAATGGGCATTGTACTGCCAAGCGGCGTCTTGTGCAGTTACTATCTGATGAGTTCAAGTTGGTGCACTAAGCCACGATGGCAACCGCTGATAACCTTTGGTTTTCTCGCGTCGCTGTTGCTCTGCCTGTCCTGTATTGCGCTGTACTATCTTGCCCGGCGTGAAGGCGGCGATGCCTTTGCCAACGAAGTGCTGCAAGCCGAATTTGCGGGTCGATTGCAAAACGAGAGTCATTCCACACCCGGTTATTACTTCATCAATAGTATCGGTAACTACGCCCTGAGCTTTTTGCCCGCGATGGTAGTGATGGCTCTTATTGCACCCAGGTTGTTACGTCGCGAGTGGGACGAACCGCTGCGGATGGCTGCACTGATGGCCGCTTGGACATTGATATTGCTGCTGGGCTTGAGTATTCCCCAAACACAAAAGTCCCGCTACCTGTTACCCGTCGTACCGGCCATTGCCGCTCTGGCCAGTTTTCCGTTTATAACCCGCAACCACAAACCCCTGGCAATGGTTCGTATCGCCACG
>JARROD010000255.1:0-5451 GCA_037384225.1 Exilibacterium sp.
GTGTTGTAAAACAGTAATCGCAGTGATAGGGAAGACTCCTATCAACCTTGTCCGCTGTGGGATAGGCGCCACGGAAGGTTGGTGTAAGTGTGAATTTTAACCACATGATTTATTCGGAATCTAAAAAGAAGTGAGCTCTCGAGGAATCTATGGCTAAAGTATTAATTGTTGATGACTCTCCGACAGAAACCTATAAATTGACCAGTATGCTGGAGAAAAACGGACATGTCGTATTGACGGCTGAAACCGGGGAAGGAGGTGTAGCCCTAGCTAAAAAAGAGCTTCCCGAAGTGGTGCTGATGGATATTGTTATGCCCGGTCTAAACGGCTTTCAAGCGACTCGCCAACTGACCAAAGCGGCTGAAACCTCAAATATCCCCGTCATCATTGTTACTACAAAAGATCAGGAAACAGATAGAGTGTGGGGATTGCGCCAGGGGGCAAAAGCCTATCTAACCAAGCCGATAGAAGAAAAAATCCTGCTGGACACGATTGCCGAGGTGATGGCCTAGTGCAGGCTGCCCGGACTTTAACTTTTGAAGACGGAGTGGAATGTAACTGATGGCAGAAAGGCAAGCGGCATTTCAGGCGCTGGTGAACCTGGCTCACCGCAGCAAGCGGTCGGCCAAGGGGCTTCCCGCACAGAAAGATATTACGCCGCACTGGAGCGGGGTTGGCTTTTCTCTGTTGAACTGCCGTTTCGTAGCCCCCATGGGGGTAGTCTCGGAAATGCTGGAAGTGCCCCCCTACACGCACCTGCCTGGGGTAAAATCCTGGGTGCGAGGTGTAGCCAATGTGCGCGGTCGTTTGTTACCGTTGTTTGACATGGCCGATTTTTTTGGTGAACGCCTGTTGGGGCAGCGAAAGCAGCGACGCGTCTTGATTTTGGAGACAGAAAACCTCTATAGCGGCTTAATTGTCGACCGGGTTTTCGGTATGCAGCATTTTCCGATTGACACTTTTACTGATGATGTCACCGGGGTTCCCGCCCCCATGAAGCCCTTTGTTGTCGGGTGTTATCCCCAGGACGACAGTAACGATGGCTGGTGGGTGTTCAGCCCACTCAGACTCGCCGAAGATTCCCATTTTATCAATGCCGCACAAAGCTAGAGGGAGCGTTTTTTGCCTCAATTTACGCTGATACAAGGTGAATCTGGAGCAGGATTGGAAAAATTGATGGCATTGTGTGTGCAAGCGCAGTTGGCTGTCATGGAGAAACAACATCAGGAAGGTGCCGGAGACCGGGAATAATAAACTACCCGATACAGCTCATAGCAGCCATAATAGTTGAAAGATAAAAGTAAAAAATGATTGAACGAAGTAACTGATAATTACACTTTTTTAAAGTTCTCGATGGAAAACGCAACGTCGGTCAGGAGCGTAGCATGAAGATTGAATCCAGAAACCTTTTCGCCACCATCAGGGCCAACCCCACTATGGCTTTTATGGTGTTAGCCCTATTTGGGTTTCTTGTTGCAATGGCGGCCAGTATCTACTTGGTACAAAGGGATGCGGGGCGTGATCAGCGCTACCTGCAGTTGGCTGCTGAATTGCGGGCTTTGTCCTACCGGGTGACCTCTTTGTCGCGCGAATCTACATCCGGTAATGAGGCAGCGTTTGCCGAATTGCAAAGTGTTGTGGACAGTATGGCAAACACATGGGACAAATTGAGAGCCAGTGACAAGGCCACTCGCGCCGCGCTGGCGGAAGAGTTTGCCGGTTACGACGGGGTTTGGAACCGGGTTCAGGCCAACGCTCAGACTATTATTACCAACAAGGACACAATCATCTTCCTCAACGACGTCGCGACTACCCTGAATGAGTCCCTGCCGGAGCTGCAAGCCGAGCACAACAACATCGTAGAAATTTTGTTGGAAAATGATGCCCCGGCCGATCAGGTGGCGGTAGCGCAAATGCAATCGTGGCGTGCGGAACGGATTGGTCGAAATATCGACAAAATGCTGCGTGGCGGCGAAGATACCACTGAATCCGCTGACCAGTTCAACCTTGATGCCAACCTGTTCGGAAAAGTACTGGAAGGTATGAAGGGAGGCGATGCGGCGATGAGTATTACGCGGGTAACCGACCGCGACGCGATTGAAAGTTTGAACGAAATCGGTGAATTGTTTGAATTTGTCAGTTCATCTGTAAAAGAGATTTTTGAAGCATCGCCTGCACTGTTCAAAGCGCGGACCGCTGCTAACGCCCTGCTCGACGACTCTCCGGTTCTGCTCGAAGCCCTGAACAAGCTGTCGGATAAGACTTCCATACAGGCAAGCATAAGACAACCGAACAACCTGACTATTGCCATCCTCGGTGCTTTGGCGGTGGTTTGTATTATCTCCATTGGTATTATGGCGCAGGGCAATACCCGCCATCGCTTGCAGGAGACGGCAGACACCAACGAGCGCAACCAGAATGCAATTCTGCGATTGCTGGACGAACTGGCCGACTTGGCCGATGGTGACCTGACTACAACCGCCACGGTAACCGAAGATTTTACCGGCGCTATTGCCGATTCTATCAACTACACCATCGACCAGTTGCGGGTGTTGGTGTCGCGTATCAATGAGACTGCGGTAAACGTTTCCGGCGCTGCCCAGGAAACCCAGCAGACAGCCCTTCATCTGGCCGAAGCTTCTGAACACCAGGCCCAGGAAATTGCCGGTGCATCTGCGGCAGTCAACGAGATGGCGGTTACCATTGATCAGGTATCGGCCAACGCCGCTGAGTCGTCATCGGTGGCGGAGCGCTCGGTATCGATTGCGAATAATGGTGCCAAAGTTGTACAAAACACCATCCACGGTATGGATACCATCCGCGAACAGATTCAGGACACATCGAAACGGATCAAACGGCTGGGGGAATCTTCCCAGGAAATCGGCGATATCGTCAGTTTGATTAACGATATTGCAGACCAGACCAATATTCTCGCCTTGAACGCTGCCATTCAAGCGTCCATGGCCGGTGACGCAGGCCGCGGTTTCGCGGTGGTAGCCGACGAGGTGCAGCGCCTTGCGGAGCGTTCAGCGGCGGCGACCAAGCAGATCGAAGCGTTGGTTAAAACTATTCAGAATGATACCAACGAAGCGGTTATCTCAATGGAGCAGACCACTTCCGAAGTGGTCCGCGGGGCGCGATTGGCTCAGGATGCGGGCGTGGCATTGGAGGAAATCGAAAACGTATCGACCAGCCTCGCAGAATTGATTCAGAACATCTCTAACGCTGCCAGACAGCAGGCTTCCTCTGCTGGCCACATCTCCAATACGATGAACGTGATTCAGGAAATTACCTCGCAAACATCGGCGGGTACCGCTGCCACCGCGGGCTCTATTGGTAACCTTGCTGAAATGGCGTTGGATTTGCGTGAGTCTGTGGCCGGTTTCAAACTGCCTGAAGAAATTCAGCCATCTTCAATTGAACAGATCGAGCATACAGAACAGCAAGAAGTTGGTTTCGGTGAAAACCATGAAAACTCGATGGGAGTTCTCGATGACTCCATTGGGCTTTCCCTGGAAGATGAGTTCTCCGAGCTGAATCTGAGTAATGCCGACCTGGATAATGACATGTTGAATGGCAATGACTCGAATCAGCGCCCATCAAAGGCAATGGCTTGATTTTCACGCCGGGCATCAGCGGTAGTAACAGCGGATGGTGTGGTCATTACAAGCATCTCACAAGCTATCTGATCAGCAGTTTGACCAGTGGAGTAAGCTGCTGGAAGAAAGAACGGGAATTCAACTGGCGTCACAGCAACGTGGGTTTCTGCAGACTCAGATTTCTATGCGTATGCGCGAGAAAGGAGTAAACGATTACAGCCAATATTTTCAGCAGGTAGTGGAAGGCGTACAGGGGTTGGTTGAATGGTCCACGTTGGTGGACCGTCTGGTTGTGAAAGAAACCACTTTTTTTCGTCATCGGGCCTCGGTCGAGTATGTGCGCCAGATTCTACAAAATCGCATTAACAACCATTGTCTGAACGGCAGCTTCGATGCTTGGAGTGTGGGGTGCGCAACCGGGGAAGAGCCTTACTCACTGGCCATGGTGATGAATGATTGTTTTGAACTCGCCTCTTTAGACCCTTATTACGGTGTTATGGCGACTGATATCAGCCAGCCAGCGCTCAATTTTGCGCGTCAGGGGATATACACGGAACGAAAATTTGCGCAAGTGACGCCCGAAGAACGGGCGCGATATTTTAGTCAGAATGGCAAGAGCCGCTACATTGTAAAAGAGAAATTGCGCGATCGTGTCTGCTTCAGTGGTGGCAACGTATTAAATATCAGCGAAATGCCGGCAGTTAAGTTGGATGTCATCTTCTGCCAAAACCTGTTGATTTATTTTCGCCGCTGGCGGCGCAGAGGAATACTCAATGCGTTTGTAGAGCGGCTAAAGCCTGGGGGTGTTTTGGTTATAGGTCTCGGTGAAGTAATGGACTGGGAACATCAATGTGTACGGCGTGTGTCCGACGAGCGAATTCAAGCTTATTACCGCTATTAGGGTGTGCCGGATTTTTGGGCACAGGACAGCGGTAAAAAATGCAACTAAGCTGTAACAAGCCACCTGCAGACATTTGGTAGGCATTGAGCGATATAAGAAAGTTAATGAGGAACCCCCAGCATGGGAGAGAACCGCAACTACGCTGCATTGGACTGGGTAATCGGCGAAATTGAAGAAACGCTGAAACAAGCCCGGCAGGCGTTAGAAGCCTATGTCGAGGACCCCAAGGACTCGACGCGTATACGCTTTTGTTTAACGCATATTCACCAGGTTCACGGCAGTTTGCAGATGGTGGAGTTTTTCGGCGCGGCGCTCCTGGCAGAGGAAATGGAAAGGCTGGCTCAGGCCTTGATGAATGAGGCTGTAAGTAATTCGGCGGAAGCCCAGGAAGTATTGATGAGGGCGATTTTGCAATTGCCCGTTTATCTGGATCAGGTTAAATCCGCTCGTCGCGACCATCCTTCCATGGTATTGCCGTTGCTCAACGATCTCAGAGCAGTGCGTGGCGAAAGTCTGCTTACGGAAACAAAACTGTTTGCACCGGATTTGAAGCGAGCGCATCAGGTTCGCGGAGAGCGTCCCCCGGTCAACAGAGACAATGCGCAGTTTGTGGACGTATTGGGAAAACTGCGCAAGATGTATCAATACTCGGCGGCGGGTGTTATTCGCAATGTCAACCTGGAAGAGAATTATGTCTATCTAAATAAAGTTTTCGCCCGCCTTTACAAGGTAACCCAGGGCACGGCGCGGCAGCCGCTCTGGGATATCGCCCTGGCTTTGGGGGAAGGTCTCGCCTGCGATGCAATTGAAGCCAGTGTTTCAGTTAAAAATCTGCTGCGCCAACTGGACAAGGAAATCAAGTTACTGGCATTAAATGGAATCGGTGCTCTGGGCGAGTATACCAGTGACGAATTAATCAAAAACATGCTTTATTATGTGGCCCGCTCGGGT
>JARROD010000256.1:0-9657 GCA_037384225.1 Exilibacterium sp.
GCGGGATTTTGTTAACGGCATGACCATGCCGCCGAGAATTACCAGTATTAAAAACTTTTTCAGCTACGCAACCAGCGTTGACTGGGGATTACATATGCTGCTGAATCCCAATTTTAAACTGGCCAACGTCGAACACCGCGTCGATGCCTTGGGCAAGGGGGCGATGGGCCTGATCGACTACCTTAACAGTCAGTTCGACCGCAGCGTAACCTGGAAAGATGCAGCCTGGCTGGTCAAGCAGTGGAATGGGCCATTTGTGCTTAAAGGTTTGCAGAGCGCCGAAGATGCCAAAAGGGCACTGGATATCGGTGCGACGGGTATCATGATCTCCAACCACGGCGGCCGCCAATTGGAATCGACTCCAGCGCCGATTGATTGTGTTGCCGCGATGCGCGACGCCGTTGGCGATAAATTGGAATTGATCGTCGACGGCGGTATTCGTCGTGGCACCCACGTCATTAAGGCGTTGGCAGAAGGTGCGGATGCCTGCTCTATCGGTCGCAGTTATCTCTACGGCCTGGCGGCAGGTGGGCAGGCTGGCGTGGAACGCGCGCTTACGTTGTTGAAATCGGAACTGGAGCGTTCACTGGCGCTGCTCGGTGTCGACGATGTCAATAAATTAAACCGGTCACACTTGAAAAAACTATCCATTGCACTTTAGGGAGTTATTTCGTGCACGTCCCTTAGGCTGTCATTACAGGCAGCCACTTCTGTTCAGAACGGCTGGCCGCAAGAACGCTTTCTATAAACGCCATACCCCGCAACGCCGCATCGATGCCGGGAACGTCCAGATCTTTATCTGCGACAACACCACTTTGTTTGGCCAGAATGTGCGCGGCAAAATTGCGATAGATATTGGCAAAGGCTTCCAGGTAGCCCTCAGGGTGCCCGGCGGGCGTGCGGGTGTTTAACCGGCTGGTTTGCGACAAGGTACCGACACCTGTACGCCGCATTTGCGTGGCTTGATCGGGGTACTTCAACCATAGGGTATTGGGTTCCAACTGCGACCAGCTCAAGCTGGCTTTGTCGCCATAAACACGAATGCTCAGGTTGTTTTCATCGCCGATACAAATTTGGCTGGCGAGCAGAACCCCTTTCGCCCCATTGGCGAATTTTAACAACACGGTGCCGTCATCATCCAATTGCCGGCCGGGGACAACCGTATTGATATCGGCACAGACGTGGGATATTTCTCCGCACAGGTACTCCGCCAAATTAGCGGCATGCACACCGATATCCCCCATACAGCAACTTCTGCCGGACTGGGCGGGGTCCAGACGCCAGGCGGCCTGCTTGTTGTCCGGTTCCGGTGGAAAAGCCAACCAGCCCTGCGTGTACTCGGCAACGACTTTGCGAATATTGCCAAGCTCACCGGCGGCAATCAGGGCTTTGGCTTCTTTTACCATGGGGTAGCCAGTATACACATGGGTGAGCCCGTATAAACAGTTAGCGTTGTTGAGGGCGCCGGCAAGTGTGTTTGCTTCGGCCAGATTCAGGGTGGCCGGTTTATCGGAAATCACGTGAAAACCGTGCTCCAACGCCATCATGGCAACGGGAAAATGCAGATGATTTGGGGTAACAATAGCGACGAAATCCATGCGTTGTTCGGCGGGCATAGCGGCCTCACGGGCAAACATTTCCGCATAGGATGCATAGCAGCGCTGCGTTGCCAGGTGCAATGCCTGGCCGGATCTTTTCGAGCGTTCGGCATCGTGGCTGAAGGCACCGCAGACCAGTTCGATCTCGCCGTCCATCGCCGCCGCCAGACGATGGACACTGCCAATAAAGGCACCTTCACCACCACCGACCATACCCATTTTTAATTTTTTACTTAACATATGTTTTACTGAAAACGTCAATTAGTATGAGGCCTTAGCATAGGGGAAAGTCGCGGCCGGGAATTAATACAAAATCGTTTTTGGCTAGGACAAATTCAGCGTTATACGCTGCTTGCGCCCGCGCGGGCCCTTATTGGCTCTGGGCAGGTTCAGGGCAACTGCAGTGCGACCAACACTTCCCGGCAGTTGGACAGATCGCCCAGAATGCGGCGCAACGGCGGCGGCGCGTACTTGATCAGCGTCGGCGTGGCGATAACGGCATCCTGCTCGGCCGCTTCCGGACACTCTTTCACATCGATAATGTTTAACCGACAGCGGCCCGCCAGTTCGTTGTCACAAATGCCCTGAATGGATGCGATAGTATGAGAGGATTGTGCCGATTTGGAAAACACATAGAGCGTTAAACCCACCTCGCTGTTGTCAGTGTCCGCAGCATTTTTATTGGCTTTTTCTAGGGGGCGCGTTCACAACCGTAATCCTGCAGGCAATTCAACTGAGCCTCCTCTTCGACGCCTTCGGCAATGACCTGCAATTGCATACTATTGGCCATGGCCATCACGGCGCGCGCGATCGATGCGGTGTTGGTATCGGTAGTAATATCGCGCACGAAACTGATATCCAACTTCAGGCAATCAAAGGCAAATTCGCGCAAGTGAGCCAGACCCGAATAGCCAGTGCCAAAATCATCGACTGCCAGGCGCACCCCCAGCGCTTTGATGCGATCCAGTTGTTTGCGCATGTATTCGCTATTGTGCATGATCGCACTTTCGGTCAGTTCGACCTCAATAAGCTGTGGAGACAAGCCGGTTTCTTCAATAATATTCCGCAGACAGGCCTCGAAACTGGAAGTGGCCAATTGCTTGGCGGAAAGATTTACCGATATGGTTATAGGACGCAGGCACGCCTGCTGCCATTTGCTGGCTTCGCGACAGGCCGTGCGCAGCATCCATTCGCCCAGAGGAACGATCAACCCGGTTTGTTCCGCGACGGAAATAAACTCTCCCGGCGCAATTAGGCCGCGTTGCGGATGTCGCAAACGCAACAGCGCTTCCGCCCCCACTAATTCACCGCTCGGTAGATCGACCTGAGGCTGATACAACGCCACCAGTTGATTTTCCTCCAACGCGGTGCGCAAACGCATTTCAATCTCAAAGCGTTGATTGACCCGGGCGTTGAGTTCGGCGGTAAAAAACTGGAACTGATTGCGGCCCTCCTCCTTGGCGCGGTACATGGCCGCGTCCGCGTGCTGGATCAATGTATCCGGATCATCGCTGTCGCGCGGATACAGACTCACACCGATGCTGGTCGAAACGCGCAATTCATGCGCCTGCAGCAGCACCGGTTTGGTAACCGCTTTCAAAAGACGCCTGGCGAACTGCGCCGAGTTATCGGGGCCATTAACACCCGGCAGGATAATGACGAATTCATCGCCGCCATAGCGCACCACTGTGTCTTCGCAACGCACGCTCTCGGTCAGGCGGTTGGCGACCGCCTGCAACAGCTTGTCACCGACGCGGTGCCCCAGACTGTCGTTAATCACTTTGAACTGGTCCAGATCCAGAAACATCACCGCTACATCGTGCTTACCGCGACGCGCATGGTTGAGTTCCTGTATCAAGCGGCTGCGCATTAGATTGCGGTTGGGCAACCCGGTCAGGTTGTCGTGGGTTGCCTGAAACTCTAATTGCACCTGATAGCGTCTGCTATCTTCTTCAGAGGCTTGACGGGCCTGTTCGGCGCGCAGGGAAAAAAGGCCGAAGGCAAGGTCATCGGCCAGTTGTTCAAGTAAATCCATTTGCTCTTCGTCGAAGGCTTTGCGCTTTCTGACATGAATCACCAGCACACCGAGCGCCCGCGGGCGACAAGGCAACGGCAAAATAATCATGGAGCGTTCGTCGCGACAGCGGGATGAATGGGTGAGTTCGTCAACGCTGCATAAATGCTTACAATCTAAACAGACAAGCCGTGTGTTTCCCTGTTCGAGTGTGTTATTGACAAAATGCCAGTCATTATCGATAAGCCTACCCACGATATCCGTGTAGCCGCCTTTCCCTGACAGCTCACCGGCATAGGCACAGGGAGCGATTTTATTGCCGTCGGCAAGTCCTACCCAGGCGTGCTGGTAATGCCCCAGCGTTACCAGTTTACTGCAAAAGGCCTCTATCAGCGCCGCTTCGTTACTGGCACGAACCAGTACCTGTTTGCACTGGGACAACACGGCCAAAGTGTGGTTGCTCCGCTGCAACAACAGTTCGCGGTGACGGTGCTCAGTAACATCGTTGAGTGTTACCAAAAACGCGGACTGATTCATCCATTGCAGAGACACGGAGCGCATTTCAGCGATGGCGACACCACCGTCACTTTGCGGAATTTCCACTTCCGCAAAACCGTCCCGCAACAGCGGCAGGCCAAAGGGCAACCCGTCCAGAGATTCCCGCCTGCGACAGAGAATACGCTCCACCGCGGGATTGGCATACAAGATAGTGCCTGTCTCACTGACAACAAGCATACCGTTCACTTCTTTTTCAATAATTGCACGAAACCGCCCAACTTTGCCACTGAACAACGCCGCCGAGGCGGCGTTGGCAAAAAGAAGTTCACCCCTGTGGCTGATCCGTATAACGGGGTGTGGATTTTTAAGCGACAGGCTTGCCCAAAACCCAAATTGTTCATGATCCATCTCGGCAATTACTCATTGTTTTTTTGAACAATACCGGTTCAATCCAAATAACTAAACAGGAATGGCCACAATCTCCTAATGCTAGATTAAGAATGGATAATGTTCCAATTCGCTTTAGACATCGTCAAACCGAGATAACCTTCCCCGGATTCAGGATATTTTCAGGGTCGAGCGCTTTTTTCAGGATTTTCATCACTTCGATTTCCTCCGGTGTGCGACTGACCGATAAGTGAGATTTCTTATCCAATCCAATACCGTGCTCGGCCGAGATAACGCCATTGCGCCCGCGTAACTCCCCGTAGACAATATCTTCAACCTTATCGCGAACAACCTTTTCATTGCTGCCCACTGCGATAACCAGATGCAAATTCCCATCACCCACATGACCGAATACAAAGCATTTGAAATCGGGCCAGCCCCGCTCCAGTCGACTGCGGACGTCGCTTACATAGCCCTCCATCTGATCGATGGAAACACTGACGTCGTAGATAAAAATAGGATAGTGAGCGATCAGCGCTTCGACATCGTCGCGAATTTCCCAGAGCGCATTTCTCTCCGCGTTGGACTTGGCAAGCACCGCATCGACGATCAAGCCGGATTGTAAAAATTCCTCCAGCGTCCGTTCGAAGCGGCGGGCATCGGATGCGGGATCCGAACCTAGCAGTTCCACAAGCACATAGTACGGGTATTGCTCTGCAAACGGCGGCTTGTGTTTATCACTGTAGTCGAATACCTGTCGAAAAAACGATTGCCACATGACTTCAAAACTGCTGAGATCGCTCCCCAGTGCGCCCTCAGAACGGTGCAAAAGCGAGATGACCGATGCAAAGTCATTCACCGCCAGCAACGCGGTCTCCCGGCTTTTCGGCGCTGGCCGCAAACGCAGCACCGTCCGGGTAACGATTCCAAGCGTGCCTTCGCTGCCGATAAAAAGTTGCTTCAAATCGTAGCCGGTGTTGTTTTTCAATACCTTTTTCATCGATGTTAAAACAGTCCCGTCGGCGAGCACCACTTCCAGTCCCAAAATCATCTGCCGGATCATACCAAAACGCAGTACACTGTTGCCGCCTGCATTGGTGGCGATGTTGCCGCCGATGGTCGCCGAGCCCCGGGCGCCCAAATCCAGTGGAAACAGCAGATCCTTTTCACTCACCGCCTCCTGAACAACCTGCAAAGGCACTCCGGCCTGCACGGTGATGGTATTGTTTTGCGTGTCAATTTCCTCGATTTGATTGAGCCGCTCGAGTGAAAGGCCGATATCACCGGGCTGCGTAATACAACCGCCAACCATGCCGGTAACGCCACCCAGCGGCACGATGCGCTGGCGGTGCTTGTGGCAGGTGCGCATAACCGCGGCCACCTCTTCGGTGCTCGAGGGACGGACAATGACCCGCGCCCGGCAAAAAGAGCCGGAAGCGAGATCGCTGTGGCGCTTGGAGGCCTCTTCCTCTTCTATCAACGCACCGTCGCTGAGGATTTCACGCAGTTCGGTGATCACCTCGTCAGCGGAAGTACAGCGCACCGCACTGTCATCTCCCGAGTCTACTCCCGTAGTTGTTTTATTCATTGTTATAGACCTCCTAATTGCGCTTCAATCAATTGTGGACCTGTGGATGCCATAGCGTTTGCGTACAGGCTTCGAAACTCTTCGACACTGGTGGCGCGGCTGGCGGGCATCCCCATTCCCTGAGCCAACTGTACCCAGTCGAGTTCCGGGTTAGTCAGATTCAGCATCGACGCCGCACTTGGGCCCGGCTGTTCCACCCCCAGTCGGTAGAGTTCGAAATTCAAAATGGCGTAACTGCGGTTGTTGAGAATGACGGTGGTAATGTCCAGGTTTTCACGCGCCATGGTCCACAGCGCCTGCAGCGTGTACATGGCGCTGCCGTCGGCCTGCAGGCAGACGACCTTGCGCTCGGGGCAGGCGATGGCAGCGCCGACAGCAACCGGCAGCCCCTGACCTATGGCTCCGCCGGTCAGGGACAGCCAATCGTGTGGCGCGGCGCCGCTGGTCATCGGATAGATCGACAGCCCGCAGGTATTGGATTCATCGGAAACTATCGCCCCCTCCGGCAACGCTTCGGCCACACAGGCACCAATGCCCTCGGCGGTCAGCGCGCCGGTGGGCACGGGGGGCAATGAGGCTTGCTGGCGCACAGGCTCCGCGGCGCTTTGCCCCGGGGAGACGCTATCCAACAACGCCATGAGCGCTGTGTCAATGTCTCCATCGGGATGCGCAAAAGCGTAAATTTCGGCACCTTTCGGGCACAGCCAACTGGGTTGATCTGGATATGCAAAAAATGAAACCGGCGCCTTACTGCCGATTAAAATGATATGTTTCAAGTCTTTGAGCATATCGGCGGCCATCTCGCCCAGATAGGGAACCCGCTCCGGCGTCACGCGACCGGCGCCGCGCTGAATTCTGGCGGGAAATGTCTCACACAGCAATCGCGCGCCGCTGACGGCGGCAATCCTGCCGGCGATATCCAGGTTTTCCGCCCGCAGTGCGCTACCGCCCAGCAACAGCGCCGTGGGTTCGCCGGATACCAGCGCCCGGGCGGCGTCTTCGAGCGCCCCCTGAGCCACGGTATTGCGCCGGGGTTTGGGCAGGGCAGAAACCGGCTCGCCGCCCGGATTCCAGGAGTGATCGGCGGGGACAACCAATGAGGCAATTTTGCCCGCGCCGTTTAAAGACGCCTGTACAGCGGCAGCGCCATCCGCCGCTAGCGCCTGCGCCGATTTGGCGAACCGGTACCAGTCCGACTGCAGCCGCACATGCCCCTCCAGATCGGAAGTCAGCGGCGCATCGTAGTTCAGGTGATAGCTGGCGTGATCGCCGATAATGTTGATCACCGGTGAGCGGGCGCGCATCGCATTGTGCAAATTGGCCATACCGTTGGCGAGCCCCGGCCCCAGGTGCAGGAGTGTGGCCGCGGGCTTTTCCGCCATGCGCCCGTAGCCATCGGCGGCTCCCGTGGCAACGCCCTCAAACAGCGTCAGCACCGGGCGCATACCCGGATTATTGTCGATAGCGGCGACCAACTGCATTTCGGAGGTACCCGGATTGGCAAAACAGACTTCAACACCACAACCAATGAGGGTTTGCAGCAGAGCTTCGGCTCCATTCATAATTGTTTCCTCTTGTTTCAGGGAGGAATAAGGATAAACTTTGCTGGGGCCCCGCTCTGTCATCCAGGCGACAGTTATCGGCGTTTTATCTCTCATACGCAGAGACGCCGACATTGAGTTCAAAGAGGGAGCTCACGGGGTTTAGAGACAAATATATCGATTTGAAAGAGCACTCGCATTGGACAAAGAAAGCTTCAACTTCAACTGGATAACGGCGCTGCCTGAGGCCGCCCGTCAGGCGGTGCTCGGCACCATGAGGGAGACTAAACTACGCAGTGGCGACACTGTTTACCGATTGGGGGACAGCGCCGATGCGCTCTACCAGGTCATCGAGGGGCAGGTGCGCATCGCCAGCGTCTCTTCTGATGGCAGAGAAATATTGATGTTTGCCATGCGCCCCGGTGACTGCTTTGGAGAACTCGGACTGATCGAAGGTACGCGACGGATTAATAGCGCCAGGGCGCAGGGGGCGACACGCCTGCGGATATTGGGAAAAACAGACTTCCAGTCCCTTCGGGCCGAATACCCCTCCATCAATGAACAACTGCTGCTGATGGAGTGTCGCAGAATGCGTCTCACCTTCGACATGATCGAAGGCGCACTGCAGAATCTGCGGCAAAAAATGCTGCTGCGCCTGTATATGCTGGCCACCGCCTACGGTGAACCCCGGGGCAGCGAATGTATTATTGCCACGCGGTTTTCACAACAGGAACTCGGGAATATGGTGGGCGCTTCGCGGCAGAGCGTCAACAGGGAGCTGCAGCAGTTACAGGAGGAAAAGCTGATTCGACTGGAATCCGGGTTGATTTATATTTGCGATATTAAGACTCTTGAGTCACTGGCTTTTAGTTGATTCCACCCAACGTAACTTCTCAATATAAAGAGTGCGATGCGTGTTGCGCATTGTTTCAAGCTTGTCTTTTGGTGCTGAACTCCCGCGGAGAAACGCCGTACTGCTGGTGAAAGCGCCGGGTAAAATGGCTGGCGCTGAGAAAGCCGACTTCAAAACAGGCCTGAGTGACATTGCGCCCCGACAGCAGCAGTTCCTTGGCTCTTTCCAGACGCCGCTGCTGTAAATATTCCATAGGCCCGCAGCCGGCTATATTTTTAAATTGTTCGTAGAGCTTGCTGCGGCTCATACAGGCGAGTTTACACAGCTGTTCAATTTCAATGTTATCGCTTAGGTGTTCGTCGACATAGTTTATCACCGCCGTCATCGCCGAATAAGTCGGATCCCGGCGCGCGCACTTGAGCAGAAAGCTTCTGCCCTTCTGCCTCAGCATACGCGTCAGGAGTTCTGTCACTCCGAGGTTCAATACCAGATCCCGGCTTTCGTCGTGACAGATAAAGCTGTCCACTATGCGCGTCAGCAGTTGCTGGGTGGCCTCGGTATGAAAGGTGTGCAATACATGACTGGTATCGAAATCCCATTCACCGAGGCTTTTGGGAAGCGGGTGATATCGGTTCAAGTGGTCACAGACTTGTTTGAGTTTATCCCGGCTGATACCCAGGGTCAGGCAGCTGGTGGGCCGGTCCATGCGGGCCTCGGGAAAATCGATCGCAATGGTTTCACCCGGGGCCATCACAAAGGATTCATGGGGCAGGAAATCGGCCTGGTAGTGATTTTTCCCGTGCAGGGTTTTCTTGCCTGAAATCATACCGCAGTAAAGAATTTCTTCAGCGGCCAGGCTGATCTTTTGCGCCGGCTCGTAGGTATCGTAAATCGACAGTTCAGCTTCGTGACTTTCGTAGACAGTCCGGTTTTCTATCAGTTCTTTGACGGGACGATTGTGATCACCTGCATATCGACTCAGAACTTCCTCGGTAGCTAAACCTGAGTGTTCCATTTTGATGTCCTCGATTCGAGCTTGAGTTCGCTTTGTTATTTTTTCCGCGGCGGCGGCCATCCGGAGGTGGCCCCCGCCGGGTTATTGAGAAGCGGTCTTCTTTGAAAACGGCAGTGACCGTTCAGTCAACATTCGCCCCCTCTATTCTGGACTCTCAGCGAAG
>JARROD010000257.1:0-5445 GCA_037384225.1 Exilibacterium sp.
ACGACGCGGTCAGGGACAATGAAGAACGTGTTTTGGAAGTATCTTAGCTTCAGCCGCTTTGGTATACATTAATAGAGAAAAATAGCGTTAATAGAGAATAATAGCGTTAATAAAGAATAAATATACTTTTTCGATTATTTCATTAGGTCCAGGGTGATAAATCGAAGTTTGTGAAGTTATGCCGAAATGCAGTTTATGCATATTGTAAAAATAAAGCAATGCATGCGGTTCGGCTTTGTAACAATAGGGGAGAATTAGTGTCGCAAGCTAATCAATTTGTTTATAAAACCCGTGTAGAGTCGCGCCTTAAGACAGCGCAAGATGTTGAAGAGTTCAAGAACGTGGGCGAAAGGTTTATACGGGACCTGGGGTTTTCGCACTTCACTTTTGCCGATTTTCTGGGCGACAATTGCTTTGAAATCACGCTTTCAACCTTGATGAGCGATGTTTTTGACAAGTATCAAGATTTAAACCTGGGCCAATACGATTTTATGACTGAATGTTGCGTTTCCAACAGCGGATTATTCTTTCAGAGTAGTATTTACGAACATGTTTTTGCTTCACCCTACGAATCTGTGCGAATCATAAAAAACAAACAAATACACAAGTTGTTAAGTTCTCATGATATACACGATAGCTTGGCCGTCGCATTGCATAGTTCTAACGGACACAAAGATGTGACAGGGCTGGAAGTGTACTGTCGCGGGTTGAGTTCCGATGCGTTTCGGTCCAGAGTGCATGAAAAAAGCACGGAGTTAAAATTGCTGGCGAAACTGTTTTACAAGTTTGGGTTTCAGCGGTTTTCAAAAAAGGCCTGTTGTCAGAACAAAAATCCTTTTGATTTTGGCAGCGTTATCACTAAAAAAGAACTTGAAATTCTGCAGTATTATCCAAAGTGTGACTACAGTGCCGAGAAGGTCGCGGAGAAGTTGTGTCGCAGTAAATACACCATTCACAAGCATACTGAAAATATTCGCAAAAAGCTGGAAGTTCACTCGACCTATGAAGCGGTAATCATGGGTGCAAAAGCTGGAATGATTCAGCTATGACAAAGGAATAGGCAATAATGTATGAGTCCGCTTCCCATCAGTTTAATCAATACTCGCCTTCTTTGCGGGTCAACCCCTTTCCCATCTACGCGAGGTTTCAGCGGAATTTGCCTGTCTGCCAAGTACAGCCGGAGGGTTTTTGGTTAGTCAGCGGTTATGAAAACGCTGTCTATGTGCTGAAGAACCCCGGCATTTTTTCTTCGGTAAACAGTGCTCGTTTGAGTCTGCAGGAGTTGACGGCGCACAACTGTATCCCCGATTTTCCGCTGATTTTTGACGACCCGCCGCGGCATACGCAACTGCGCCGTTCCCTGAATAAAAAGCTGTTGAGAGATTACATCGCTAATGAAGCCGGATTTATTCGCGCAACCGCCGACAGGCTGTTGTCGGCACTAAAGGAATGTGAACAGAAAACGCGTAAACAGATTGACTTTTTTTCCGATTTTATATGCCCTTATTTAGATCGCATTATTATTCATGCTAACGGCTTTGAAGGCGTCGATGATTTATCGGTAATTCACGACTTTATGACGGCTGTGGAGCATCCCCCTATGCGGAAAGCGACGGAAAGCTATTACGCAAACCTGCAGGCGCTGGCCGAGAGGAAGGATGCATTTGTAACAAGGCTACTGCAATCGCAACTTGAAAATCCGGGTAGCGAACTGATGTGGGCCCTGATTCGGGAGAAGGAAGGCGGTGTTTTATCGCAAACGGAATTTTTCCGACTGTTTGAGCTGATGAGTTTACTTGCATTTATGACACTGCGGCATTTTTTGTCACATGTTGTGATGCAGTTAGCGCATAACCGGGGGATGCTGGCGAGGCTGGCGGCATCACCCGAACACATACCTCTATTTATAGAGGAAGTCTTGCGATTCGATTCATCGGTACATTTTCTATTTAGAAACGCGAGTTGTGACACCCGGCTTTCCGGTGTCACGCTGCCCAGCGGAGCGCCGGTGATGGTCAATGTCGCCGCCGCCAATCGCGATCCCGCCTTTTTTGCCGACCCCGATAGATTCGATATTGACAGGCAGTCGCCGAAAAAGCATATCGCTTTTGGATACGGTGTCCACAATTGTTTTGGGTCGGAGTTGGCAAGAGTATCGTCGCAGATAATGGTGGAGACTCTTGTCGGCCGTATACAGACAATGTCCTGCCCGGATAAGGACAAACTACCCTGGTTCTACTCCTGGGTAGCGCATGGAGTTAAAAGCCTGCCGGTAACATTTACCTACAGGGATTGATCAGTAAAATCAATAGATCGTATGGGGGAAGCCATGATACGAACCATTCAGCACTACAGTGTGTTGGCCACAGTGCTATTTTCCACCACTGGCCTGGCGGTTGAAAACGAGGCGGGTTACATGTTGGAAGAGGTCATTGTAACCGCACAGAAAAGGGAACAGCCGCTTCAGGAAACACCGATCGCCATTTCTGTATTGACAGCGGCTCAGCTTCAGTCGCAGGGCATTCTGGGGCTCACTGACCTTATGGATGGCACTGTTTCATCTTTACAGGTGCGGCCCTTTCCGGACGACCCCGGGGTGTTGTCACTGGCCATTCGCGGTAATGGACCTGGAGACGTGGTCCAGATCACCCGTGAAGGGTCCGTTGCTGTCTACCTGGATGATAATTATCTGGGGCGCACCCAGGGGCTGTACGCCGATCTCGCCGATTTAGAGCGGATAGAAGTGTTGCGAGGTCCCCAGGGCACCCTGTTTGGCCGCAATGCCACAGGGGGAGCCGTCAGTATGGTGTCGAAAAAGCCGCAGGGTGAGTTTGCCATTAAACAGACGCTGGGGATGGGTAGATTTGACGATTTTCGCAGTGTTTCGCACATTGATTTGCCGGAAGTTGCCGGTGTGCGAACAAAATTGTCCTACGTGCACTCCGAGCGCGATGGCTGGGTGGACAACACAGCAAGCGGTGAGTGGGACTACAACGCCTATGATAAAGACAGCGCCAGGCTCGCGCTGCTCTGGGCGATCGACGACCGTTCAACCCTGGAGTACAGCTACAACCGGGCCGATGTAAAAGCATCGCAAATGTATATGCAGTTAGAGGATCTGGAGGGGTTGTTCGGCGATGCCGACGATAAACCAGGGCGGCAAACGAAAACACGTTATCCGATCGCGCCGCTGGATCCGACGGTAAGCAAACACGATGGGCACAGCTTGACCTATACGGCAAACCTGAACGAGTCAATTTCGTTTAAATCCCTCACCTCTTACAGCAATCTAGACCATAAGATGCGCAATAACTATGGGGGGGCGATCTACTTTAACGGTGTCATGGGACTGGGTGATATTGATCAGAACCAGAAGTCTCAGGAGTTTCGCCTGGTGGGCGATTATGACAGGCTTGAGTTCGTAGCCGGTTTATATTATTACTCGGAAAAAGCCAGCGAGAACTTTCAGAAATATTTTTCGCTGGATATTACTGGTGATATCACCGGTACGCCACTGTCGTTGATTACGCCACCGACAACCTTCGATATATTTTTTGGCTTAGACAGTCCACTGCGCCGTATTGAATCGGATTTAACCTCCACGGCGCTCTACGGCCAGGCGACCTGGACGCCTGCGTTGCTCGACGACCATTTGAAATTGACGCTGGGGCTTCGACACACGCGGGATGATAAATCGGGGGCAATGACAGAAGCGGGGAATTCGGGTGATTTTGATTTAGACTACAGCCATACCAACCCCGCCTTTACGGTAAGTTATAATGTGAATGAAAACCTGCTGGCTTATGCGAAGTGGGGCACCGCTTTTCGCGGTGGCGGAATTAACCTGTTTGCGTCTTTTACCGGCGATTTACTGCCTCACGAAGAAGAGGAAGTGAAAACGGCCGAAATCGGTATTAAGTCAGAGTTTTGGGATCGGCGGGCGCGTTTGAATCTCGCCGTATTTCAGACAGATTATATTGACATGATTCTGGATATGCTCGACCCCAGCGAAATTCAATATACAGAATCTATCAACGCAGAAAAGAAAGTGGAAGTCAACGGTGCCGAATTCGAATTGACGTTGATCCCCATAGACGGTTTGACGCTGGGCTTGGGTTACACCTATCTGGACGGTGACATGCCGCTGCAGCCGAACCCGTTGGACAATGGAGCCCTGGTAAAATTCAGACTCACCCAGACGCCAAAACACGCCGGCTCCCTGACCGTGGATTATAGGTTTCCCTCCTGGTCTATCGGCACACTTATGGCCCATGTGAATATCACCTCTACGGATGGCTACCACTACTTTCCCACCGTTAGCGATATTACCGACGCCTATACCTTAATGGGCGCGCGCTTAACCCTGGCGGACATACCCGTCGCTGCAAAAGGTCGTTTAAGCGCATCCCTGTGGGGGCAAAACATTACCGATGAAGAGTATGCAACTTATGCATTGACCCTGGGAGTTGCCAACGCTGTCGCTTATGGTGATCCCCGGACATTTGGCCTGGACATAAGTTACCAATACTGAAGTGTTAGGCGTTGTTCATCATTTTGTCCGATGCTATACCCAAAGCACTTCTTTGCGCGCAGCCGAACGATTGCGGGTTGGACGAAGGGGGGGCTATTGTGAAATCAAAACAACGGCCACTGCGGCGAGGACGAAACTCGTAACATACTTTATCCACTGTTGAACTTCATCGTTAGAGATAATCCATTTGCCGGCTTTTTCACCCAAAAAACTAAGGCTGCCAAATACAAAAAATACAATCAGAATATTGAGGTTGCCAAGCTGAATCAACTGCAGACTTGGCTCTCCAAATTCCGTGCCCGTTCCTTAATAGCCGCTTTTCGAAATTAAAAACTTTCTGTGTTTACATTTTTTTACGACAAAATATAATACTACGATAAATATTAAAAGGCCTTATGGTGTAAAATATTTCACTAATCATGTAAAAACACGTTTTAAGCCGTTATTCAATTGGAGGACTATTGGACAGGTTCGAGCGTAATAAACTATTGAAATCCATAGAGTCGCGACTTACGAACGACTTGAGTTGTGACGATTTTAATACAGCCGTTCAGGAATTGATCGGGATACTGGGTTTTTCCAACTTCCATCTCGCCCCCCTGAAGCCCCATGGAGGTATAGATTTTACATTATCCTCCCTGCCGGCCGACGTGGCTGAATTTTATGTTGAGTTTGGATTGCACAAACACGACATGATGATAGACTGCATGTATAGCAACAACCGACCGCTGTTTCAGAAAGTTGTCGACGATCATATTGCCGCTGCGACTTACAAAAATGACTACATTACCGCTAATGTTGATATTAAACACCTATTGAACGAGTTTAGGTTTTACGACTGTTTCGTATGGCCAATCAGTAACGATACGAACAGGTCATTGGACAATAATGCGGCGGAAAGCTGCTCACCTTGG
>JARROD010000258.1:0-6616 GCA_037384225.1 Exilibacterium sp.
GCCTGCGCCCGTTACATCAAAGAACAGCTGCTGGAACAAAAAATTACCCCTGAATGGTCCACGCTCGATACACTGGCTGACGCGATCGCCAGTGTCGAATATTATCTCGAGCGCCTCAGTGGGATCACGACGAGGATGATGAGTTGTTACTGAGTGTGGCGGAAGAGAGTGTGGACGCTCTCGGCTATCGAGTGACAGACGCCGAGATGGCCGCCACCGTGGCGCCAATACCATCGATTCGTAAAGGGTCGCATAAGGAAAAAGTTGAGCCGCCGCTGGCGACAGTTGAAGCTACCGATAACGATCTCAGTTCCCATGGTTTCGAGCCATCTGGCGAAAAGTCAGTAGAAACGGACAGCGACTACGATGTTGGGGTGTCGGCAGCTGAGGCCGAAACAACCGAACCCGCCGCGACGGACGGAAATTCTGCTTTTGTAAAAAGCGCGGCTGAAGAAACAATACACACAGACAGCGTTTCTGATCATCGTGTTGCCGATAACATGGCGTTTGAAAGTGCGCTTTTTAATCACGGCAATGACAATAACATTAGCCACAGCTTTGCAGACCCGTTTGACCCTAAAGCGGCGGAACACGCGCCGCAGCCCGAGCTCTCGATCGAAAACGCGTTAACTGAAAATGTTTCTGCAGGCGTCGGCGACGAAGACGAGGTCGATGACGAAATACTCGACATCTTTGTTGAGGAAGCGACAGAAGTTCTGCAGACAATTAATGAATTCTTCCCTCCCTGGGCTGAAGATTTTAATGATAACGAGTCGCTGACGGAATTCCGCCGCGCCTTCCACACCCTAAAAGGCAGTGGTCGCATGGTAGAGGCTGTGGATATCGGCGAACTGGCCTGGTCTATCGAAAACATGTTGAACCGGGTAATCGACGGCAGCATCATCCCGGATGACTATTTAGTAGGTCTGATCGAGATGGTTCGCCAGCTGCTGCCGGCATTGATCGAGGCATTCCGCAATAAACAGGCAAACCCGGAGAAGGAACTGACGGAAAAATATATGGCCTGGGGGCACGCGCTATCCAAAGGTACTTGCCCCCTGGAGTTGAAGCTGGAAATCGACAGTGGGGAGGACCCCATCGAGACCGGTTTCGACGACCTTATGCAGGTTGATGAAGTGGAGGCAGGGGCTGACTGGGAACCCGAATTTTATCCAGCAGTGGAAACTACTTCTGTTGCTGAATCGGGGGATGACATCGGCGAAACGGCACCGGATTCGGTACTGGAAGATCGTGTCGAGACCGTCAGTGAAGATGATGAGGATGATGAGGACACTGAAGGGGATAGTCTGCTGTGGGAGATTTTTGGATCGGAGGCCTTGTCCCATTTGCAGGTTGTCGAGGACTATGTGCGGGAGATGGACGAGGCCGCTCCCCTTTACACCTGTCCCAGTGACAGTATGCAGCGCGCTTTGCACACCTTGAAAGGCAGTGCCCATATGGCCGATGTCAAACCCATCGCCGAACTCGCCACACCCCTGGAGAGATTTGTCAAAGAGCTGCGCACCTATCAGGTGTCCATTAACGACGATATTCTGCAGTTGATCAAAGACGGTGTGGTCTACACCCGTGAAGCCCTGGAGCAGATCGAGGGCGGTGAAACGGTGAATATTCCCAGACTACAGCAGTTTCTGGCCCGGGTGGCGGAGCTTAAAGAATTATCCGTTGGCCATTTGATTCGTCAGAAAGAAGCCTCGGTCGCCGGTAGTAAAAAAGTCGATCCAGGACTGTTGTCGATTTTTATGGCCGAAGAGATGAATTTACTGCTGGGGGCGGAACAGATCATTGACCGCTGGCGGGAGGATGGCTGTGACCTGCAGCAACGCGATAACCTGGTCGATGAATTGGCTACCCTTGAAAGAGGGGCAGAACATGCCAATCTGGCGGTAATGTCGAACTTGAGCGGCCAACTGCGACGCCTTTATGAGCGGGTGGACATCCGACGTTATGGCGCTGACCCTGAATTGTGCGACCTGCTTAAAAGAGGCCATGAAGAGTTACTGGATATGGTCGATGCGGTCGCCGCCGGACAAAATTTGCAGGAAGTACCCATGGACCTGCAAAATGAATTGGAAGCATTTTTAGCATTGGCAAGTGTGCAGGAAATGGAACCTGAACAGACTCCTGTGCTGGAGGAGCCTTTTGATTCCGGCGAAGCAGAGGCTTCCGACGAAGCAGAGGCTTCCGACGAAGCAGAGGCTTCCGGAGAAGTTTATGCAACCGATAGTGCTGAAGCCGCAGCTCCTTTCCAGGTAGAAGAGACTTTAGCGACTGATTATGCCGGTGAAACCGAAACAGACCGAGTGGCTCCTGACGCTGTCGAGCCGGTTGTGGAGCAGCAGTGGCTGACCGAGGCGACGGAGAGGTTGGTTAGTGAAAATGAACTCGATGAGGCCGATGCTGAGATTCTGGAAATTTTCACTGAAGAGGCCGACGAACTGCTGGAGGAAATTGACGAATCCATCCACGACTGGGAAGAAGAATGGGGCAATACGTCCAGTATCGAAGAATTAAAACGCGCGTTGCATACTTTTAAAGGTGGGGCACGTTTGGCCGGTCTGATGGGCATTGGTGAACTCGCCCATGAATTTGAAACTTTCCTGATCGATCTCGGTGATGATAACAGTGCGATAGACAACAGTTTTTTTGATCGCCTGCACGACTATCAGGATCAACTTTTAAAAGGCACCGAAATTGTCAAAGCCAGACTGGCGGGGCAACTGCCCGAAGGTATGGCGGAGGTAATGAGAGCGCAGAGCAATGAGCGGGAACTGCTGAAAGAGCCGGGGGAGCAAGAACAAGGCGATGCGTTCCAGTCATGGAGTTACAGTGCAGAACTGCAGAATCACACCAGCGCCGAGTGGGGGGCTGGAAATGCTGCAAACGAGACGGAGTCTGAAAAAGGAACGCAGGAAATTGAAAACACATTGCCTGAAGCGGAACAGGCGGAACGCGACGCGCAATACTGGGGTGCCGACGAACCGGCGTATCTCGACAGGGAAATCGATGTTGCCGACGCTTCCGGCGCCGCGTCCGGCAGTGTTGCAGCCGGCACGGAAACCAGTGTAAAAGAATGCAATGCCGACGAGGATTTCACCGCAGAGACAAAGGAACCGGCATCGGCGGACGAGAGTGGGTTGCAAACACCGGGTGCCGATATACTGCCGTTTACGCCGAAATCCAAAGAGCCGCAAAAATCCCAGAGGGTAACTTCAAAGCCCGCCAAGCTGCCCCCTGAAATAGCATTTCCTCAGACTTTCACGAGCGGCAGTGGCACCGCGCAACTGGCTGCACGACGCAGTGGCCCGCAGGAAGTCGTAAAGGTTTCCGCAGATCTGCTTGAAGAACTGGTAAACCTCGCCGGTGAAACCTCCATCAGCCGTGGTCGTATGGAGGAGCAGGTCAGCGAACTGGGGTATGCAATCGAGGAAATGGACGCGACCATTCAGCGTTTGCAGGAACAGTTGCGCAGACTGGATATCGAAACCGAAGCACAAGTGTTATTCCGGCAGGAACAACTGGCGGAACACGAAGATTTCGACCCCCTGGAAATGGATCGCTACTCTCAGCTACAACAATTGTCGCGCTCCCTGATTGAATCCGCGTCCGACTTAATGGACCTCAAATCAACACTGACCGACAAAACCCGCGATGCGGAAACCCTGCTATTACAACAGTCGCGGATTAACACCGAATTGCAGGAAGGGTTGATGCGTTCACGGATGGTGCCTTTCTCGCGGCTGGTGCCGAGACTGCGGCGGATTGTGCGCCAGATATCCAGTGAACTCAGCAAGCATGTGACCTTTGAACTGGACAATGTGGAAGGGGAGCTGGACCGATCGGTGCTGGAACGGATGGTCGCTCCCCTTGAGCATATGCTGCGTAACGCTGTGGATCACGGTATCGAGCCCGCCGAAGAGCGCTCAAAAGCCGGCAAGCCGGAAATCGGGCGCATCGTTCTCAGTTTGAGTCGTGAAGGCGGCGATGTATTGATTCGCCTGGCCGATGATGGCCGCGGTATCGATCTGGAAAAAGTGCGGGCCAAAGCCATTGAGAGCGGACTTATGCGCGAGGATGCCAACCTGGCGGATCAGGATATTCTTCAGTTTATTATCCGCGCCGGATTCAGTACCGCAGAAAAGGTTACTCAGATTTCCGGACGCGGCGTCGGTATGGATGTCGTACACAGTGAAATCAAACAACTGGGCGGATCCATGCTGATTAACTCGCGCTGGGGAGAAGGATCTGAGTTTGTGGTCAGACTGCCGTTCACAGTTTCAGTCAACCGCGCTTTAATGGTACAGATCGGCGAGGATCGCTACGCCATTCCACTCAATACTATCGAAGGTATTGTGCGAGTCAGCCCCTTTGAGCTGGAACATTATTACCAGGATGAACACGCCCGCTTTGAATACGCCGGTGAGAATTACCAGGTGAGATACCTCGGCACACTGCTCAACGCCGATACCCGGCCGAAGCTGGAAGGGCAGGCTCTGCCCATGCCGGTGGTCTTGGTGCGCTCGGCGGAAAACACCGTCGCCTTGCAGGTCGATAATCTGTTAGGCAGCCGTGAAATCGTGGTAAAAAGTCTCGGCCAGCAATTTAGCACGGTACAGGGGCTGTCAGGTGCAACCGTAATGGGAGACGGCAGTGTGGTGGTGATTCTCGATCTGCACGCCATGATTCGCCAGGAGGCGGCTCTGGTACACTTCTCCACACCGCTGCTGCAGTCTGATGAACCGATCGCGGAGGCTAATGATTCACTGACTGTTATGGTAATCGATGACTCGGTGACGGTGCGCAAGGTGACTTCGCGTTTTCTGGAACGGGAAGGTTTCTATGTCATTACCGCCAAAGACGGCAATGATGCCCTGCGTATACTTCAGGACTGCATTCCCCATATCATGCTGCTCGATATTGAAATGCCGCGCATGGACGGCTTTGAAGTGGCGAAAAATGTACGTTCTTCGAGCCGGCTTAAGCACATTCCCATCATCATGATTACTTCACGCACTGGCAAAAAACACCGCGATCGGGCGCTGTCCCTGGGCGTTCAACGTTATATGGGTAAGCCTTATCAAGAGGACGCGCTGTTGGACAATATTCGCGAACTTATCGGCGAAACTGTGGAGTGAGATGGTGTCTGAATCGATGCTGCATATAGGTATTCTGGCTGATTCCTCATTACAGCAGCATTTGATCCGGCGAGTGGTCGAGGAATTTGGCTATCGGGTGGCTGTGAGCCGATTGCTGCCCAACGTCGCCAAGCGCCGGCAGGATGCTGTGGTGACCGCCGACCCGTTTCGCGGTGATGAGGAGGTCGATGCCTGGATTGTGGATCTGAATTTAACCGGCCCATTGGCGATGCAGCTCGGTAGCTGGCTCGATATGATTCACACGCCGGTGATATTCGGAGACGGAGTAGCCGCCAGTCCATCTTCAGATCGCTATATCGCCTGGTCGCGAAGGTTGCGGGAGAAGTTGCAACAATTGGCGGGTACCATTAACCTCGAACGGCAAATGGTGCAAAAAGCCCGGCGTATATGGGTGCTGGCCGCTTCCACTGGTGGTCCAAAAGCTATCAATAGTTTTTTGTGCGCACTGCCGGCCGAAATCGGAGTCGGATTTCTTTATGTGCAGCACATAGACGCCGAGTTTGACCGCACTCTGGCAAAGGCAGTGGTTAAAGGCAGCCACTATAAGGCCACTGTTGCCCGGCACGGTGATGTCATTGGCAATAACTCCGTAGTGGTTGTGGCAACTGGCGAACGGATTGAAATCCAGAAAAACAGTACCCTATCACTGTCGCACAAGCCCTGGCCCGGCCCGTATCAGCCTTCCATTGATCAGGTAGTAGCGAATGTCGCCCGCACTTTTGGCTGTAATAGTGGGGTGATTATTTTCACTGGGATGGGCAATGACGGCGCGGCGTCGGCAAGGCTGATGCACCAACAAGGTGCGCAGGTTTGGGCGCAGACACCGGAGTCCTGCACCAGTCCTTCAATGCCGGAAATGGCATCGGCGACTGGGTGTGTGAGTTATACTGGAACGCCACAAGAGCTGGCGGCGCAATTGGTCGGGTACTTAAAACAAAGTAGTTTAAAGTCCCCTTATATAAAACCATTGCGCGGTGAGCGCACAACCGGCGCAAACCGGGAAGCTGAAGACCTGATTACAGACAACCACTCCTAAGCGTAAGAAATCCAGGGGATGACAACAGATTATGAATTCGCCACAGGCTATCGAAAATCAAAACATCGTAGAGCTTCCTTGCCTGCTAATACCACTCAAAGGACGATTTTTATTGTTGCCGACGGTAACAGTGGCAGAAATGGCACCTTATATGGCCGTGCGCATGGAATCGAATACACCGGACTGGTATCTGGGGGTCTATCATTGGCGCGATCAGGCCGTGCCCCTGCTTTCGTTCGAAGTGATCAATGGTGAAGCCAACCCAATGGCAACGTCTAACAGTCGTATAGCGGTGATTAACAATACCCGCATCTGTGACAGCCTGCCCTTTATCGCTCTGGTTACGCAGGGAATTCCCAGGTTGGCCAGAGTGAATGCGGAAGAAATCAGCGAGATCAGTACGGCT
>JARROD010000259.1:0-5437 GCA_037384225.1 Exilibacterium sp.
AGGCAGGCGAACTGATAGCGCGTCGCCATCTGCAATTGTTTATGGCCACCCGCCGCGACGACATAGCGCTGGCCGATTGTCTTTTTTATGCCATCGAAACGGGTTTACCCTAAGGGACGTGCACGAAATAACTTCCGGTTTTCGGTTTCGAGGCGCCCGTCTGGTGTCGTTGCGAAAACGCCGGCATAGTGGGCCTACGTCAAGTTTTCGCAACGGCGCCAGACGGGATGGATCGGAGGCGAAAACCGGAAGTTATTTCGTGCACGTCCCTAAGCTTCCAGCCAACCTTGAAAACGACCCCTACTGGCTTTCTTAACCTATAGGTTCGCCAGCGCTTGGCGCCGCCCGATTGATTGGCATTGTGACTTATAATCGGCGCAGGAGTATCACACATCCGTAACGTTTTTATCACATCGATGAGGTTTAACCATGACTTCGAAATACGCCGCCGCCGATCTGCTGCTATTCGCCACAGTTTTGTTCCAGCGGGCGGGTTTAAGCCACGAACGCGCCGAGGTGATGGCGCAGGTATTTATCGAGGCAGACCTGATGGGTTTCAGCACCCACGGTATGAACCGCGTCGGCAGCAACCTCGACTGGCTACTCAACGGCCACAGCCGCGCCGGCGGTGAACCCCGCGTGCTGGCCGACCGCGGTAACACGTTTAACTGGGACGCTGACTTTCTCCCCGGCCCCTGGGTCGTAACCCAGGCCCTGGAGACGGCACTGCAGCGGCTGCCACAGCGTGGACTGGTGGCGGCAACCGTGCGCCGCAGCCAACATATCGCCTGTCTGGCGGCCTATTGCCCACGGATTGTGGAAGCGGGTTATATGGTACTGCTCACCTGTTCGACACCGTCGGAAAATACTGTCTGCGCCCACGGCGGCATAAACCCGGTGTTTTCCGCCAACCCCATCGCCTTTGCCGCCCCGGCCGACGGCTGCCCGCTACTGTTCGATATCAGTATGTCCATCACCGCCGGCGGCTACGTGGCCCGCGCCCGGCGCGAGGGGAAAAGACTGGCCGAGCCGTGCCTGAAAGACAGCGAGGGCCATATCAGCGATTGCCCCGAGGCTTTTTTCAGCCAGCCCCAGGGCAGCATCCTTCCCATCGGCGGAGCCACCCATGGTTACAAAGGTGCGGCGCTCAGTATGATGGCGGAGGTGTTATCCATGGCGCTGGGGGGCTACGGGCGCGCCGATATCGAAGCGCCGAATGATGGCGAGGCCAATTCAGTGTTCTTACAGCTTATCGATCCGGCCGCTTTCGGCACGCTTGAGGCATTCAAGCGTCAGGTCGCCGCGCTGCGGGATCTGTGTGAAAACAGCCGTGTACCGGCCGGGGAACCGGCGGTGAGGTTCCCCGGACGACGTGCCTGGGAAATGCGCGATAAACAGCGACAAAGCGGAGTGGAACTCTACCCGTCCATTATGGAGGATCTGCGCCCCTGGGCGGAGCGTCTGGGCGTTGTACCTCCCAAGCCCCTGTAAATCGGCGTTTGATTGCTGAATGCTAGGACGACGCCGGCGCCAATAGCTTCTGCAACTGGCTGAGATCCAGATTGCCTCCGGTAATGATCAACGCCGTGGCACTGTCCGTCGCCGCCGGCACGATACCTGCCAGCAGTGCCGCCAGCCCCACCGCAGCACCGGTTTCCACGTAAAGCCGCGCATCGCTCAACAGTCGCAGAGTAGCTCCGATGATATGCTCATCGGCCACCGTCACCAGCGTATCCACCACTCGGCGGCTCGCCGTGTAGGTATACTCACCCACCACCGCCGGCCCCAGGCTCACGGCGATAGTATCAATACTGGAAAGGCTGGCGTTGACGTCCCGTTTGTCCCAGGCATTGCGCAGCGTCGCCGCCCCCTCGGGCTCTACGCCGACAAGCTGGATCTGCGGACGTAGCGCTTTCAATGCCAGACCGACACCGGAAATCAAACCGCCGCCACCGACGGGAACGATAACCCGCTCCAGATCCGGAATCTGCTCCAACAATTCCAACGCCACAGTGCCCTGCCCGGCCATTACCCGGGGATCGTTGTAGGGGTGAACCAGCGTCAGCCCGTCTCGGTCTCTAAGTTCATGGCAGTGCGCCACGGCCTCTCGGATGTTTCCGCGGACGATGACCCGGGCGCCCAGTTGGCGGGTATTATGAATCTTCAGGGCACTGGAACCCTCCGGCATCACCACAGTAACCGGCACTTTGAGCTGGCTGGCGGCCCAGGCCAGCGCCAGTGCGTGATTGCCTGCCGATACGGTTACCAGCCCCGCGGCCAGTTCCTCTTCCGAGGCGGTGCGCAGCCAGTTCAGAGCACCGCGTACTTTGAACGAGCCGGTGGGTTGTAGATTTTCCGCCTTTACCCACAGGGGTTGTCCCAGTGAGGTAGACAGATCCTCAGCGAAGACACAGGGCGTCGGCGCCAGGCGGTCGCCAATACGCCGCGCCGCCGCCTGGATTGCCGCCAGATCGGGTAGCTCACCGGCGAATGGTTCGGAATTCGAATCGACAGACATAGTTAACAGGCTTCGTTATGGTTGCGTCGGATGTTTTTGAGCAAAGCGTTATACGCTTATCGGATATAGACATCGCGGCTGACGTTGGTCAGAAATTCGCTGCCCTTATCGGTAACGACAATGGTATCAGACATAAAAGCATCACCGGCGCCACAGCGCAACAGCCAGCTCATCAGGTGAAACACCATGCCTTTGCGCAAGACCATATCCGAATGGCGACGCAACCCCACCGGAACACCGCTACCGGACCAACTCGGCGGATAGCCGATGCCCACAGAATAGCCGCAATGGTGACGCCCGTAGTGTCCCAGCCCTTGCCGGTCCAGCACCTGCTGCCAGCTCTCGTAAACGTCGCCGGCTTTAACCCCGGGTTTGATGGCGTCAGCCGCCGCGAACAAAGCCTCCTGGCATATGTCGCTGGCGCGACTGGCATCGGCGGGGGCATCATCGATAAATACCAGCCGCCCCATCGGGGCGTGATAGCGCCGCACACAGCCGGCCATTTCCAGAAACAGAAGATCGCTGGGTTCCAGCGTGTGGCTGGTCCAGGTGCCGTGTTCGTGTTCGAGTTCACCCGACGAGCGCACCAGGGGCACAAACCCCGGGTAAGTGCCTCCGCGGCGGAACATGGCATCGTAGATCGCCGCCATCACTTCCTGTTCGTTAATACCATTGCCGGCCGCGGCGATGGCCGAGAGCATCATAGAGTCGGAAATAGCCGCCGCTTTGCGGGTCAATTCCAGTTCAGGCTCCGACTGCACCAGCCGCACATTGTCAATCAAGTTGCCGAGATCTTCCCATTCGGCCTCGGATGTACCTTCGATAATACCTTCGGCAAAGGCATAGGGAAGAAAGGTACTGTTCATATCGAGACCGAGAACACCACTGGCCACCCCCATATCGTGAAGCGTCTCCACGGTTTTATCGACGGCGGCCGATGGGGAAACCTGAGGGCGCTTGCGCAGGTCGCGGGTGGCCTGCCCGCCGATCAGCTCTAAAGTTTGTTCTATGGTGTCGGGGCTTGCGCGCGAATCCGGCGGTGTTTTGACACCGTCGGCGTACCCCACATGGATAACATCGGGAACCTGATCGCGAACCGTGGCCCGCTCCATGGCACGGGTAATTAACACCGGCTGGCCTTTGACGGGAAATACCAGTAGTTGATAGGCAAAATACCCCATGTGATCCAGGCCACTCAGGTAGTAGATGTTTTCCGGGCTGGCGACGAGACAGGCATCGAAACCACGCTGAGACATGGCTTCGCGCAGTAAGCGGCGGCGACGTTTGTACTCTATATCATCGAAATAACGGCTGCTCATGACGATGGTTACCTCAAAGAATAACGCTAAAAATATTGCCGGCTTATAACTGATGCGCCGGCAATAACACTTTTTTATTTACAACCTTTGATTCATAACACTGGATATCAATGATTCTTTTTATCAACCATTCTGCTCACTGCATCTGCTATTCATGGCACAGGGCGCATACAATTTCAAGAATTAAGCGGTTCGATACTTGCGAATATTTTGGTTTTATAGACACACGGCATATTTTGCGCACTACCCCGAATAGCAGAAAAATATTCGAAATTCACGGTATTAAAAACGACAATGGAAAACTACACTGGGGTGGAATAGCCTGTATATCCGAATAAGGACTCCGAATAAGGACCGTCACTGATTCAGCACCGGAAAAAAGGGGGGGACTGACAAGCATGGCTATCACAGAGATGAGCGCTGTGGAAATGGTAGCTGCATTTAAGCGTGGTGCGCTTTCGCCACTGGAAGCCGCCCGGGCCTGTCTGGCGCAAATCGAGCGCCACAACGAAACCGTTAATGCCTATTGTCTGGTCGATGCTGAAACCACGCTGTCGGCGGCTAAAGCCTCGGAACAACGCTATCAAAAAAATGCGCCACTGGGGCCTGTCGACGGCGTTCCCACCGCCATAAAAGATGTCTTCCTCACCACCGGCTGGCCCACCCTCAAAGGCAGTAAAACCATCGACCCGGAGCAACCGTGGGAAGTGGACGCACCAGTGGTGGCGGCATTAAAACGCAATGGCTTTGTGCCTTTAGGCAAAACCACCACACCGGAACTGGGTTGGAAGGGGGTGACCGATAGCCCCCTGTGCGGCGCCACCAACAACCCCTGGAATGCCGCCAGGACCGCCGGCGGCTCCAGCGGTGGCAGCGCCGCGGCAGTGGCGCTGGGTATGGGGCCGCTGGCGCTGGGCACCGATGCCGGCGGGTCGATTCGGATTCCCGCCGCCTTCTGCGGTGTATTCGGTTTGAAACCCACCTGGAGCCGAGTGCCCTTTTTCCCCGGCAGCCCCTTTGGTTTTCTCGCCCACGCCGGCCCCATGACCTGGAGCGTGAGCGACGCCGCACTGATGATGAACGTTATCAGCGCCTGGGATTCCCGCGACAGCCAGGTGCTGCCGCCGGATGGCGTGGATTACCTGGCACAGTTGGATGCTGGCGTTAAGGGCTGGAAAATTGCTTACAGCGCCGACCTGGGGTATGTCGATGTCGATCCACAGATAGCCGCAGCGGTCGCCGCGGCAGCGAAAACCTTCGAGACCCTGGGGGCCAGTGTTGATGCCGTGGACCCGGGCTTTGAAGACCCAAAAGCCGCTTTTGAATGCCTGTTCTACAGCGGCGCGGCCAACGCCATACGCAATTTCACACCGCAGCAGCGCGGGAAGATGGATCCGGGTCTGGTGGCGGTGGCGGAGCAAGCCGCCAACTACTCGATGCTGGATTACCTGGGGGCGGTCAATCACAAGGTGGCGCTGAGCGAGCGGATGTCACTGTTCTTCGACCGCTACGATTTGCTGCTGACCCCGACACTGCCAATCGCGGCCTTTACCACCGCTCGGGACGTCCCCGAGCACTGGGCGCATCCCCACTGGCCCTC
>JARROD010000260.1:0-7557 GCA_037384225.1 Exilibacterium sp.
TCACAATAGAACCAATATATGCCTAGAACCCTTCTACGCAATTAAGCGCTGATTGAGCGTTTAATTGCGTAGAAATGTTCTAGATACCCAAAGCATTTGCATATATTAAACAATCGCACCCTACAAAAACAGTCACAGCCATGATTACCCGATACCCCGCAGTAGCCGGTAGCTTCTACCCCAATAATCCCGGCCAGCTCCGCAAACAAATTGAACAACTACTGGCAGACGCGCAACGGCCAACGCCTGTCCCCAAAGCGCTGATAGCCCCTCATGCAGGGTATATCTATTCCGGGCCTATCGCCGCCACCGCCTATAACACATTGATCCCTCTTAGCGATAAAACTACCCGCGTTGTATTGCTGGGCCCGTCACCATATTGCATTGCACGGCATTGCCACACCGGGTTGTGAACAGTTTCAAACACCACTCGGAGTCATTCCATTAGACCTCCACGCCGTCAATAAGATCAATTGCCTCGAAGGTGTCTATACAAACCCAAGCGCGCACGCCCGAGAGCACAGTCTGGAAGTTCACCTGCCATTTTTACAGACCGTGTTACATCAATTTCAGTTAGTCCCTCTTGTTGTCGGTGACGCAGCTCCGAAACAGGTTGCAGCGATATTGAATACGCTATGGTATGATATAGACAGTAATGAACGGGTTGCAAAAAGCGGTTATAAAGGAGGTGGTGGAGAGGAAACCGTAATCATAATCAGCTCCGACCTTAGCCATTACCACCCCTATCAACAGGCCCGGAAACTGGACCGGGACACGACAGCGCAAATAGAGAACCTCAACATTGAGCTTACCGGAGAGCAAGCATGCGGTTGCAGGGCAATCAACGGTCTGCTTTACGCCGCCAGGCAACATGGATTGCGTGTAACCACTCTGGATCTGCGCAACTCGGGAGATACCGCCGGCGGAAAAGACCAAGTGGTTGGATACGGGGCCTATGCGCTTCACTGATTTAACCGCGCAGCAAAAACAATATCTGTTGCAACTGGCCCGCCAATCCATTGAGCACGGCGCAAAAACGGGGAAACCGCTGCCACTGGACTGCACACCGTTAGATCCCCCGCTTACCGAACCCGGCAGCAGCTTTGTTACGTTACACAAAGCCGGAAAGCTGCGCGGTTGTATCGGCACCCTTACCCCGAGTCTGCCACTTGTGAATGATGTTATTGAACATGCATTCTCAGCGGCTTTTGATGACCACCGTTTCCCGAGCGTGAACTTGGAGGAAGTGTTATCACTACACATTGAAATTTCCAGTCTCACCCCACAAGTTCAATTGTTTTTCGACGACGAAGCGGGGTTGCTTGAACAGTTACAACCGTTTAAAGACGGCGTGACACTTGAAGAGGGGATAAAACGGGCTACATTTTTGCCTGCCGTGTGGGAAAAATTACCAGACAAACACTTATTTCTGGAAGAATTAAAATACAAAGCCGGTTTACCAAAGGATTATTGGTCTACAACGATAAAAGTGTTTCGCTACTACACAATTTGCATTTCCGAATAACGCTTATAGCGCAAAAATTCACAATGGCGCAGCTGTATCCTTTGACCACAAGGGGTGTACAGGAAATATTCCCGAAGCCAGAAACAATTAACAGTCCTCGGGCACCGGGGGGTGAGAATCGAATAGGTCGAGTTGGGAAGAGATTTCTTCATCGCGCAAATCCACAAATCTGACGCCCAGCCCCAATAACCGCACAGGCCGGTTGCCTCGGGCAAACGCTTCTTCACAAAGTTCACGGTAATCGCCGATGCGCGCCGTTGTCCCCACCCGCTCCATGGTCGTGGTGGTAAAATCGGAAAACTTCACCTTTACAAATGCCTTAACCACTCTGTAATCCTTATCTACGCGCCCCAGACGCCCCTTTAACTCCACAAACAGAGCCGGTAGCTGTGCCAGACAATGGTCGAGATCAGGCAAATCATTCTTATAGGTGTGCTCGACACTCAGAGATTTGCGCCGCCGGCTCGGCTTGACTTCCCGATTGTCCTGCCCCCGACACAGTTCATACAATCTAGCGCCAAAGGAACCAAAGTTCTCGATCAGCTCAAACACCGAGTAGCGCCTTAAATCACCACAGGTCTCAACGCCCAGGCGTTTGAGTTTTTCAGCCGTTACTTTACCGACTCCGAATATTCGCCTGACGGGCAGCTGTATAACAAAACGATCAACATCATCAGGCGCGACAACGGTCAACCCGTCGGGCTTTTCCCAATCACTGGCGACCTTGGCCAAAAATTTGTTTGGTGCAACCCCTGCCGATAGGGTGATGTTCAGCTTTTGGGACACTCTTTGGCGAATTTCCTCGGCCATCAACGTTGCGCTGCCTTTGCAGCGTGTGCTTTGAGTCACATCCAAATAGGCTTCGTCAAGGGACAGGGGCTCCACCAAATCGGTGTAATCGAAGAAAATTTCCCGAATTTGCAACGATGTCTGACGGTATTTTTCCATACTGTGGGGAACAATAAGCAAATCGGGGCATAGTTTCTTTGCGTGCGCGGATGCCATCGCGGAACGCACACCATAGTGCCGCGCCTCATAGTTGCAGGTAGAGATCACTCCCCGACCCAATGGGTCTCCCCCAACGGCCAAAGGCCGCCCTCGAAGGGAAGGGTCGTCGCGCATTTCAATGGCGGCAAAAAAGCAATCCGCATCACAGTGAATAATCTTGCGCATCATTAATATCCGAGTCGCATTGGATCTGTGATTATATACAGCGCTTTCTAAATATTCACTCCAGAAAGGCTACCGAATTAGACCTTCACAAGGAACCTACCATTCCACATCGTCGCGTCCCTGTGATTAAGAGGGGACAAAATTTGATGCACTCTGAGACCTTAAACTTCCTACACTTTGGGGATGCATTTATAATGTTATACTATTCATATCCATTTCCAGCTACTTCAATAGGTAACTTATGCCAATTGGCACCTGGGAGCCCGCCTCCAATAACGAATCCCCTGATGTCGAAGTGACTCCGGAACTTTTACAGAGATTTATTGCCATTAGCCAACAGGAATCTTTGGCGCAAATAGGCGATTTTTTCCCCCATGAGCAGCTCAATCACCATAAACGGCTCATGCGGCTGCCAAAAGAACGCTGGTTTGCCCTTGCAGAAAATTTTGGCAGTGAAGAAATTGTTCACCTGATACGATTCTTCACAGCAGCGGAAATGAAACTCCCGGGTTGGGAGGCGGGGGCCAAATCCCCCGTCGTCTGGCTGGTAAAGACCTTACGCAAGCGCGGAACCCCTCCTACACGAGAGCTATTGCTATGGATAAAATCCAACAGCACCAACAAGTATTTGCCTAATGGTGCACTAATCTAACCTATAGAATTTTTTAATTAGCAGACAGAGCCCTCAGCTTGGAATAGAGTGCCTCAGTTTGAAAAAAAGAGCCTTCAGCTTGAAATAGAAAGCCTTCAGCTTGGAAAAAGGAACCCTCAACTTGGATATAGAGAGCCTTCAGCTTGGAAAAAGAGCCTTCAGCTTGGGAAAAAGAGCCTTCAGCTTGGAAAAAGAGCCTTCAGCTTGGATATAGAAAGCCTTCAGCTTGGAAAAAGAGCCCTCAGCTTGGGAATACAGAGCCTTCAACCAATGAAAACAACCACCTGCTAAAAGAAAATATCCTTTAATAGGTAACCAAGGACCTCAAGCCGCACAGGGACCTGCACGAAATAACTTCCGGCCCTGTTATTAGTAATAAAGGGGGGCGAGGTGCCCGTTTGGTGTCGATGCGAAAACGCCGGCATAGTGGGCCTGCCTCAAATTTTCGTGACGGCGCCAGTTGAGATGAATCGGAGGCGCCTCTCTACAACTGATAAATGGGCGAGAGTTATGTCGTGCCCGTTCCTTAAGCATTGATGCAGAGTCCCGACTACCCCGAGCAAACAAATCACACTAAACAGGCACGTGCCCCAGTAAAAAATAAAAACAGACGAGGTTCTGCACACTCACTACGCAGGTTCACCGGGGTTTAAACCAGGTCTGATAGTAAAGAAAAGCAATAACAGCCCCTCCTCTTGTGCCAATATAGGGGTATGTGAATATATTTACAGGCATATGGGAAAATGTCGCCCTCACGTTCCAACAATCGATTCACCACCAACCTTCCTCTACCCCTTAGCCACAACGGGGAAAACGGTAACTCGAGGCGTGGAAATTTAACATCATTGGCATTCGCAATTAGCTCAAACGCATCACTGAACATCAAACAAGGGCGAAAAAAAGCGAGGCTCCATACCTGCGTTTCACCAAAAGTACCTGAAAAAATATCGTGTGCTTTGATTTTTTACATGTTTTTTAAAAAAATGTTGACAACTCGTCGTAAAAAACTTGAATTTTTATGTCAAAACCGTATTTTATTACACGCTAATAAACTTTAAGCAAGTTTCAAAAACTTAATTAACAACAATCTATTGAAGGAAGTTCGATATGGCTGGCCGCAAAGCAAAAGCATCCGTGAAAACAGTAGACCCAATCGCCCAACTTGAAAGTGAACTGGCTAAACTCCAAGCCGAACTACAAAAAGCCCGTGAAAAGCAGATCGCAGATTTGACCAAAGAGTTAGCTAAGCTCACCAAAAACGCCACAGCAGCTGCTAGTAAAGTCAAATCAGCCCAAAACAAACTGGTCGCGGCTCGCAAGAAAAAGACTCCAGCAGCCGCCAAACAGGTAGCTACCGCCCGCGAAGCCCTGGCAGCAGCCAAAGCAACAGCTCAGGATGCCAAGGCCGCTGCTGCCGAAGCCAAACAGCAGCTGACCAGCGCCAAAACCGTTGCCAAAAAAGCCGCCGCGGTAAACAAAGCGATCGCAAAACAGGAAGCCGCTCTGGCCAAGAAGAAGAAGGCTGCCGATAAAAAAGAGGCCGCCAAGGCAAAATTAGCAGCTAAAAAGGCCGCTGCCAAAGCCAAAGCCGCTGAGAAGAAAGCCGCTGCCAAGGCTAAAGCCGCCGCGAAAAAGGCCGCTGCCAAAGCCAAAGCCGCCGCGAAGAAAGCCGCCGCCAAAGCCAAAAGCGCTGAGAAGAAAGCAAAAACCAAGGCTAAAGCCCCTACTAAGAAGAAAGCCGCCGCCAAAACCAAGGCTTCCGCAAAAAAGAAAGCGACTAAACGCAAACCCGCAGCCAAGAAGACCGCCAAAGCCCCCGCTTCAAAGGCCGCAGCGCCTGCGGTAGCCAAGGCAACCCGCACAACCAGGAAGGTTACAGCGAAAAAGGCTGCTTAACGTTCCTTTCGTTTGCTACCCCTAATTGGGGTAGCCACGTCACCCCCCCTCTATCAAACCAAAATATTACCCACTGACGGCTTCTATACCCAAAGCGTTTGAAATTTAGGCCTCCAGAGTGCGTCAATTTTTGTCCCCCCTTTTCTTTTAAGGACAGGGGGAGCGACGACGCCGCGTGTTGTCCCCCCTTTTCTTTTAAGGGCAGGGGGAGCGACGACGCCGCGTGGCAGGCCCCACGTAAGGAGGAGCGACGCGGCCAGGGGCAAAAAGGGGCGTGCTCTGGAGGCCTAAATTTCAAACGCTTTGGGTATAACATGCGTGGATAGCCAATAATTTTTTCTGGAAGCCGAGATTGCCTTTGTATGGGCTATTTTGCAGTAGCTATGGGGATTTCCGCGGACCAATTGTCGCTTCAAGCTCAAATATGGGCTCTTCGTCTTCCAACGACTGAATATCCTCTTCAGACTCCAGCAGAGTGAAGGTACATCGAGCCCGGTATTGCAACAATCTTCTCTGCAAATCCATTGCATTGAAATCAACACTGAAACGAGTTTCATTCTCGCTCACTTTCTCCGGCTCAGGCATTTCGCTGGTTAGCCACTCCAGTTCCATCATAAGTTTAGTCCGCTTATTGAGCTCCTTCTGGCAGGCGCTCCAGTATTTATGGTAGAGAATTTGATCCAATTCGTCCTGCGTGCGCCTTTTTGCACGCCGCCCCGGCGGGGTAAGATCCTGAAACGTGATGCCATCAATCAATATAGGGTAGGTGTTGCGCCTGTTGTCGCGGCAAGTGATTTTAAAAACAGGGTGCTGAAGGCTGCTTCGCCCCTGATGAACAGTTCCACTCACCACCGATTCACAGCGGTCGGTATTTTCTGCCTGCAGAGCCGCTTTTACCAGTTTCAAATGGAGAATTTTATAACTTTCGGGAAGCCAAAGCCTTTCATCTGATATCGCTATCACCGCGCCGCAGTAAAGAACCAATACCGGCAACAAAGCAACGCTGAAGGCTTTTCCACGCTGGCTGAGGACTTTCTCATATTGACGGAGGCTGCTTCTATTCTGGCTGAAGGCTCTTCTATCCTGGCTGAAGGCTCTTAGCAATTTCACTATAGACATAACCATAGAGTATGAGTTGGTTGTCATCATCCGCCTCTTTAAATTCGACTCCGTACACAGCGGGTAGATTTTCTAGATATTCCCTAGTGCTGCGCTCTATCCTGGAGCGAACGATGCTCTGAATTGCAAGCTCTCGTTTCAGTGAACCTATAGTGACAGTGGCGTTTATGGCTATTTGATCGCCCACACCCACTACATCGCTGCGGATTTCAATCCGCGCCCCGGTCGTACTGATATCGGCAATGATGCCTTCACCCTCTCGCTCCTCCAGGCTAGTTAAATTTCTAACCCGTATGGGAAGCCGGACATCAACGCGGGTGGCGCTACGAATCTGTTTGAAATTAGCGTGGTCGGGATAAGCTAGATGCAGTATCGGGAAAGGTCTATTGACAACAGACTCGATAGATGTAGCAAAGGAATAAATACCGTTGGCGACCATCATTCGAACAACCAGCTTCTGGCCGCTACGCAGGCGCTTCCCATTCTCGACGCGGGGTTGGGTTACGAGAATGCTGTGGCCCGGCAGGCACCCGACAAAACGGCAAGAGAAACGCTGCGACTGTTCAACCATGACCATAGACTGCAATTGAACAGGGTAGCCATGGATTAGTCTGAGATCTTCAAATTTCATTCAAATTATCGTTTTCCCGCCCCACAGCGATATATTGACATAAATGACAGTTGCTTAGAAAGAGTGACGCGAAAATGTACAACCACAAAGGCGTCCAGACAAATAAAAGCCCACAATAGCAACCAAACCCGATGCTTTTTCAAATATACCCAAAGCACGGCGGCATGAAAGCGGATTGACGTCTCTTTATTAAAAGTAACAAATGTAAATGGTAACACGAAATTACCTGCCTCTCTTAAAGCTGGTGGAGCACACCATTCGCCGCAACAGTTGTCTGCCGCATTTATGTACCCAAAACGCTTGAGACTTTTAGGTATACCCCATCGTTGCATAAATTTTCGAAGGGTGCCCACAAGGCCGGTTGTCATTGCCGATAGATTTTCTGAACTCGCTCCCCAAACGACAAAAAACTATCCCCCAGAGACATATACCCCTCCTCACTTGGGGCCTGCCATGCAGCGTCGTCGCGCCCCTGTTGTTAAAGGAAGGGGGAACAAAAATTGACGCACTCTATACACCTAAATCTCAAACGCTTTGGGTATATTGGCAAACTTTTTAAAC
>JARROD010000261.1:0-6573 GCA_037384225.1 Exilibacterium sp.
TCATTTTCTGTTAATCACTTTTGTAATGTTTGGAAATTTTTCTGTAGATAATGTGAGGTGCAGATTATAGGCTGCGTTAACACTATATAAGAACGCAATCAGTTAAAGTCCACAAAGCGGAGCAAAGCATTGTTCCATTTCAAGACTTCAATTACAGGGCATAAAAGGGCAAGGTAATGACAGAATACGACAAGACAAAGGATTCAGCATCAAACCCCACAACCGGACCCTGCTCTTTCCCAAGGTCAGCCTCTTCAGATACTATGTCACTGGAAGGTTATAGCGCAGCCATAGAACTGCCACAAAAAAACCATCCCGAATCTGTGCGAAAAACCCATTATTACTGGCAACTTGCGGGCGCCAGAGATGTTTCTGAATTCATGGACCGCATTCTCGTGGCCGTGAACAAGCTGGGCTTCACCGATTTTTCTTTTGGCCGTTTATCCGCAAATGGCGGAGCCGCCGGTAATGTGGCTACGACGCTGGACGACGACGTTTTAAGGGTTTATCGGGAAAAGCAGCTTTATTTACACGACATGGTACTGCAACACGGTGAAGCCAGCACCAGGCCCATATTGACCTCTACAGTGGAAAACTATATTTCCAACGCGCCGTTTAAGACTGAGCAGATCAAACGCACCATTGAATTAATCAAACTCAACAGGCGTTTTGGATACAACGATTTCTACAATATTCCACTCAAAGCTCACAGTGGAGAGGGAAATGTCATGCTCTCGGTTTCTTCACAGGCAACTAATCAAGTGGAGTTTCGCCGCAAAGCCGCCGCGGCAAAAATCAATTTACAGTCACTCGCCCAAACTGTGGATTACATTGGTACAACTAAATTCCCCGATTTTTTTGTCGCCAAACCGACCAGTAGAAATATCATCATTACGCCGAAACCGTTGCGGCTGCTAAATACATTGGCGAAGAAAAATTTGACCCTGAAAGAAGCCGCCAAAAAGCTTCGTATTAGTCTCGAAACCGCCAACAAGTATATTATGACAGTTAAACGTGCACTTGGGGCTAACACGCAAGCCGCTGCTGTTTACCTGGCGATTAAAGAAGGCCTAATAAGCTGCGATGCAGACTGAAAACCGCTGTAATGGGCGCAAAATACGCTCCCTTTTACAGCACCGACAGATAGCGTAAATCACTTCTCATACCCCATTGCTTCCTTCGAAGGCCGTCCAACGGGTGAGCCTTCGACTGACCACCTCTGAACTCCAGGCCCGGCTATATTCAGTGAGCGTTATAACTTCAACGCCTTTATTACCAGATGATCATTGGCAATAATATTGACCCTGTGGCTTAATACTAAACACCATTTAATAGGAGGTGTACTTATGAATCTGGAGGTAACTCAACTCGCAGAAAACATGATAATGTCAATGCACGACGTATTGTCAGAACAATGGCCTCAGGTCAGAGAATACGCGGAAGCAGAAGCAAGGAAATTAGCTGAAACCTTGACAATGCTGGAAAGACTTAAAGAGCTTGAAAAAATTGACAATGAGGTGGCGGGCATCCATTTAGATATTCAAAAAAATGCATGCCGTACCGCGTTACTAGCCGTAGATGGATTGACCATTGTTGCCGTTGAAGCAACCCTCAACGCTGCGCTCGACATCGTCAAAGCGCCTGTTAACTGTGCATTGGAATCAGAGTTAATATAGCGATAACCCAATAATAACTAACGCGTTTGTGGGCTAGATAGTTTGTGACGGGTGTGGCGATTCCTCACCCGGGCAAAATACCAGTGGAGGTATCACCCTCTTCGCCAGGTATCAGGGAATTTTACTTGCCCGTGACATAAGTTTACCCTATCGTTGCATAAATTTTCGGCCCAGGACAGCTTCCCTCCTTCCATAGTCGCATTTATGCAACGATAGGGTTTAAATCAGAACTATTAACTAAGCTCATCTCATTAAATTGTATTACGTTCACATCGAAGCTTCTAAACTTTTTGCCCTTCCGTGAAGGCATGTTATGCCCACTATCGCAGATGGTGGGCATTCGCCCGCGGTTACACTGTATACGCTTGTCTCACTTTCGTAGGGTCGCTTGCAGAGTCAATTTGAACGGTTGGGTTTTCAGTCTACATTTCCGCTATATTTCCAGTATGGAACTGACAGAAACACACCACTCCATTTTCAAAATTTGATTAAGTACATAAATGTGCCAATAAAGGAACGATTTTTTTAGTTACAAATATGATATATGTATAGCCCTACAATGAGTTTAAGGAAGCGGCCACAACCTAAAATCGCCGTCTGTTTTCACTTGCTGTCGCCTTTATTTGCATTTAAATCAGTTTATGTACGATCAACCTATTCTCAGTCGATAACCAAAGGTTAGGATTTTAATAGAATCATTATATTCATTAACAACCAAGCCTATAAATTGTTACTTTCATAACTAGATACATATTAAGAACAAGAGGGAGAGAAAACTGTGGCTGAAGACAACAATACCAAATCGGGGAAAAACCTGTCCTGCCTTCGGGGAAAGGTGATAGAGTCATCCGAAGTATTTGGCAATCAACAAATACCCAGCAACAGCCAGATTTCACTTTCAAATTCAAAACCCATCAATGAAATCGAATTTTACCGGAACTTGTCTATAGCCGAGGATATGTCTGATTTTATGAGACGTGTTCTGGCAGTGATCAACCGATTGGGGTTTTCGGATTTCACCTTTGCCCGTCTCACTTCACAAAACGGTTTTGAAATAAAGCTCAATACAACGCCAAAAGAACTGATGAAAACCTATGTAGGTGACGCCTACAGCAAATACGATATGATGCTGGAGTATGCTTATTCCAATAATTCCCCCATTTTTCAAACATCCATATCCGATTATGTCGACTCAGCCCCTTTTATCACTGAAAAGATCAAAAGAAATCGCGAACTCAAAAAAATCTACAGTAAATACGGCTATGAAGACTATTTTGCCATTCCCATGTCCGCCCACAATGGCAATGGTCGTGTCCTGTTTGCCGTGTTGTCCGAAGACGTCAGCCGCCTGGATTTCCAGCGCAGAACCAATCAATGCCGCCCAATTCTTTTTTTACTCGGCGAAGCCATCGACTATATTGGCAGCACCAAGTTTTCAGAGTTTTTTCTCAGCAATGAAGAGAACAGAGACCTTGTTATTACACCGCGGCCACTCATGCTGTTAAGCACTCTGGCCAAATACGATTTAACCCTGCAACAAGCTGCAGATAAATTGCAAATCAGCATCGATACAGCCAATAAACACATGGCCGCGGCAAAACAGGCTCTGGGAGCCAACACTCAGGCTGCTGCCGTATATCGTGCAATAAAGGAGGGCTTGATTTCGATCGGCAATGATGATTTCAACAGTTAACCTCAGTCACTTCCATTAATTACCCGCTGTAAAAACAAACTAACGCGAGCGAATATTTACAGATTACCCACCATTGTCCTTGTAACCTGATTTGAATTAATTATATATTGGTTGCAGTTGCAACTAATATGCAGGGGGCAAGCGGACACTCAGGTCATCACCCCGAAAATGTTAACCAGATCACAAATACTTTAGGTATATCTCTGAGTTAAGGACTCTATTATGAAACTCGCTTCTCTCAAGAGTGGGCGCGATGGCTGCCTAGTCGTAGTATCACGCGATTTAAACAAGGCGATTAGTACGCCGGATATTGCACAAACGCTGCAACAGGCGCTGGACAACTGGTCAAAAACCGCGCCACAACTGCAGCGTGTTTACGACGATCTCAATGCCGGAAAAATCGCTGCGGCCTTGGATTTTAACCAGGAGAACTGCGAATCCCCGCTCCCCCGTGCCTACCACTGGGCTGACGGCAGCGCCTATGTCAACCACGTGGAACTGGTGCGAAAAGCACGCAACGCGGCAATGCCCGAATCCTTCTGGAGTGACCCCTTAATATATCAAGGGGGTTCGGACGATTTTATTGGCCCCCGTGACAATATCATACTGCCAAGCGATGATTGGGGGATCGACTTTGAAGGTGAAATCGCAGTCATCACCGATGACGTAGCCATGGGGACAACACAGGCATCCGCGGGTGAACACATCAAATTATTAATGCTCGTCAACGATGTCTCCCTGCGCGGGCTAATCCCTGGAGAACTGACAAAAGGTTTTGGCTTCTACCAGTCCAAACCCGCCTCATCATTCTCCCCCGTAGCAGTAACACCCGATGAGCTGGGTTCTGACTGGGACGGTGGCAAATTGAAGCTGCCACTGCTTTCTTACCTCAACGGCAAGCCGTTTGGTAAGCCCAACGCCGGTGTGGATATGACTTTTGAATTTCCCCAATTGATAGCCCATGCGGCAAAATCCCGCAACATCGGCGCCGGTGCCATTATCGGCTCCGGTACTGTTTCCAATAAACAGGAAACAGACCACGGCACTTCAATTGAAGAGGGCGGAGTGGGATACTCCTGCATTGCGGAAATCAGGATGATCGAAACCATCCGCGACGGTAAACCCAGCACCGCATTTATGCACTTCGGCGATACGGTTAAAATTGAAATGCTGAATGCGCAGGGAGAATCTGTGTTTGGTGCTATTGAGCAAACCATTGTACAAATAACATCTCAATAAGGAACGGGTTACTTTTTACTGGCGCCGCGGTGCGTGTAATGGCTCCTACTCTGGTTTACTCACAAGCCGCCGAAGCGCTGGTAGAATCCCGCTATGGCTGCCGGTAGGGGCCCATCGGCATCCTCCATGTTTTCCCGCACATACTGCTCGGCGCCGGCACTGGTTGCGCGATAAATATCGGCTGTTAAATTATACGCGACTTGTCCGGCCCAACCTGTGGGCAGAAGATCATCGGGTAAGTCAGTGTCTTTTAATAAAATCCGCCGGTATTCATGGATCATCAGCGTCCTGAGCTGAAAACACTGCGCTGGCTGCGGCGCCTCGGTGTTATTGAATGCATCGAACACCGGGCGGAATTTCGACAGGAAACCCTCATAGCGTGATTCCAGTTTGTCGAGATCCCAGCAGGTGAGGGCAAGCCGCTTCAACACGCCCTGGGAAGCCAGTTCCTCCGTGTGCGCATTCATAACCACAACGTTGTCTTCCAGACCAAGTTCCCGCAGTGTTTCATCCAATGAGCGCCTATCCGCGCCGGGATGAGCTAATAAACCGGGTGTCAGAGCACCGAACCCCAGCCACCGCAGCTCTTTGCGCAATTCTTTGCGCAAAGCCTCATCACACCCTTCATCGACAAATACCGGAAGTACCAGTGTCCACTGACCATCCCACGCTGCCCGGTCGGCGGCATAAATGCGCCGTGCGGTTTTTTCATACTGACGCAGACCAAACTCGGTAAAACTGTAATAACTGCGACGCCCGATCAGCGTCGACACTAGCCAGTTTTCCTGAACCAGGCGGTACACCGCGGTGCGTACTAAACGCTGATTCAATCCAAAAGGTTCCAGCGTTTTTATTAAACTGCCCAACCAGACACTACCACCATGCTGAGATATGGAATCGCCAAACACAGTAATAATCAGCGAGCCCCCCCGAATAGGTCGTTGTTGATGGAAAATCCGCAGTAATTCTTCAATCGTTTTTGTCGCCATAACACACTTATATACTGTCCGCTGCCAAATAAAGCCGACAGGTTACAAAGGCACGTCCAGGATCAACTTAGGCTGTTTAAGTGAAAACATTGTATTCACTGAACGAATTCCGTGAACCTGCAACAATGTCTTGCTTAAAAAGTGTTCGTAACGCTCCATATCTTGTGCCATGATTTTCAATAAGTAATCGCACTGTCCACTCACTGAGTGACACTCGAGGATCTCATCGCTCTCTCTCACCGCCTGACCAAATGCCTCCAGAGTGTCACTATGATGGTTGTCGAGGCATATTTCCGCAATCGCCAGCACCTGCATCCCCAGCTTTTTGGGGTTGACCACCGCCACATATTTCTCAATATAACCTTCATCCTCCAGACGCTTTACCCGCCGCCAACAGGGCGCGGCCGATAACCCTACCCGCTCAGCGAGATCGCGATTAGAAATCCGTCCGTCCCCCTGCAATACACGCAGAATCGCCGCATCAAAACGGTCGAGCGTGAGAGCCCTCAGCCCTTTATCAGGAGCCTTCAGCCCTTTATCAGGAGCCTTCAGCCCTTTATCGGGAGCCTTCAGCCCTTTATCGGGAGCCTTCAGCCCTTTATCGGGAGCCTTCGGCTGTTTATTAGAACTTTTCGACGCCTTTTTAGCTGTTTTACGTTCTCCATCAAAAGTCTTTTTTCGACCCGGAGCCATAAAGAAACCTTATTTCATTAGCTACCAAATTTAAGAAAGAATATTGCTTATTGTCATCACTCACAAGCAATTACGCAAAATAATTCCTCCTCTTAAACGATAAACTATACCCAAAGCGTTTGAGATTTAGGCCTCCAGAGTGCGTCAATTTTTGTTCCTGGCAAGGAGCGACGACGCCGCATGGCGGGCCCCATGTAAGGAAGAGCGACGCGGCCAGGGGCAAAAAGGGGCGTGCTCTGGAGGCCTAAATCTCAAACGCTTTGGGTATAGTTTATCGTTTAAG
>JARROD010000262.1:0-5378 GCA_037384225.1 Exilibacterium sp.
TTTCGGTGTTGATTGGCTTTGCCTCGATGTCGGTGTTCGCCACAGACCAACAGTGCCTGGTAGTTAATTGCGACTGTGAAAATATCGCCAATCATGTCTGGCGGGCAGAATGTCGTGATTATCAATCGGTTTTACGCAAAAACTGTGTCGCCAATGGTGGCAAACCGACAGGGTATTGTCGTTTGCATGGTCCCAAGGGGAATCCGGTGGCGCTCGAATTAAAATACTCGCCGGTTACATTGGTCGCTGAAAACCGCATAGAAAAATTGAAGCAGGAGGTTGAAGGAAAAGAATGGTCTGCAACCAGCGATTTGGAAGGGGCAAATGTGGCGTTGGGCAGCAAGAACTATGTCGCGGTATTGTACGCGTTGAAGCATTATGAAAAAATCCAGAGTGATATTCATTCGTTGAGATGGCAGATCGCAGAAAGTCTTAGCGCTCTTGGCAGAGATGATGATGCCGCCAAATTATGGCGCAAGGCAATTAAGAAGTTTGCTGAGAAAAATGAAAAATCTGACTTTGTGAAGACCCAAAAGGAGAAAGCTAAGGCGGAGTGGCTGCTAACACAAAGAGCCGGTATGGACAAAAAACAGAAGAAAGTACTGCGTTCGCTGGCAATGCGGCGATTGAAAAATGCAGGTTCTCACCTCGAGAGGGTTGCCGATGCCCACCTTAGAGCTGGAGATGCCGCCAATGCAGCGCGGAATATGCAAAATGCGGCCGAATTGTCGGAGTTGTTGTTAAAATGGAAAGTTGAAGCCGACGGAAGGCCGGTAATTGTGCGCTATTACCGTTATCAAACCGCTGCCCGCTGGTACAGCACAGCGAATTACTGGATGAAATCCGATGGATTACAGCCGGCGAAAACGGCGTTGCGCGAAGCGCAGCGACTGATAAACGGAACCAATGTGTCGGCGATTGCGGATTTGTAAAGTCTGTGGGCAAAAGCCGGATCTCCGGCTTTTAAAAGTGCCTGCTCGTTAAATTACCCAGCTGTTAAAAGTGCATCGTCAGCGCGGCATAGGGACCGCCCAGGCTCAAGTCTGTTTCCAGGTCATCCAGATCTTCCAGTTCCAACTGCAGGCGGCGATAGCCGACCTCCACGCCCAGGTCTACCACGGCGTCAAAGGCGTAGGCCGCGTAAGCAGAAAAGTCGGTGAGCGAATTACCTCTGTAGGCCGTGACATTGGCAGCACCGCCGACTGACAAACCCGTAAGCGGCAGGTCGAACTGCGCTCTGGCGTAGATCATGGGAACCACACCCTCCTGAGCAGCGGTTTCGCTGATGTTTCCATCGAGGGTGGAGACTGATGCCTGGCCGTCAAAAAGGCGAAATGTCAGTCCCAGGTCAAAATTTACCCAGTTGTCAGCCAGTTCATAGTAGAATGTCGCATCGGTGTGACTGAGATCGAGATCTGTCACCACCGACTCATCGGCGCCAAAGGTTATATCATCGAGACGAAACTCAGTTGTCAGTTGCCCCTGCTCTTTAGAGGTAATGTTGGTGTGCTGCACTCTGATGTTGGGTAAAAAAGGTATAGGGTGCTCAAGTGCTACGTAGAAAAAATTATTGGTTTCATCTTCCAGACCCAATTCATCCAGGTCAACGCTAACCGCGCCGGTGTCTCCATCATAATCAGCATTCCAGCTTCCGACACCTGCGTAAACGCCGAGAATTGTGTCAGCCAATGAAACAGGGGAAAGGACGGCGATACAGGTTGCGCCAATCAGTTTTTTCATAAGGTTGGTCTCAGTTGGTGAATCAGTGGTTTGTATAAGCTAAATAGTAGCCTCCCAATAGCCCGGTGTATTTATGCCTTCGAGCCGGCGGCCACTCCGGCTTATTGGGACGCTACAGCGAATATCAATTTCTCGAAAACTTCTTAAAAAATCAAATTTCTGTGCTCGCAGTGGAAATATCTGCTTTAAAGATCGTGCACTGTTGATAATTTTAATAGTAATTGTGAATTTTAACAGTCAATCGCTATTATGATTTTTTGTTTTCAAGCAGTAGTTGCAAAAATGCCCGGGCTGCGTTGCTTATCGATCTTTCACCGTGGTAGACACACCCCAGTTCACGAATTGTCGCAGGTTGGCCTTTAATATTTAAAACTGTTAACTGGTTATCAATTATTGTCTCCGGCAAGACGCTCCACCCCAGACCAATAGACACCATCATTTTTATTGTTTCCAGGTAATCGGTGGCCATCGTCAGGTATAAGGGCAACTGACGTTCGTCGAAAAGACGTTTGATCAAGGTTGTTGTATAGGTGTTCAGGCTGGGCAGAATCGCGGGATAACGGCTGAGATCTTCAAATTTCAGCGTCGGTCGCTGAACCAGGGCGTGATCGGGGGCGGCGACAAACTGTAGTGGATCGGGCCAAATACTGTGATATTGCAGATGTTTATCCCAGATTGGAGACAGGGTTACTATGGCCAACTCAACATGTCCGTGCAGCACGGCATCGCTGGCTTTTTCCGAGCCCAGGAAATCGAGATCGAGAGTGACATCGGGAAACTGCTGGGAAAATTTTCTCAGCAGCGCCGGCAAGTGGTGGAGTCCGATATGATGACTGGTTGCCAACTGCAGGTGGCCGCGGACGCAACCGGACAGATCGGTTATCAGGCGCTGTGTATCGCTAACTTCCCGGAGAATGCGTTTGGCCCGGGGCAGGAGCGTTCGGCCCGCCTCTGTCAGCGAGATGGTTCGGCCAATGCGGTCGAACAGACGACAGTTTAACTGCTGCTCCAGAGTCGCTATGCGTTTGCTGACGGCGGACTGGGTCAGGTGTAATGCATCGGCGGCGGCTGAAAATGAAGCGAACTCGGCTACCGATTGAAAGGCTTTGAGATTTTGTGTATCCATTGAACTTCTTTTGGGCGAAAAATGGGTGTTGTATAGATATTGTTATAGGGAACCTGTGATGTCATATCTTCCCTTTCCCTCTATTTTAGTATTCTAGTATGGAATCGAATCTATTAAAAAGATGAATTTGTTTTATCTATCCACTAAATGTAAACTGACACTATTATCTTTGATCGAAATAAAAAACGAGTCGAGGTCTCAATGGCAGGTAAAACACTTTATGACAAACTCTGGGACGCCCATTTTGTTAAAGGCCGGGATGATGGCACAGCGCTTATTTATATCGATCGCCACATCATCCACGAAGTCACTTCTCCGCAGGCCTTCGAAGGTCTGCGGCTGGCGGGGCGCAGCCCCTGGCGGGTGGACAGCGTAGTGGCGACCCCCGATCACAATGTCCCCACTACATCTGCGGAGCGCAGTCGCGGCGTGGAGGGCATCGAAGACACGATTTCCAGAATACAGGTGCAGACACTGGACGATAATTGCGGCGAATACGGGATCACTGAATTTAAAATCAACGACCAACAACAAGGTATTGTCCATGTTATTGGGCCGGAAACCGGTGCCTGCCTGCCAGGCATGACCATTGTATGTGGTGATTCTCATACCTCCACCAACGGGGCTCTGGGCGCCCTGGCCCACGGCATAGGCACCAGTGAGGTAGAGCATGTGCTGGCGACCCAGTGCCTGGTGACTAAAAAAATGAAAAACATGCAAGTGCGAGTCGAAGGAAAGCTGTTGCCCGGCGTTACTGCGAAAGATGTGGTATTGGCGATTATTGGCGATATTGGCACTGCAGGCGGCACCGGCCACGCAATTGAGTTCGCCGGACAGGTGATTGAGGACATGTCAATGGAAGGGCGGATGACAATCTGCAATATGGCCATTGAAGCCGGTGCGCGGGTCGGTATGGTGGCGGTTGACGACACTACGCTGGAATACGTCAAAGGCCGACCCTTTGCACCCACAGGGGAAATGTGGGAAAGCGCGGCGGCGGCGTGGAGACTACTGACCAGCGATGCCGATGCGGTGTTTGATCGGGTGGTTACGTTGCGCGGCGAGGAGATACAACCTCAGGTAAGTTGGGGCACATCCCCGGAAATGGTACTCCCCATTGACGGGCGCATACCCGATCCGGCCGCTGAAAATGATCAGGTCAAGCGCGAAGGTTATAGCCGCGCACTGGAATACATGGGGCTCAAGGCGGGGCAGGCAATCACAGAAATTCCAGTCGATCGTGTGTTTATCGGCTCCTGCACGAATTCCCGCATCGAAGACCTGCGGGCGGCGGCGGCAGTTGTTAAAGGCAAATCCCGGGCGGCTTCGGTAAAGCAGGTATTGGTGGTACCCGGCTCTGGGCAGATCAAGGTGCAGGCCGAGGCTGAAGGCCTGGACAAAATCTTTATTCAAGCCGGCATGGAGTGGCGCGAACCCGGCTGCTCTATGTGTCTGGCTATGAACGCCGATAAGCTGGGACCGGGAGAGCACTGCGCTTCCACTTCCAACCGTAATTTTGAAGGGCGCCAGGGCTATGGCGGGCGCACGCATCTGGTAAGTCCTGCGATGGCCGCCGCCGCAGCAGTCAGTGGACACTTTATAGACGTTCGCCAACTGCTGGGCCCCGGTTGAGCCATGAAGGAAGGAGTCGGGGCAAAGCCCCAGATTCAATGTGTTTACAAATAGCCATTCTGAAGAGATAGTGTGGGACACAAAAATGAAAAGTTTTACCCAGTTGAACGGAGTCGTGGCGCCCATGGATCGTGCCAATGTCGATACCGACTTGATTATTCCCAAACAGTTTTTAAAGTCTATTAAGCGCAGTGGCTTTGGGCCCAATTTGTTCGATGTACTGCGATACCTGGACGAAGGTTATCCCGGCCAGGATTGCTCCAAGCGGCCGTTAAATCAGGCATTTCCTCTCAATTTTCCCCGTTACCAGGGCGCCTCAATACTGCTGGCCCGGGAAAATTTTGGTTGTGGTTCAAGCCGTGAGCACGCCCCCTGGGCATTGGACGATTTCGGTATTCGCTGCGTTATTGCTCCAAGTTTTGCCGATATCTTTTTTAATAACTGTTTTAAAAATGGGCTCTTGCCGATAGTACTGCCGGAGGTTGAAGTCGATACCCTGTTTAGGGAAATGTACGCCGAGGAAGGCTACCGGCTCAGTGTTGACCTGGAGGCGCAAACCATTACCACACCCACAGGCAGGGTTCTGCCGTTTGACGTTGAATCGTTTCGCAAGCACTGCCTTTTGCACGGGCTCGATGATATCGGGCTAACTCTGCAGGATCGCGAGGCTATCGAGGCCTATGAGGTCAGGCATCGTGAGCAAGCTCCCTGGCTGTTTGGCGTGCTGTAACATTTAAATACAAAGACAGCTCCAGATTAGTAGTGAGAATTTCAGACTAGCTGGTATAATTGTAATCTTTCCAAAACGGCCAAGGATAATCCCTGGCCGTTTTTGTCTTTTAAAGACATTGGCGGATAAAGACATTGGCGGAAATGGTGG
>JARROD010000262.1:5405-6710 GCA_037384225.1 Exilibacterium sp.
AAAAATTCTCTTGCTCCCGGGTGATGGCATCGGGCCAGAAATAATCGACGAAGCACAAAAAGTACTTAAAAAAGCCGCTGAACTTCACCGGCAGGAACTGGTATTCGAAGAAGGGTTAATAGGCGGTGCAGCCATAGACAAGCATGGTTCTCCGCTCGATGACAAGACCCTACAGCAGGCGCGCGATGCCGACGCGGTATTGATGGGGGCTGTCGGTGGGCCTCAGTGGGACAACATCGAGCGTTCCATTCGGCCCGAGCGGGGGCTACTGAAGCTGCGTTCGCAACTGCAGTTGTTCGCCAATCTGCGCCCCGCCATTCTATACCCTCAACTGGCCACCGCCTCCACCCTTAAACCCGAAGTGGTATCGGGCCTGGATATTCTCATTGTGCGTGAACTGACCGGCGGTATTTATTTTGGGGAGCCGCGCGGCATTCGCACACTGGATAATGGCGAGCGGGAAGGCTATAACACCTATAAGTATGCCGAACATGAGATCGAGCGAATCGGCCGCGTCGCCTTCGAGATGGCGCGCAAACGCGGTAAGAGGGTATGCTCGGTAGATAAAGCCAACGTGCTGGAAGCGACGATCTTGTGGCGTGAAGTGATGGATAGTCTGGCCCCGCGATACCCTGATGTGGAATTGTCACATATGTATGTGGATAATGCGGCGATGCAGCTCGTACGGGCGCCTAAGCAGTTCGATGTGATGGTAACGGGCAATATGTTTGGCGATATCCTCTCCGATGCTGCCGCCATGTTGACCGGTTCTATCGGTATGCTGCCGTCGGCCTCTCTGGACAGTGACGGGCGGGGTGTCTACGAGCCCTGTCACGGCTCGGCGCCGGATATTGCAGGCCAAGGGGTAGCCAATCCTCTGGCGGCCATTTTGTCAGGCTCCATGATGTTGCGCTATTCTCTGACCCTGGGTGCCGCCGCCGATTGTATTGAGCGGGCTGTCAGCCGGGTACTGGATCAGGGCTTGCGTACCGCGGATATTTACACCGAGGGGACGACAAAAGTTTCCACCGTGGAGATGGGCGATGCGATCGCTGCGGCGTTAGAATAGACAATTGCCGAAATTAAACAAGAGAGTAATCAAATGCGAGTGGGTTTTGTAGGTTGGCGCGGTATGGTTGGTTCCGTGCTGATGGAACGAATGATCGCCGAAGCCGATTTCGATAACATAGAACCAGTCTTTTTCACCACGTCGAATGTGGGGGGGCAGGGGCCTGCGATTGGCAAGGTGACTGAAGCACTGAAAGATGCCCGCAATGTCGAGTCACTGAAGCCCATGGATGTGAT
>JARROD010000263.1:0-5358 GCA_037384225.1 Exilibacterium sp.
AACTGACTCCGTTTATACAACAAGCCGCCCGCGAACAGGTACTCGACGTAAAAAATGCAGCGCGCAAAGGCAGAGATGTCATCGATTTTGTCAAAAATTTTGCCCAACCCTATGTCGGCCGCACAGTCAGTGCTTTTATCGGTAGCGACGACCCCGATTTTATTCCTGAACTTTACAGGTGGATTACACTTCTGGAATCTCCACCACAGGAGTACAGCCAGGAATACGAACAAGCGCTGAAAGCAAACAGTCAAAAACAGGCTAACTTTTTCAAAAAATTTATTCAAAGCCAGCGGCGGTATCAAAACAATAACATTATCACTCATCTGATACAGGCAAAAGTCGAAGGCAAATCATTGACGGACGAGGAGCTTGGTCGCATTCTTGAATTCCTCGCCCTGGCAGGCTTTCAGGCTCCCACACACGCGCTCTGCCACGCTGTGATACATCTTGCGCAACGCCCCGGGCTGGTCAAAGAACTCATCAGAGCGCCGGATAAAATCCCGTTGTTTGTTGAAGAATCATTGCGGTTTAATTCATCTGTTCATTTCTTGTTCCGCTATACCCGCCACGCGGTGACGTTAGGCAATACTACCATTCCCAGCGGCGCTCCCGTGGCTGTCAATATTGCCGCAGCGAATCGGGATCCCTCCCACTTCGTCGATCCCGATCAATTTATCATCACCCGGGAAAATAATCGTGACCACCTGGCTTTTGGATACGGTGTGCACAATTGCCTGGGAGCCACGCTTGCCAGAACACTGATGCAGACTGCACTGGAAACCATTCTTTCTCATTTCAATGAAATAGCCTGCCCTGAGGCCAATAAACTGCCCTGGAACTACTCGCTTCTCGCACACAGCATAACCGAGCTTCCGGTGCGATTCCGAAACGGTCAGCGGTCGCTGGACGCCTGAGGGACGGGGCAATAATTTAAATATAAAAACTGTTATAGATATTAAAAAGGAAAGCGACAATGTCTAAAACGATGTCCAAAGCTATAAAACACTCGGGTTCCACCACTTCTGTACTCGGCGCCCTTTCTGTGATGTCTGCCATGACAGGCCCGTGGGCCGTGGCCGCCACAAACCCGAATGGGCCGACAACCACCCTGGAAGAAATCACAGTGACTGCCCAAAAACGTGAGCAGTCTTTACAGGAAGCGCCGGTCGCTATTTCTGTATTGAGCGAAGCACAACTCGCGGAGCAAGGTGTTACTAGCCTGGCTCACCTTATCGATGGCAGCATCTCCTCCTTGCGGGTGCAGAAATTTCCGGACGACCCGAGCATACTCGCCATCGCCATTCGCGGCAATGGCCCGGGGGATATTATCCAGACCACGCGCGAGGGATCCGTAGCGGTCTACCTCGACGATATTTATCTGGGCCGCGCCCAGGGGATGATGGCCGAGGTTGCGGATCTGCAACAGGTGGAGGTTCTGCGGGGCCCGCAGGGCACTTTATTTGGCCGCAACGCCACCGGGGGCGCTATCAGCCTGGTATCAAAAAAGCCCAGCGGAGAATTCGGGATTCAACAAACTGTCGGTATCGGCCGCTATAACGAAGTGCGCTCGGCGACACACATCGACCTGCCGGAATGGAACACCGTTAAAACGAAATTCAGCTATTTGCATTCCGAGCGGGATGGTTGGTTTAAAAATACCGCTGAGGGGGAGCCGGATTTCAACGCCTACGACAATGACAGCGCGCGCATCAGTCTGGACTGGCAAGTTAACGACGCCACCCGTCTCGGTTACAGTTACGACCGGTCCGACCTGGAAGTCACCCAGTCCTATTACCAGATTGACGAGGACATTGGCGGAGCTTTCAACAATGAACCCGACAGGGTAACCCGAAGCCGCCGGGATATGAACGCCATAGAGCCGACACACTCCAGGCACGACGGCCACGCACTGACACTGAGCGTGGACCTATCCGAACATCTCAGTTTTAAGTCTTTGAGTTCCTACCGCAACCTGGATAATGACGCGCGACACAATTACGGCGGTGCATTCTACTTTAATGGTTTTATTCTGCAGCAGGATACCGATCAGGAACAGACATCGCAGGAATTGCGGCTGGTCGGCGATTACGACAGGTTTGATTTTGTAGCCGGCTTATACTACTACCGCGAAGACTCCGATACAGATATCCGCAATTTATTTTCCTACGACCAGGGGTTTACAGGCAATACGCCGGGCCCGATAGAGCCACCGACTACCGTAAATCTCTTTGACGGACAGGCAGTCCCTCCCACCAATATGGTAGCGGAGTTAACCTCCAAGGCTATATACGGGCAGGCGACCTGGACTCCTCCGATAGGGGACGACAAGCTCAAGTTAACGTTGGGCTTTCGCAAAACCGACGATGACAAGTCGGGGCGGCGCAGCGCCGGCGGGTTCGTGAATACATTCGCACAAAAAGCGACGCCTTTCAATCCCACCATGATCGTTGATTACGACTGGTCAGAAGCGGTTTCGACCTACGCCAAATGGAGCTCGGCTTTCCGGGGCGGCGGGGTCAACGTATTTTCCCGGAACCTGACGCCCTTTTCCGAGGAAACAATCAAAACGGCGGAACTGGGTTTGAAATCGGAATTTTGGGACAGGCGCGTGCGGTTGAACTTAGCCGTGTTTCAATCGGAGTATGACGATATAATTGTCGATGTGTACGCGCCGGACGATGTCAACAAACAGTTTACGGAGTCTATCAATGCAGCGAATAAGGTGGGAATCGACGGTGCAGAAGTGGATGTTACCGTTGTGCCGATAGCGGGTCTGGTGCTTGGGCTGAACTACACCTATCTGGATGGCGATATGCCGCTGCAACCCAACCCATTGGACGAAGTCGGTGATCAGGTTAAATTTAACATCGCGCAAACTCCCAAGCACGCCGGCGCCATGACCATAGATTACACCCTGCAACCCTTGTTTGCGGGTACCCCGACAGTACACTTTGATATTTCTTCCACCGACGAATTTCACTATTTTCCCACCAATTCAGATATTACCGACACCTATACGCTGATGAACGCGCGCTTGAGCCTGAAGGATATTGCGCTTGGCAGCGGTGAACGAAGCCACCTGGCAACCTCTTTGTGGGTCAACAATATAACGGATGAGGAATACGCCACGTTTGCATTGTCTTTGGAACGGGCAGCCAGAATCAAGACCTACGGCACGCCGCGAACCTATGGGCTGGATGTTACCTACACCTTCTGATCCTTTCTGATCTACACTTTTCGCCGTGCCTCTGGTTGCAAAAGGGGCACAGTGATGGGGGGGATGTGTATCGGGTTGAATCGGCCGGCACATTTTTTCAGATGCGACGGAGAAGTTTGTTAAAGGATTTGTCAAACGCTTTGGGTATATGCTCCGGTTAGAAAAATCTGCGCGCGTCCCTGAAAATACCGCTCTAAAAGGTCCTGAACTCGAAAATTTATGCAACGATAGGGTACAGATTGATTCAAGGAGATTATAGCAATGAGTGAGATTGATATTGGTATTCCCACCGCCGAACGAACCGCCATCGCTGAGGGCTTAAAGCGATTGCTCGCTGATTCCTACACGCTCTATCTACAAACCCATAACTTTCACTGGAATGTGACCGGCCCCCAGTTTCGTGAACTCCACCTGATGTTTGAAGAACACTACACAGAACTGGCGACCGCTGTCGATGAGATTGCCGAGCGGATCCGTACTCTGGGGGAAGTCGCACCGGGTACTTACAAGGCATTTGCCCAACTGAGTTCTATTTCAGAAGTCAACGACGTACCGAAGGCAAGTGAGATGGTGAAGATTCTCAATCGCGGTCACGAGCAGGTGATAAAAACCTGCCGCGAAGCCCTGAAGCCCGCTCAGAACGCTGGCGATGAATCGTCCGTGTCGTTGATTTCTGATCGCATGCGCATTCATGAGAAAACGGCCTGGATGTTGCGGGCAATGCACTGAGCATGCCACCGACCATGGGTGCGGTGGGTGGTCATGGCATCCATCAACATCCCATCGCTGTTTTCAATATCTATCAATACTTGATAAGGGACGGGCACGACATCGTTAATAATGGATGGCGTGGGTAGTATCTGCCGAACGGTGGAATTCCAGCGGCGATCGCCACTACCAAAGGTATTAAAATAAATTTCCATTCCCTTTTTTAACCGGGTGAAATGTCGGAGCCCTTAGCCATTTTCGCTTCTTGATTGCAAAACTCACCAAGCCAGAAAACACCATCAACGTGCCGAGCGCACTAAGAATCAGCAGCACAAGTACATAGCCCGCGGGAAGACAGCGGGTCTGTAATTGTGATCATCGTGCGAAAACTGGTCTCCGACTAGAAGTGCCAAGGCTTGATACTTGCGTTAAACCTCACTGCTCTTGGGGTTTATGGCCATACTTTGCCGATAAGCGGCTAGCGCCCTATCCGGTCGACCGAGGCTCCTTAAAACATCGGCCAACCTTTCATGCAAAGCCCCCTTGTTCGGAGTTATCGTCAATTCACGCTTACAGGCTGCCAGCGCCTGCAGCCAACGCAGTGTCCAGCAATCCGAAGTGCCGCTAGGGTTGAGACGATCGAAGTTGGCGAACAAGCGTCGGGCTCTGATTTCCGCGTTCGCTCTTATCATTCCTTTCAAGAGCATTCTATCGTTGGAATACTGTTTTACAGCCTTGCGATAGACGGCTACCGCCGCCTCATAGCGCCCGGCGACTTCCAAATGGTGGCCGAGTGCAATTAATTTTTCTCTATTACCACGGAATTGGGCAGCCAGATGCCGGCAGGCGGACACACCTTCAGCACCGGCTTGCTGAAAGCATTGCTGCTCATAAGCACCGGCTTGGGCAGGACCGGCCGGAAGGCAGCACAAGGCCAGCACCCATAGCGTCAACTGTCGGGACAATGATTTCATTTCAGTAGTAGCCTCTGCCACCTTTATTCCAGGTTTTTTCCCAGATTTTGGAAAAGTCAAAATCCCAGCGGCCATTCGGGAGCTTTATTAAACCCAATACATACCTTCTGGATACCGGTTCATAGGGTGGGTCGCTTTCATTTTGCAGCATTTGTTGTAGGTTCTCTTCCAGTTGTTTTAAACCAAACTCCCCATCGTGGGATCCCACAACACCATCGCCGTCGAGATCTTCGCCATTGATTGCCACCTGCAATTGATCTCTCAATTGCAGGCTGGCCTGCTTAAACGCGGCGGCTATTCGTTGGTTTTTAAACTGTGGGTTATTTTTGAGCTGGGCGTTGTTGGATTGCGCTGTTGCCAAGGCATCCTTAAATCGATTGATACCCTGCCCCCCCTGCCCTAGCAGTATGGCGTCGCCTGACACCATATTCAGGCTGGCATCCTTGGTGTTGGCTG
>JARROD010000264.1:0-5355 GCA_037384225.1 Exilibacterium sp.
GTAATGACGTGTTAGCCGGAATGATCGCTTCCTCTTCCTCGCGCTGATTGGAAAAATCCTTAACCTTGACTGCAGATCTGGAAGAGATATGCAATTGCACAGATTTTGTGTGATTTTTCGCTGTAAATTTGTCCGTAGTGGTACTCATAAAGGCGGGATCAGAGATAATACTACCCGGCTTGAACATTTTTTCAATCTCATTGTCGCTGTAAGTCTTATTGATACCTCGAAGCACATGAGTTTCGATATTGTCCGGGTGTCGTGCCAGTTTTTGTAATCCACGGTTGAGAGCCTGTGCCACCGGGTGATCTATTTTGTTTGGGTCTTTACGTAACATCTCGTTTAATGGCTGATGGAGCCGACATGTATAACTCGCAATGGCCATATATTCATCGACATCCATATCGGATGCCTTAGGCCTGTATCTCTTTTGAAATAATGTCGATTCTATATCTTCCTTAACATCTTTTTTATTTTCTATTTTTAATAACAGTTCCCCCAGTGCCTTTTTGGTGGGAAAGTCTGAACTGTCCCTGTAGACTTCGGGGTCATCATCGTCGTTATAACTTGATGAATCGTCATCACTTGAGTATGCAATGTAGTTGGATACATCGCGCTTAGGAAGCTGGTGGGTTGACAAATAATGATATGGGTTCGGGTAGCTGCTTTGCTGACGAGTGAATGATTTGAATTCACTCGTATTGGAGCTTTTTTGCTCGTCAGGAGGTGACCCAGGGCAGGTGTTAAAGGAACTTGAAACCGGGTTAAAATTCATAGATGAAAATTTTCTCGGTATTATCGTTAAAACATTTTTCAAATCAATATTTGAAAAATATTACTAATAAAGTGAACTTTCTTTCCATTCATAAAAATGGAGATATAAGTTATTTTCCGCTTAATTTGTCAGCCTTTACACCGTAACCTCTTACCTTGAAAGTGTCGGTGCCCGGTTGAATGCGTTTGGTGAAAGATGGGGCATTTCTTGCGGCTACATCCTGTTTGTATTGTAAAAGTATTTCCTTTACTTGCTGTGCTAACTTTTGATGTTGTTCCAGAGCTGCACTTAACATATTGCTTTTAGCCCCTGAAAGATTATGGGTAGAACGCAAACATAAATTATGGTTTTCAATATCCAGCGCCACACAGGCTGCCAATGTATAAGCGGGGGAAAGGTTTAAGTTTAACGCCAGTGCCAATAAACTGCTATTACGGGCAGGTTCGACCGATAATAACTTGGTGAGCATAAATAGCGCATCGCCATCCTTGGTAGGAACTAATAAAGTAGGGTTTATGTTGTTTTCAGGTAATAAGACATGCCCATCGTTTTTAAGGGATTCCAGAATAGATTTTCCGTAACCCGACTGAGTAAGGAAGTGCTCCAGTAGACAGGTGTTTTGCTTTATCATGAGGCAATTTCCTGGAATTATAAATTGGAAAAGGTGTTTTCATACATCCTAATGAGTGGCTTTGGTTCCTGGGAAGTTCTGGCGGTACCACTCAAGGGTGACTGACTTCACTTTTTTTGGTGATACCGCAAAAATTGATTCAAACTCGGTATCAAGTCACAATGCCATCCAGGGCAAACGCATGAAATTCACCCGCTCATGATAAGACTTGATGGCGTAATGATATTCGTGTGAGTGTGAGTGCCACCCGAGACGGACCGTACCACGTCTGATCATTCGCACTTTCGGGATACCGTATCCATGGCATTCGCTGGGTTTGATCGATACGGTGGTGTAGGTTCGATGATACAGCAGCCACCCTGAAACATGGCTTAGCCATAACGATAATTCAGAATTAGACGCTCTTAATGAAAGTCGCGAGAATGGCTAATAAACTCCAGCGCATGAGTGTGGTTTCAATATGGCCGGCAATAACATGCGTTACGCCGTCACTACTTAAGGGTAATACAGGGGTTTATGGGTTTCGTATCAGCATGGAAACATTATTGACTGGCATAGCTCCCCGTGTATTCTGGTTGACGACATCATCTCAACGGATCCCATCAACTTCCAAAAACTCACATCGAACGACATTAAAGGACGCCAATTCTCTCCTGCTCAAAAATTCTCCAAACAGACCCCGTTTCCTCCCCTCTGCAATTCCCCAAACAAAACCGTTCTCCAAGTCCACCAATAACTTATTGATATTAAGGGAAATAATTCCCCCTGAGGTCTCGGACTTCGCAGCCGCCACCGGAGAGCAGAGCGGAGAAAGTACCCCCGCAGAGAGCGAATCAACGCTCCCAATCCGCGACCACAACACCGCCGAAGTCCACAAACCCTTGCCGTACAAGGCCTGTGACGTGGGGGGATACTAACCGAAAAAACTGGGGATAGGTGTTTTACAGAAGGGAGTTGGTGGAGGGGAGGGCGCTGGGTTCAAAACCGTCTCCGGTTTAAATAGCATCAAATGTGTGCAAATGTCATCAGGTGTCGTTAGCGGTTGCTAACAAACATAGGTGGCTTAGCGCTCTTAGTAGTGGTAGCGACATTGCACAATGACAGTAGCCGTGTCTGTCACTTTGTATACCAACCGACGCTCTCGATCGATCCGGCGCGACCAGTATCCCGACCAATTGTGCTTTAAGGGTTCCGGGTCTCCGAGCCCTTCGAAGGGTTGTCGTTGGATGTCTTTAATTAATGTTTTAATGCGCTTGAAGGTTTTCTTATTGGTTTGTTGCCAGTACAGATAGTCTTCCCATGCTTTTTCGGCCCAGGATAATATCATTCCTCGATGAGTCCTTTCTGTACTGTGTAACCGGCTTCCACCTCGGCGATGGCTTGATTCAGACGCTCTGCATTTTTAGGACTTGCCATCAGGTACGCCGTTTCTTCGTAGGCCTGAAAATCCTCCAGGCTCATCACTACCGCCGGTTTGCCGTTTTGCCGAGTAATTAAAATGGGTTTATGGTCATCATTCACCCTGTCGAGGGTGCTGGCCAGGTGCGTGCGAAATGCGGAATAGCTGATGGTGTCCACGGTTAATACCTCTTAACATTGTACGTGTTATTGTACTTGTACTTATTTTTGTACGCAATATAGTCTTTCGCGGTCACGGTGGATGATGGTGGCAGGGTGCCGTTTAGTTTTGGACTTGGTGTGGCCAAACTCGTGTTGGAATCCAGTTGATGTGAGGCGGTCCATGGGGGAGTGGTAAGGGCCGGTCTGCACGGATTCTCGACCCACATACTCGGGATACCATGGATTTCGAGCCGATCTCGGGGAGGTCGGCGGTGCTGAGATGATGCTGAGCCATGAGCAATCTCAGCATAGTCAGATCGGCGGGCTACTCCATGGCACGTGCCTCAAAGGCGACCAACTCTTCATCCCGGTTTTCGTAGCTTTCGATGGCGCGGTTGAGCAGATCGATCACGGCGTTGATGGGATCGTCGGGAGAGTCCTCTGCTTCCTCAAGAAAACTCTCGATCAGCTTTAGTACTTCCTCATAGTGTGCGTCATCTTTGATGGGAATATAGGGTGCCGCAGCTTGGGCAAATCTATGGCAGGCTTTTTTGAATACTGCAGCAGTCATGACAATTATCCTTTCGCGTATTGTTTACATTGTTTGTTATTGCCCACAGGTGTTCGCGTGAGAGATCCAAATAGGGCTTTACCTATTTTTGTACTTGCCATTTTAACAGTTGAATATCTGTAGTTTATAAACTACACTAGACCAATGAGAAAAATCGAATCCAGCAGATTCAAAAGGTGGCTTAGGAAATTCAAAGAGAAACCACCAAGGCTCGTATTGTTGCACGGATAAACCGTCTTTTAGAAGGGTTGCCAGGAGATGTGGCGCCCATTGGTCACGGTGTTAGTGAATTGCGAATTCACTTTGGCCCAGGATACCGAGTGTACTTTTATCAATAGGATGACACCCTTGTGATTCTCCTCTGTGGTGGTGACAAAAGCACGCAAAGCCGAGATATTGAAATTGCTCACCAGGTTTTAAAAGAGTGGAGAGAACAAAATGACTGAAAAATTTACCGAATTTGATCCCGCTGAATATCTTTCTAGTCCAGAAGCTATTGCTGAGTTTGTTACTGACGCCCTTGAAACTGGCGATACAGCTTATATCGCCAAAGCAATGGGTGTAGTGGCTCGTGCAAAAGGCATGACTGAATTAGCCAAAGAAACAGGGTTATCACGCGAACAGCTTTATCGTTCATTCAGCGAACGGGGTAATCCCACTTTAAAAACAATGCTTGCGGTGATGAAAGCACTTGGAGTCGATATGACAGCCCGGCCTCATTCACATCATTGACGGCCGGTTTCATCTTCTAACGTCCATAATCTTGACTTTGTACAACGGGATCTTTTCGCCCTTAGTTAGTGCCCATCCATAAACGGCTTAATTTTAAAAAATGGGTGTGTGTTGCGATTTACTAAATCATACTGCAACCGGCGTAGAGAATAGCCCATTGCAGTGAGATTGCCAAAATTCGCTGGTATGTCGACGACATTCACTTCGCAACTCAACGCTCAGACGGGTGGTACTCACAATACGAGCTCGAGGGTGGCGTGGGTCATACCGTGATAGGTATATTCCCCCGGCCCCGCACCGTGCGCCAATTACGGCAATATTTTCAATGGCGATCCCAAGGACTTTAGTACCGCATTGACAGTGCCGCCAACGAGTCCAAACAAAGATAAACACCTCTGGTTAACCATTGAAGACTGGGGTGGGAAGGTCCATCAAATCAAAGCATTCGTTTCAATATCCTTTTTCCTCTAATCTCGTGCTTGGCAACAGCGAGAATATGCAATAATACTAATGCAAAGAGAGCCATCGTGGAATATCGATGGATACAGGAGAAAAATTCAGTCAAAGTCTGCTCCTGAAGCACACTCGGAAACGAAATCAGGCCAAAAACTTCGATGTCATTTCTCATCATAAGTACCCCGGAAAGTAAAACGACGGTAATTAAAATATAGATCAGGAAGTGAATAAAATTGGCTATGGGCCCAATTGACAAAGCACCATTTTTTAATATGCGTTTTCTTCTTTTGATTCTGCAATACACCCGGATAATAAATACAGGTATGAATGTTGTCGTCAAAGAAATGTTAAAAGATGTAATAAACTCCGTGACTGAATCTTTAGCGTTGCCAAAAACAGCGTAAAATCCGGAGACACAGGCCCATAGAATAACTAACGCCGAAAACCAATGCAGCAATTTAAAAGTAGTATCGTACTTTTCGATTTCCATAACCTGTCTCCGGTGAAGGTTTCCCAAGAAAGCGTCAGGCGGCCTGCGGGAACTGTACCTGGTTCTACAAAGGAGCTGCCAGCCTCAAAGAAGACGGAATACCCAAATATACCCAAAGCGTTTGACGCACTCTGCACACC
>JARROD010000264.1:5363-8413 GCA_037384225.1 Exilibacterium sp.
TGGGTATACATCGCTGCCAGTGAAACTACGCAAAACCTCCGCCGGCGCGGTTTATTGAAAGAAAAAGCCTTAACGCGGCCCCAATGTGGAGCCAGACGTGTCTGAACTTTATAGCCCCCTTGACCGTCCGGAACCCGCAGCGCCTGCCAGGCATTCGGGTAGAGAATTGCGTCGGGCGTGTTTGCGGGTTTATATATCAAACTCCAGCACCCAATTGAATCTCCAACACCACTGTCGCGTAGTCCGTATTGCATCAAGTGCAGATTTGCCCGCTCGATATGCATACGAATCCGGATGAAAGAACGGTTCTACTTGCTTTTCAAAAATATTGCGCGCAGCTGTTTGCGCAATTCGATCAGATACTGTGGGTATTCCCAGCATGCGCATTTTTCCATCCCGTTTGTGTATTTCTACTGCTCTAACTGAGGTTGGGAAATAGCTCCCAGATGACATCCGATTCCAGAGTTTGTAAAGATTATCTTAGAGGTTTCCCTCATACTCCTCAATCGTTTGCTCGTCTATTCCATGAGCTCCATGGTTCGCCCTTACTTGACGCCAGGCGGCATTGATACCCAGGCTTTTAGCCGCTGCCTCCTTTGTATACCCCTGCTCAAGTACCAAGCTAATCGCATCCAGCTTAAATTCTTTTGAATACCGCTTTCTTTTGGTTATTTATTGATTTCCAGTTAAGGCCATTATCTCTTAACTGGGTTGGTCAGGTCTATTGGACCACATCACGCTTTTAGTAATTGTGAAATCAGCATATTAAATGGTTTACGGCGAGCATTTGCTTGGTGGGAATAGAGACGAAGTCCAATAACCAGCGATGGTGCTAGCTTTCGGTGAAAATTCGATGCGAGGAAGGAATTTTCAGCGGGTACCTTGGCAGAGCTGGTGTTGAGGTAGGGCGTCCAAAAACGCCTTTTTAAGCCCTTTTTCTTTCCCCGGAATCTGAACCGCCTTTGTTGACATTTTCCTTGGCCGGTTTTGCGACCATTCCGAAATAAAATACCTCCCCAGCAAACATTGTGCCCAAAATATGTATCCACTGATTTGCCAAGCAGCGTCGTATTATTTGGGGTAATAAGGTAGTTCAATATTTAGGCGTGTTTTTCGGGTGGGTGGTGTACGCTTTGTACTCGCTTGGACTCCAGAAACGCCGGCATTTTTTACAGTCCTGCCATGAACCTGCATGCCCATCGATATAATGGGAATAGCACAGGGTAAACCTTTCATGCTCTTCCTGGCAGTACCCTCCACCATCAATAGAGACAAAATTTGTATCGCAGCAAATCCACTGATTGCAGCAGGGCGTTTTGACTAAGGGGGCGGATTTATCACCGCAAAACCGGCAATGCTCACCCTCAATGGGTTTCGCTTTCATTCGATCGTAGCTCATCAATACACCTTTTCCAATGGGTTCACATTATTGAATGGATATCGCTCATGTTCGTGAGAATATGGGGATAAATACGTATTTTGTCGATGATAGCAGGAATTAGCATGCCGGCATTTTAATTTCTGTTTGGATAGAGAATGAGTCGCCTCTCAAAAATAATTCAAAGCCGGGAGCAATGGAAGCAAAAAGCCAATGATCGTGGAGAAAAAGCGCGTTATCTGAAAAAGGAAAATCGACGATTAAAAAAAGAGCGTGACGAGCACAAAAAAGCCGCCAGGCAGGCGAGGAGCGAACTCGACGCTCTGCGCCGGAAACAACCGCCGCATCCTGTCCAGCATAAAGCCGATCTGGTCTATATCGCCTTGCAACTGTTTACGGTAGCGCGTATCGGGTACCGTGCCGTCTCGCGGGTGCTGCGCGTGCTGAGCCCCTACCTGGGAATCCCCAAAGCGCCCTGTGCGCAAACCATTGTCAATTGGGTCACCCGCTTATCGATCGTCAAGATCGAAAAAGTCAGTGAGTTGTGCACAACCTTTGCCGTTGCCGACAAGCCGGGGAATAATGGTTTTATCTGGATGATCGATCTCAGCATCGGCTTGGGCGCCGGCAAAATACTCTCCGTACTCGCGCTCGATGTCCAGCACCACCAGGGGCGCAAAGCGCCCACTGTTCAAGACGTCCACTGTGTGGCCGTTGCCGTGGCTACCTCCTGGACGGGAGAACTCATCGCCGCCTTTCTCGCCAAAGTGATGGCGGTTACCGGGCACCCGGCTGCCTTTCTCAAGGATGGAGGAACCGATCTGGGTAAAGCCGCCCGGCTTTTGAGTGAACAGGGATCACCCAGTCTGTGTATTGACGATCTCTCCCACAAAATCGCCAATCTGTTCAAACAGGCATACGGTGAGCATCCCCTGTTTGACGTTTTTCTATCAGCGTGTGGTGATATTTCAAAGCAGTTTAAACAAACGGTACTCGCCTGTCTGGCGCCACCCAAGGTATCGGTGAAAGCGCGTTTTATGAACCTCCATCGTCTGGTGGCCTGGGCGGAACAGTTATTGAGTCACTCGCCGCCGGGGGCGGCGGCCGAAGGCAGCGTATTGGCAAAGTTGCGCGACAGTCTGGATACCCTGCCGGAATGTAAACCCTTTATCAATCGGTTTGTTCGCGACGCCAGACCGTTGTTGGCATGTCAGAAAATATTGAAAACCGAGGGACTCAATCGTAAAACTTACCGGCGATGTACACAACTTATCAAAACCATTCCACCCCGCTCGTCAGTGAGAAAGGGGTTTTGGCAATGGCTACAGGCGCAGTTCGCTATCGCCAAGGCCCTCAAGGTAGACAAAACGGGATTACCGATCAGCACAGACGCCATAGAATCCCTGTTCGGTCTCGGCAAACGCCATGGCACCGGAGAAATCAAAGATGCCAATCGTATCGCCCTGCGGCAACCCGCGTTGTGCGGACAGCTCACTAAAGAAGACGCCCGCCGCGTGTTGGCAGTGAGTGTGCGTGAGCAAAGGGAAATCGAGGGCCAAGTCAGCTCCTTGATCAAGCAAAGGCGGGAGGTGCTGCCCAATCCAGGAACATTGGAGACGCTGGCCGACTTTTCGCAACAAAACAATATCGAATTGATTCCGGGGTCCAAAAC
>JARROD010000265.1:0-5341 GCA_037384225.1 Exilibacterium sp.
AAGCAATGGCTTCACCATTGGGGTAGGTTAAACCAGACACGGCATCATTGGCATTATAGCTTCTGGCAAGAATAAATTGCTGCGTCTGATAACTCAGTTTTTCTTCCTTTAAATTACTGTTGTCATCGTATTGATAGCGCCATACCAGATTCCCCTTGCTTAATAATTTGAGATTACTGCGCTTATCATAGTCATAATCTATATCCGGTGTGCCATCCGGATAATCAATAAAATCCAGTCGATTTAGCCCATCATATTTGTATAGGGTAACAGGGGAAGCTCCCACCTGTTTCGATGTCATGTTACCGTTTTTATCTCGGCCATAGATGGTGACACCCGTTTCCGGACGCGTCTCCGAGTGTAATTGCCATCGATCATTGTAACTGTAATCGACAACAACTCCATTTTGGGTCACGGTATCGATTAACCCATTGACATGGCGAGCAATTGTAGTTGTCACATTTTCAGGGGCTTCTATCTTAACCAGCCAAGGCTCCCCCGAACCGCCATAAGAGAGATAGGTGTAATCTGTAGTTTTTTGTTCCTCATCCACCACCCGCACTTTATCACCGGCAATATAGCTATAGTTTATTGCGCTACTATCCGGGTTTAAGCGTTTTTCAACTCTGCCCAGCGCATCGTAAATTGTTTCCGTACCTACGGTTTGATTCGGATAAGTGACAAACGTACGCCTACCTAATTGATCATACTGTGCAGTAACGGTAATAGTTTCTTCACCTTTGGCCCGCCGGGCAACTAAAGAGCCCAAACCATCGTATTCATACTCTTGTATTAATGGGCCCCGTGTCACGGTTCGCAGCAGACCCGCGCCCGTATAGGCATAATCAACGCTAACATTATTGTCGTCCTGCCGTGGTGTCGCTACTGACTTAAGCCTGTTTAAGGCATCGTAACTATAGGCTGTGGTGACGGTACCAATCGTTTCCGACTCTAAGTTGCCATAGTCGTCGACAACACGTGTAATGGTGACGTTTTCCGGGCGCGTAATGCTCCGGGCAACCCCTCGATAGTAATCGTTATACTCGGTGATATTGCCATTGGGGTCCTTAATCGTTTTTATCTCTCCCGAGGCGTTATGATATGTGTAAGTCGTTTTCGCACCATATACATTGCTGGCGGATAAGTTACCATTGTCATAGTAGTCATTATCAATCTGGCCTGCTATCCCTTCGATACTTTCTGTATCCACCAAGTGTGGCATCCAGACATCATCAGGAAGGGTGAAAGTACGATGCGTGGTACGTTTTTGATTATCCTGTGATTCTTCTATTTTTTGTGGATTACCATAGTTATCATGCTCTGAGTATTGCGTAATATAAGTGGTACCTTTGCGCTCAATGGTTTTCTTGATCAAGAGTGGGCTATAGGTATTTTTTGCAACCGCAAGGGGTAATGGGCGTATTTCGTTTTGTGCGGAAATATACAGGCCACCCCATTCATACGACTCTTCCTGCAAAACCGTGGAACAGGATTTATTAAGCAGGAATTTATTTAGCAAAGTCCCTTTGCGCCAGAGATCTTCAACGATCCCCCCTACCGGATCGGGAAGACTTTGTTGCCCCCGGTGTCGGTAAATAACACAATCCTGGTCGCTTTTTATCTGTGTTTCGTCATAGGACTGCCCCGGTGTGTAGGTATATTCCCACCTGCCTGAACTATTGACATTGCCTCTGGTTTCCTTTGTGATAACCGATGAAATTTCACCCGCGACACCTGCCCCATCGAAATCAATTAGGTCATAAGTATAGGTGGTGATAGCGCCGTAGGGATTTTCTATGGTTTTTATGGATTTCCATCCCGGCGGGTCGGAAAACGCAGTTCCGGATCCGACTTCAGACAGCGGATAATAGGCATATTTCCACGATGACCCATCTTGGCGGGTGACACGCATTAACGCGTATTCAGAATCGTCCCCATCCACCTTGTCATAGTGATAACTGACGCTTTTACCATAGGCTTTCACACCGGATAGCAGCGCGTTCTCGTTATCAATATCGGTATAATCAAAATTGACAATCCGGCCATCGCTGGCAGAGACCTTAGTCACTACGGCGTGCTGAATACCTAATTGATTCTGCGGATAAACATTTTCATACTCAAATTCAAGTGTATTGCCATTGGCATCTTCAATTCGGGTGACAAAATAGGCGCGTTTACTGGTGTCAAAACCTGTGGGATAGCCGAAATCGGCAAATACATAGATCAAACCATCGGGAGAATAGACAACTAATCCACCAGCGCCTTTGTTTTCCGATGTGGGCAAACAGGTTGCCTTCCAAAAATCATCAGTGGTAAACGAATAGTCAGAAGAATCGTCGTTAACCAATTGTTTTCGTGTGCCATCAGCCAGTTCCAATACAGGGTTCCACTTTGAACTGACGTTGTTGATTTTACAGGCAGAGGGTGTATCGTTGGCGCCGATGAGGTTACCCTCATGCGGAAAAACCCGCCCGAAATGCATATCCCAACCAATACCGACGACAGACCTTCCCCTTAGTGCGGAACCGGCGGCAACGCTTGGATTCTGAACGCTGTTATAATAGCGCTGCACGACAATATCAAGGCCGCCATTACCGGGAACAACCAAGTCCTGGTAATTTAATTTTAACAAGCCGCTAAATGGATCAATGACTTCTGTTCCAGTATCTGAAACAACACTTCGCCCTGTCACAAAGCCCGGCATTTTGTAATCGCCGGGAATTGCCAGGTTGTAGTCATCGTCGGCGACAGCTTCGTTGACAGACAGGCAATACAGCAGTGGCGACACCCAAAAACTAAGGACAAAAATCCATTTCAGTGCGTTATTCCGAAACATAAACGTCTCCATATAAACCCCAGCAAACCCACGTATTGGATTAAAAAAATGCCAGCAACATGGTCTTATTTTTTAATGATTTATAAATAGTTTTTTGAGAAAAAACGTTACTCTGGATAGAAAAAGAAAATAAAATAAAAGATAACAAACCGGGGAAAACTGACAAAAAATCAGAAATTTTTCCATACATTTTGATATACGCTGTCCCTACTCCCAAACAACAATTAACACAACATCAAGTTCGCGTTAATTTGCACGTCGTTTAAAAAAACATTCCGTAAATTTCAATTTTTATTTAAGTTCGCAGACTCTGGTAGAATGTCTCTATTTGTTAGCAATGTCAACTCATAGACACACAGTTGTACACCACGAATTGAGCCACTTGGAATCAGATAGTTCGCAAAAGTGGCGCTTCCCTTTAGCAGTTTAATCCCATGGACCGGGTACAAAGTTTGAAACCTATACCGATTTCAGCGCTGTCGCTGGCAGCGGCAAAAACAAACTCACCCGCAGACCGCCACCCTGGCGATTGCGGAAGTTGATATAGCCTTCATGCCCCTCGATCACTTCGTGGCACAACGCCAGCCCCAGGCCAGTGCCCTGGGTTTTGGTCGAATAAAAAGGCAGCAGCGCCTGTTTTAACACATTCTCCGGCATGCCGCTGCCGCGATCAGTGACTTCCACCCGCACGGCGGTTGGAGTGGCGGCGATGGAGACCTTCACCGCTTCGGCGGCACCGCCGGCTTCATGGGCATTTTTGATCAGATTGATCATCACCTGTTCCAATTGGACCGGGTCGCCCCATCCCGGATGTTGCGGCAAGGGACCGTCCAGGTGAAAGCGTGTGTGCAACTGCAGCTTACCAATAAATTCCCGCCAGTCTATCCAGGTAGGCCTGGGAGCCGGTAATTTGGCAAAACCCGCATAGCCGGAGATAAAATCAGACAGGTGACAGCTTCGCTCTGAAATGGTATCGAAGATACGCGTGAGTTTTTCCCAGCTGTCGGCATTTTTGGCAGCGGCATTATCAGAAGCAGCGGCGCTATTGGCGACGCTGTCGATCAATATTTTGCCGGAATGAGCCATGGAGGAAATGGGGGCGAGCGAGTTGTTGAGTTCATGGCTGATCAGGCGGATTACTTTTTTCCAAATGCCCACTTCGCGGCGGTTGATTTCCCGCGTCATTTGTTTGAACAGATAGAGTTCGTGTCGCTGGGAATTGAAATTAAAGCTCCCCCGGCTCAGGTGATAGGTGTGGATTTCCGCATCGATTTCCAGTGTCACCAGGCCATCGCGGCCGCTGGCGATCAATTCCCGCACGGCCGGATGGCTGTTGTGGAGTGCCTGTTCCAGCTTTACCCCCAGCAGTGCTCTGCCCTGGTTGAGCAAATGGCGGGCTTCGAAATTGGTGTACACAATATGCTGCCGATGATCCACCAACAGGTAACGATGGCAATCGACGCCAGCAGCGCCGCCATCCAGGAGAATACTATCTTGGCTTCAAGTGACAGTCGCATCAATAATCGATTCCGAATTTTTCCAGCCGCCGATAAAAGGCCTGCCGGCTTAACCCCAGTTGGCTGGCGGCCTGGGAGACGACCCCGCGGTTGTCCTCCAGCGCCTGCCGCAGCATATCCCTGGTGGGTTCGACGTTAATTTTTCGCGGTGCGGGGCCGGAGACGACGAGACCGAGGTGTTCGGCTTTAATGGTGTCGCCCGGGGTCAGCAACGCCGCCCGTTGCATGGTATTTTGCAACTCGCGGACATTGCCGGGCCAGGGGTATTTTTCCAGCCGTTTTACCGCATCCGGCGCCAGGGTTTTGCGGCCGTCCAGAAAACACTGGGCCAGGGGAAACACATCCTCCGGGCGCTGCGCCAGCGGCGGCAGACGCAGCTCTATGACATTGAGACGGTAAAACAGGTCTTGGCGAAATTCCCCCCGGGTTATCGCCACCTGCAGATCGGCGTTGGTGGCGCTGATCAGGCGCACCCGGGTGGTGTGGGTTCGGGCGCTGCCCAGACGCTCGTATTCTCCGGTTTGCAGTACGCGCAATAGTTTGATCTGGCCTTCTATTGGCAGGTTGCCAATTTCATCCAGAAACAGCGTGCCGCCGTCAGCGGCTTCAAAACGCCCGATACGCTGTTTGGTGGCGCCGGTAAACGCGCCGGCCTCGACGCCAAACAATTCAGCTTCCATCAGTTCTTTTGGCAGCGCTCCGGCGTTGACCTTGATAAAGGCGCCGTCATGTACCGGGGAGTTAGCCTGGATAATTTCGGCGATTTTTTCCTTGCCGGCGCCATTGGGTCCGGTAATCAACACCGGCACATCGGCCCTGGCCACCTGCACCGCGGTTTCCAGCAACCGCTGCATGGCATCGCTGCGGTAGACGATACCGCACAAGCGGTACTGTTGTTGGAGTTCCCGCCGCGCTTGATATTGTCGCTGTGCCTGTTGCAACCGGCTTTGCTGTAACTCGCGCAACTCCAACAGGTTGCGCATGGTGG
>JARROD010000266.1:0-5340 GCA_037384225.1 Exilibacterium sp.
CGTCCTCGCCGTCGAACTCCACGAGTTCCGCCTCGAAGTCGGTGCAGACGCTGGCGAAGATGCCGCGCAGGTCCTCGATGATTGCTTTGGTGAATACCTCACGCCGGTATTTGGTTACAAAGACTAAATGCACATGCATCAGAAAGACGCAATGCCTTCCGTGCCTAATATCGTTGTTGTGGCTCATAGACCAAAGTATACTGGGGGTATGCAACGTCTCCAAGCTATTCTCGTGTCTGTAATAGGGGCTGTAAAAGCGGAGAGTGACTGAAAACCTTAGAGAATTTTGCTATCGAACTTTACACTTCTATTCAAAAATAAATAAAACCCATAAAAATCAAATAGATAGTTTGTCACGCAACACTACCTTCCAGTGCGTTTGTGACGCCTTATCCCACTAAAGTTATTTTTCCGCCGGTCGATACCTAGAACTAGAAGCGCTCAAAGCTTGCTGAGCTAATAACTTCTACTTCGGGCTAGCTGTGTCTGGCGGACGAGAAATAACGACTAACATTGCGTTAGGAGGAACAAATGCCATTATTCATCAATACCAACGTGGCTTCGCTGAACGCCCAGCGGCAGCTGGTCAGTTCAGGTGCGGAGCTGGATAGAGCATCGGAACGTTTATCCTCGGGTAAGCGTATTAACAAGGCGGCTGACGACGCGGCGGGTTTGGCTATCAGCAACCGCCTGACGTCACAGATCCGCGGCTTGGATCAAGCGGTGAGAAACGCCAACGACGGTATCTCCCTGATTCAGACCGCTGAGGGTGCCCTGAGTGAGAGTACCAATATTTTGCAGCGTATGCGGGAGCTGGCAATTCAGTCCGCGAACGGTATCTTTGATGATGCCGGTCGCGCCACCCTGGACGCGGAGGTACAGCAATTGGTGGAGGAACTGGACCGGATTGCGGAAACCACCAGTTTTAACGGCCAGACCCTGCTCGACGGTACCCAGGGCGAAGTTAAACTCCAGGTAGGCGCCGAAGCCAACCAGACTATTGGCTTTGAAGTTCAGGCGGTGGATTCCAAAACCCTGGGGCTGGGCTCACTGAGTGCCGATGTGCTCGGGGCTGAACTCGATCAGGCGATCTCTACGACCGCGTTGGATCAGGACGATGTACTGATCAACGGCCAACAGCTCGGCGCCCTGACCACCGGCAGTAATATGGAGGACCTGATCGACAATATCAACACCAATGTCAACGGTGTCGAGGCTTCCTCCGTGGTCGAGTTGACCGCCTCCACCGTCGGCACCGGTATTCTGGAAGGTACCTCCTCGGTGACCATCGCCGTCAACGACAACGCCGGCAATGTGCAGTCCTTTGTGATCACCGACACCACCTCTCTGGATGACTTTGTCGACAAGGTCAATGCCACCACCGGCGGTGTTGTCAGCGCCACCATCGGCAGCGACGGCAAACTGAGCATCAGTGCCCAGGATGCCCAGGACATTACCCTGACCGACGCCGGCGGCGTTACCGGTGGCGCTTCCACAACCCAGCGGGCGCAGATTATCCTGACCTCCGAAAGCGGCGATCCGATCACCGTTGAGCGCGGCGCCACCGGGGATCTGCTCGACCTGGCCCACCTTGGCTTCAGGGAATCCAAGACCGCCGGTGTCATTGAAGGCGTGGGATTGGTAGCCACCGGCGCGGCGGGTGCTAATGCAGCGCTGGGCGTAGGTGAGCTGAGCATCAACGGGGTCGAGATCGACAACACCGACACCGACAGCCTGGTGGGCAAAATCGATGCGATCAACGACGTCAGCGACCAGACCGGCGTGGTGGCCAATGCTTTCTCCGAGCTGACGATCGACATGACCGGTATCACCCTGGGTAGCGCCGGCGCCTTCGCCTCCAGTAGCGCTCAGGATCAGTTGAGTCTGAACGGTGTGGTTATCGACCTGCAGGCTTCCAGCGGCGGTCTGCGCACCCTGGCCGATATCGCCAACGCCTTCAATGACAATACCGACCTCACCGGTGTTTCGGCACGGGTCAACGGTCAGAACATCGTGCTCTCCTCGGATCAGGGCGCCATCACCCTGGCCGGTGCCACGGCGGCGGCGGTGAGTGCCATTCAATCGGGCGCGGCGGCCGGCTTTGTCGGCGCCACCTTCCGCGAAACCTTCGCCACGACCGCCGGTGTGCTGGTGACCTCTTCAACCAGCCTCACCAGTGGCGCGGCCTCGGCTTTCGCCACCACCAAGGTGGACGCCAACGCCGGTCTTAAACTGACCAGCACCAACGGCAATCCGATCAGCATTGAACTGGGGGATCAAACCGCCGGCACCACCGACCTGGCGCGGCTGGGGCTGGTTGAAGCCAACACCCTCGGTGAAGGCTCCTTCGGCACCGCGCTGGCCTCCATCAGTGTGGACACCCAGGCCAATGCCCAGAAGGCCATCGATGTGATCGACACGGCGCTGGATACCATTAACAGCATCCGTTCCGATCTCGGTGCGGTCAACAACCGCCTGGATTTCACCATCTCCAACCTGTCGAACGTATCGGAAAACAGCTCCGCGGCGCGATCGCGGATTCTGGATGCGGACTTTGCGGCGGAAACCGCGGCCCTGAGCCGGTCCCAGGTACTGCAGCAGGCGTCTTCGGCAATACTGGCGCAGGCCAATGCCCGACCGCAGCAAGTGTTGTCACTGCTGCAATAAGGGCGCGGCCAGCTCCTAAACTCAGGGGCCCGACGACGGGCCCCTGATTCCAGGAGTGAGGAATAACCCAATGAATGACGTGAGACCGACACAGTTACCCCCTCAGCTAGCAGCGGTTAAATCTGCTCCATCGCATGATCCTGTCGACAGGGCCGGCAAGACAGGGACTGCCGAAAGCGGCAATAAATTGCCGGAAAAGGACAATAGCAATAACACCAAAATCGACGTCAATGCACCGAAGCAGTCAGAACAGGTGCAGGATCTGAAGGGAGCGGTTGCGGATATCAATGATTATGTGCAGCAGGTGAAGCGGGATCTGCAATTCAGTATCGACGATGACTCCGGCCGCACGGTGATCCGGGTGACCGACCGCGCGTCGGGAGAACTGATCCGGCAAATTCCCGAGGATATTTTTCTGCAACTGGCACGGAACTTGAAAAACGACGAACCAATACATTTGGTGAATGCGCACGGCTGAAGGGCAGCGCTAACACAACCGCTGTAAAAGGTTGTTTTAGCGCTGCCCTGAAGTCTGTTTTCGGAGGTACTACCGATGCAGAATATCGTCAACCTGCTGGGCGCGGGTTCAGGTATCGATACCCAGGCGCTGGTCGAGCAACTGGTGGAAGTCGAAAAAGCGCCCACCCAGGAGCGCATAGACACCAAGCGGGAGAAACTGGAAACCCAGATATCCGACTATGGGCTGCTGCGCAGCGCATTGTCCACCCTTCAAGACGCCGGCGAATTGCTTTCCAACGCCGACACCTTCAACACCAAGAGCGCCTCTTTCAGCGACAGTTCGACGCTGGTGCCGGTGAGTCTGGAGGCCGAGGCGCTTACCGGCGATTACGCCTTCGAAGTGCTGGCCATAGCCCAGGCCCAATCGCTGTCTTCGACCACCTTTGCCGACCCTTCAGACGCGGTGGGCAAGGGCACCTTGACGTTTCGCTTTGGCGAGTGGGACGACCCGCCCACCACCTTTACGGTGGACGGTGAAAAAAGCTCCCAGGTCATCACCATCGACGATACCAACAACTCCCTGACCGGTCTGGCCAAGGCGATCAACGACGCCGATTTCGGTGTCCAGGCGGTGGTGGTGGAAGACGGCGGCGCCTACAAACTGCTGTTGTCGGCGCCCTCCGGGTTGACCAACCAACTGGAGATCAGCGTTGCCGAAGACGGCGGCAGCCCGACCAACACCGACGCCAATGATCTGTCCCGGTTTGCCTTTAACGAAAGCGCTCAGCAACTGACCCAGAATCAAACCGGGCAGGACGCGCAGATCAAGGTTAACGGCCTGACCGTCAACCGCGACAGCAACAGCATCGATGACATCGTGCCGGGGTTCGAGTTTACCCTCGGCAAGGCCGCGCCGGGGGAGACCACCAATGTCACCATCTCCGACGACACCAGCGCCGGCGAACAGGTCATTCGGGACTTTGTCGACGCCTACAACACATTCCTGGAAGCGCTGGAACCCCTGATCGGTTACAACGAAGAGGAAGACGACTACGGTAGTCTGCACAACGACTCCCTGGCGAAATCGGTTCCCTCGCAGATTCGCGGCCTGATCGCCGACGCCATTCCGGGATTGGATGCGGATTTCACCAATCTCAGCAACGCCGGCATCCGCACTGAACTGGACGGCACCCTGAGTATCGAGGAAGATGAGTTCAGCGACGCCATCGCCAATAACTACGACCTGGTCAAAAATCTGTTCGCCCCCAGCACCGGATCCAGCGCCGATAAAGTGGTGGTCAACAGCTACAATGATGTGACCGTGGCGGGCAGTTACGACGTTGTTATCAGCACCGATCCGGCCCAGGGTTACCTGACCGGCGGCGCCATTACCGAGGTGTTTCCCCTCGATAGCACCGGTAAAAGTTACAGCTTTACCATCAAGGTCAACGGTGTCGAAACCAATCTGCTGAGCATTCCGGAGGCGACTTACAACTCCGCCGATGAACTGGCCGGTGCGCTGCAATCGCTGATCAACGGCGACACCAATTTACAGGCGGCGGGCACCGAAGTGGAAGTGGCTTTCGACACCGACCACTTTGTCATTACTTCCAGCGCCTACGGCTCCGACTCTACCGTTGCCATTACCGCCGCCGACGCGCAACTGGCCACCGATCTGGGGTTGGATACCAGCTCCACCTCGACCGCCGGTGTCGATGTGGTGGGCACCATTGACGGTGTGGCCGGGTTCGGTTACGGCAACATTTTGCTGCCGGCGCTGAATACGGACCCCTCCGGGCTCAGCCTGACGATAAAACCCGGCGCCACCACTGCCACGGTTAATATTTCCCGCGGCTTTGGCGATGAGCTGTCGCGGGTGATCGACGGTTTTCTCAAATCCGCCGGTGTGATCGATACCCGTGAAGATAGTATCGATAGCGATCTCGATAAGCTGGACGATGATCAGGATACCCTGGATCGGCGCACAGAGGCTTATCATGAGCGGCTCACGGCGCAGTTTATCGCTATGGAAAACATTGTGCGCAGTTTGCAGGACAGCGCTTCGTTTTTGAGTAGCACGTTGGAGAGTCTGTTAAACAGCGGCAACGAATAAGCCGCGGGTAGACTGGTCTCCATAATGTTTTTCACTGGTTTCTTTTACGCGGCGAGCCCGGCCCAGCCGGTGAGGGTGTGGGATTAAGGGCGAACCGTCTA
>JARROD010000267.1:0-5328 GCA_037384225.1 Exilibacterium sp.
GCCCAACCTCTCCGTGGCATGTTTCACCAAAATCGTGTCGAATAGTCTGCAATGTTGGGCTTCATTCCTCAGTCCAACCTACACGATAGCCGGTTATGGAGAACTCCTGACTCTCGAACTCATGAGTTAAGTGGAAATAGTTGCCAATTGATGGCCGCGTTGCCAGGAGGAAAAACGTTTCTAAACGAGCCATCCTGTAAACACCCCCTATCTACCTACCTTCCAGTCCGAGTTACGGTATCATTGACGTCCGTTCCCACCGAATATTAGGAAATTATGACAAACACTGCGGCTTCCACAAAAAAACTCTCTATTTTGCTGGAACTTTTACGTTTCGTCCGCCCCTACAGGAAAACAGTGGTGGGTGCTGTCATCGCACTGGTTTTCACCGCCGGAGCCAGTCTTTCCGTCGGCCAGGGAGTACGCATACTGATCGATCAAGGATTTAACAATCAATCTGCGACCCAGCTCAACACTTCCGTCATGTTACTTCTGGGGCTGACGCTGCTGATCGCCATAGGCACCTTTACCCGCTTTTATCTGGTGTCCTGGCTCGGCGAGAGAGTCAGTGCCGATATTCGCAAAGCCGTATTCGAGCATGTGATTTATCTCCACCCCAGCTACTTCGAATCCAACCGCAGCGGCGACATTATGTCCCGCCTGACCACCGATACCACCCTGCTGCAGTCGATTATAGGCTCTTCCTTCTCCATGGCACTGCGCAGCAGCCTCACCTTCAGTGGCGCCCTGATAATGCTATTGATTACCAATTTAAAGCTCAGCTTTATAGTGCTGGCGTGCGTGCCCCTGCTGTTACTGCCGATCCTGTTGTTCGGCCGCAAGGTCAGAGGGCTGTCACGTGAGAGCCAAGACAGCATTGCCTATGTGGGTACCTATGCCGGCGAGGCTATTCAGCACATTAAAACGGTACAAAGCTACACTCAGGAAGTCAGTGAAAATCAGACCTTTGCCGGCGAGGTGGAAAAAGCCTTTCGCATTGCACGACGCAGTATTCTCCAGCGCGCCTCCCTGATAGCAGTGGTGATCTTTCTGATTTTCGGCGCCATCGCCTGTATGCTCTGGGTAGGTGGCAACGATGTACTGAGTGGCCGTATGAGTGGCGGAGAACTGGGGGCTTTTGTGTTTTACGCCATTATGATGGCCATGGGGGTCGCTACCATTTCAGAGGTTTACGGCGAGCTACAACGGGCCGCCGGCGCCACCGAAAGACTGTTGGAGCTGCTGCAGGTGAGCAGCCCAATCCGGCCCCCGGAAATACAACTGGCCGGTCACCGCTCACTGGAACCGGAACTACAGTTTAAAAATGTAACTTTCCACTACCCTTCCCGACCCGACCAGGCAGCCGTGGAGCACTTGTCTTTGACCGTTGAAAAGGGCAAATCTCTGGCACTGGTAGGCCCTTCGGGAGCGGGAAAATCGACCCTGTTTGAGCTGCTGCAGCGTTTTTACGATCCCCAGGAGGGGCAGGTTGCGCTGGGGGGCGTGGATATCCGTACCCTCTCTCCGCAGGTGTTGCGCCAACATATGGCGCTGGTGCCGCAACAGCCGGCGCTGTTTACTGCCGATGTCAGCCACAATATCCGCTATGGTAACCCCGACGCGAGCGATGAAGACGTGATCGCCGCGGCCAAAGCGGCCTATGCCCACGAATTTATCATGAAATTGCCGGAAGGCTACAAAAGCAATCTGGGTGAAAAGGGTGTCAGGCTTTCGGGAGGACAAAAGCAACGTATCGCCATAGCCCGCGCTATTTTAAAAAACCCGTCCATATTGTTACTGGACGAGGCCACCAGTGCGCTGGACGCGCAGAGCGAATACTATGTACAGCAGGCTTTGCAAGTACTGATGCGCAACCGCACTACCATTATCATCGCCCACCGCCTGGCAACTATTCTACATGCGGACAAAATTGCTGTGCTGGACAATGGTCAACTGGTATCGGTTGGCACCCATGCGTGGCTGCTGTCGAATTCCGAACTTTATCAAAAGCTGGCGAAGTTGCAGTTTCAGGATAAAGCTTCCTGAAAGCTGAGTTTCTCACCATACGTTGGCCCAAAAGGGCAAAGGGTAGGTTTATCGAGATATACGGCCCTTTAGGCCTCGTTCATCGTTTCGTGCATTAAAAGGTGCCAATCGATCCGGGCGAAACGATGAACGAGGCTTTATTTTGCTAGCGAAACCTAAACAATTTATTCAATAAACTTCCAAAGAAAGACTGCAAATCACGACCAAAAACCTTGATAAACGGAAAGGGGTCATCGATGCAAAATAGCTGAAAGGTCTTGCGCCCGGAATACGACTTAATCCAGCTCGAGAAACTCCAATCGCCGGTTTTCCGGTATTCGGACAAGGCAATCACATCCGGTTTAAAATAAATATATTTAACGTCGTTGCGCTGCGCGCTTGCCGTCGGAACAGGCTTATCAAGCACATCCAGATAAGCCATGTAAGGCAGATTCACCCCGCAAACCAGCGCCAGTTGGTTCCAGGAACTGGTTCTCGCGTTTATTTCCAGTAGTACAAACCGCCCCGAGTCAGGATCCTTTTTAAACTGCAAAAGAGCAAGCCCAAGGTAAGCGGACTTGCGCAGAATATCAACGCTGATATCCACCAGTGCCTGATTGAATTCACTGATAACGAAACACCCAATACCCGCGTAGGCCGGATAGGTTCTGATTTTTCTGCCGACGAAACTGCCCAACGGTTCGCCGTTTTTACCCATATAGATATGAACGGAGTAGAGGCGGTCGTCGCGTCCCGGAATATATTCCTGGACTACCATACTGCTATCATAAGCGGCAATGGCATTGAATCGCTGCACCAGCTCATCGGCGCTGTCTACAACCAGGGCTTTTTTGCTGTTCACCATTTCCTGGATGCGGCCTCTGGACCAGGCCTTAGGGTTTAAGGGCTTGAGAATAGCGGGGTAATCAACCCTGGCCGCAATCGTTTCAATGCTCTGTTCCGGGGAGGGAGTGAATGTAGCGGGCAGGGGGAAGAATTTTTCCTGCCCGAAACCAAAGAACCGACTTTTATCCAGAAAAGTCTCAACAATTTTCCGGCTCGGCATGGTAAAGTGATAGTGTTCGCTCAAGTCATCCCGATATTCAGACACCAGTTCCAAATCCGGATCCGCCGTAGGAAAAAGCACCGGCTTGTGTACCCGATCGCGCGCATAGGCAACCAGTTTGTCAATCACTTGCCGCGGATTTGCCTTAAACGAATTGACAAAAATGCTGCTGTCGATATATTTTGAAGCAAGCGAATGCGCCCTGGGATTTTCGGTTACAAACACTACCGGCACCCCTTCGCGCCCCAGAGAACGCACAAGCCCCAAATCACCCTGATCACCGCCTTTACAGGATAAAACCACCGCGCTATGGGTGTGTACTGCATTACTCGAATCCTTCACGTTGCCCCTCTATTACTATGTCAGACTGCCGTTATTTTTTTATTTTGTTCTTGCTTGTCTTTACTTGCTTGCCTTGCCGCTGTTTACTCTGCAACTGTTTAAGTGCACGTTTAACCCCGCGCAAATAATCTATGATTTTCAGCACCCCAAAAGCACTAAAACCAAAAGAAAAAATACCGGACACCAGTTGTTTCCGTTGCGGCCAATAGCTATTGATAAATGAAGATTCGTCGGCGCCACTGTCGATTTCATCGATTGATAGTTTAGAGGCATCCACATTTTTGAGAAATTCCATTTCATTAAGAATACCGGGACTGAACTCCTGTAAACCCGCATCCCAACCAATCTTGAAAGCAAAGCCGGTGCGGCCGCCAATGAGATTACAGGTTGAGGCGATTACGTCGTTGTTGAGTGCCAGTTCCGAGAAAAAAATCTTGTAACAACCAAAGAAACCTTTCACCATTTCTTTAAAAAACTGTTCGTGATTTTGCTTGGATAAAAGCGATGAATTTTGTGTCGACTTCCAGCCCGCGTGTTCCAGGCGCAGAAAGTTGTCGATATGATTTGTAGTCACCTCTGATCCCGCAATCAAATTCCAACTTACGTTGCCGCGGGCACTCAGCCCCCTGATCGAGCGCCGGTAGTTTTTGCGCCGCTTCGATGAGATATGACTGTCCCACCCTTCTTCTTCCACCTTGAGACGAATACAGAGGCAGGCTCGCAGTTTGTTGCTCTTTTCAAACCAATTTACACCGTTTTTCCCCGTCTGGGACATCAATAACTCACCTAGTTTCCCGGGCTGAGGCAGCTCCGCAAAACTGACGCCATAGACTCTTGGATGGGCGGAGCGCAGGAAGGAAAATAATTTTTCCACAGTCGCACCGGCCCCCATTTTGTCAATAAGTAGACCGCTTAAGAATGAGTGAACAGACTTAAAAGCTATCATATGCGGTAAAGGAAAAGCCCAATTGCCCTTGCAGTAGTTAAAAATGCCGAGACCACATAAGCGTTTTTCGTTGGATGAGGTGGAGAATACGGCAGCAATATAGATGTTTTTCTTGCCGGATAAATACCTAATCGCCGGGAGAATAAAATACGGAGACAGGTACGCATTGTCTTCTACAGCGCAGGATTCCAGTTCACACCACTGATTGATAAACTGTTGATCAATATCCTCCAAGGAGAGATAGGTCGCCTCTAACATTTTGCAGTTACTATTTTCCTGTTCCATACCATCCTTAATCCAATTTTCATCTCCGGGCACATCACATTTTTTAAAGAGAGACAAACGCCGTTCCCTTCATTAAAATCCTTGCACTGCGATGCACTTCTGCAGCGTGAATATGAATATCACCTCCCCGCCGCACCCGCCGTGTTATTACCTCCATCACACCACTCGGATGGCCAACTCTAACGCTATCACCCGAACCGCGCAATGTTACGATCTCATTGACCAGCGTACCGTCTAGAAAGGCCGCAGCCCCGAGACAGACTGCGCCGGAAATGGCAAAGGCTTTATGGGTCTTTACAGGATTGATGATGCGGGAAACAATATCACACACCGATCCCGAAGGCTCAAGGTCGTCGGGGTCGGAGACTATCGCTACCTTTACGTTACCGGCATGTATTTTTCGGTTATCTTCCAGACAACCGTTAACATGCCGTGTAACAACGCTTCTCAGCGATTCTATCAACGCCTTGAATGCCCTGTCGTCGTCGAGCGCCAAGGGTGACTCATCACCGCGCAGTCCAACTGACGCGGCTCTTACATAGGTATACAGAGTTCCCGCGTCAACTATCGAGCAATCGAGTTCAACGCCGTTAAAATCGATCTTCTCTCTGGCCTTACCTGTGGGCAACACGACTCCGGTGACCGCGCCGCCCGGATCTTTAAA
>JARROD010000268.1:0-6299 GCA_037384225.1 Exilibacterium sp.
CTCAATTTTTCTAATCCTCACATAGGGATAGCTATGCTCCGGTTAGAAAAATCTGCGCGCGGCCCTGAAAATACCGCTCTAAAAGGTCCTGAGCTCGAAAATTTATGCAACGATAGGGTAAACTAAAGCAACGTTTTAGCTTCTTGCTTAAGTTTTTCAATGTAAGTCTTTCTGTCTGGCCTTGACAACTCCTCAAATGCAGAAAACAAAATAGTATCTGTCAGTCGATACGATTTCTCATCCAGCTCCAGAATCCTTCGTGCAATTTCATTTATCGCCGGTTTATAATTGATTTCTTTCAAAATATAAACCAATATAGTTGCATACGTTTGATCCGTTTCGTTTTCAAGCCTGGATAAAACCACTTTCGCTCCTGTATCTCCGGTTAGTCGAATATCCAACAATTTGAGAAAGGACTTGATATGGTGCTCCACGGTACTTTCAGAATTTGCCAATATAACGGAGACTTTATTTTCAGGAGTAAGAGTATCATTAAGTAAAGCTTGTACTTTCTCTTGAATTTTTAGCTCATTCGCCTCTTTTTCAGACTCGGTAATAAATGCAGATCGTTTTCGCATATAAAATGCAATTGGCCCATATTGAGATGGAACATTTGCTTCACTATCTCCTACCCCCAGCTTAGTTGGGGTAAATTGTTCGTAGTCATCTACCATAAATCTACCGTACACCGATTCATTGTTAAACCACGCATGAGCGTTTGCATGTGCATATCCATGACAGTTGTATTTGCTTGTGGCTGATTTTAAAGTTGTAGTCCCCGGATAGCCGGCTAAAATCCATTCTTCTAACGCACTACTAATATCAAATCCCGGATCACCATAGATTTCATTTAAATGTAAATGACTAACAGCGTTTCCTTTGGTCGTATTCCAATCTGAAGAACTGTAATAGACTTGACCAAATGAAAAGTTAGATAGTACAACAGTGGCAGTAAGAAGCATAAGTCCTTTCTTTAGATATTTCATAGCATAATGTCCTCGCTAGCTTAAATATACCCAAAGCGTTTGAAATTTAGGTATGCAGAGTGCGTCAATTTTTGTTCCTGGCAAGGCGCGACGACGCTGCATGGCAGGCCCCATGTGAGGAGGAGCAACGCGGCCAGGGGCAAAAAGGGGCGTGCTCTGTGCACCTAAATTTTACCATTATCTGCTTGTATAAATTCCTTTCAAGGCAGAACAAAACACTTTGTATGCTGTGGGTGGCGAATTCTTGTTTCAAGCAGGTTTGGGTAGTTGGAACAGCCCTTGGCAAAAAGTTTCCCACTGGAAAGTGAGGTTTCGGCAAAGCTTCGTGTTAGGCGACAATTATCTTGGCCGGTTTGATCACGCCGTTTCTTTGGGTTAATTTCTCCTCTGTTGATGATGGTGATTTTGCGCGCCTGGGTCCGTACACGGCTCCTCACACAGGGCTAAGGCTGGAATTTTTAAAGAGTACAAATTTTCTCCGTAAGAGGGTCGGGGGGGTAAGGTATTTTTTTCTGCAAGAACCCTAAAAAGTCAGCCAGGCACAATCACTAATGGTAGTTACGCCCAGCTTGCACCGCCCCTGCTACGAGCAAGCAGAAAAAAATACCTTACCCCCCCGGCCCGGCTACTGGCACGTTTACCAACCCAACTACCAGCAAGAATTCAGCAAATTCAGGGTCAAGCAAATTCAGGGTCAGGCCTTACCCTCTGCAGCGAAAAAGGGGGTACAATGTAAGGCCTGACCCCTACCATGACCCCTACCACTCAATGCGTCCGCGGTCGAAAATCCCTCGACTGCAGACCATGCTTTTTCAACACCGTTTGCAAATGCGAGCGATTCATTTCAATCCGCCGCGCCAATTCCGCAACACTGCCACCCACCTCCCGCAGCCCCTGCTGTAAAAACTCCTTCTCCGCTTGGTCACTGGCCGCTTTTTTATACTCGCCAAGCGCTCCGTTGCTAAGTTGTACCTTGCTCACCGACGCCGACTCTGTAACAGTGGATGTTGCAGTAGTGGCCGAAGTCTCAGGACGAATATCCTCGGGCAAGTGCTCCAGGTCCGCCGTGTCCCCGGCCAGACACGTAAGTCGGTAGATAATATTCCGCAATTCGCGAATGTTACCCGGATAACGATAGTGCAATATAAAATCGGTCAACCTCCCGGTCATTTTCACCGGGGTGCGATTCATGCGCTCCGCCGCTTCGTCACAAAAGTATTCGCACAACAGCGGAATTTCATCAGCTCGCTCCCGCAGCGATGGCACTGTGACATGAATGACATCGAGCCGGTAAAACAAGTCTTCTCTGAAGCCGCCTTCACGACTGAGCTGGCGCAGGTTTTTGTTGGTGGCGGCAACGACCCGGGCGTCGACTTCGATTATCTGATCCGAACCCACACGCTGGATTTCATTGGATTGCAGTACCCGCAATAGCTTCACTTGACTCAACAGCGGCATCTCGCCGATTTCATCGAGAAAGATACTGCCGCCGTGGGCGCTTTCAAACTTGCCCTTGCGGTCGCCGGTGGCGCCGGTGAAGGCGCCTTTTTTATGGCCGAAGAGTTCCGATTCCAGCAGGTTTTCCGGAATCGCGCCGCAGTTGACGGAGATGTAAGGTTTGTCGGCGCGGTTGCCGTTGGCGTGTATCACTTTTGCCATCAGTTCCTTGCCGGTGCCGCTCTCGCCGTCGATCAGCACCGGCAGGTCGGTGGGCGCGGCTTTTTCCGCGACTTCCAGGGCTTCCAGCAGTTTCGGATTTTCGCCGAACACGCCCTCGAAGACGAAGCTGCGCTCAAGCAGCGCCTGGCGACGCTCCGCTTCGCTGGCGCTGGCGGCTGCGGGCTTGGCCGCGGAGGCGGCGACAAAGCGTTCGCGGTGGGATAGTTGCATGATTTCGTCGCGCAGGCTGTTGCACTGGTCGAGCAGTTTTTGAATTTCCGGGCGCTCGAGCCGGGGCGCCCAACGCAGCGTTGAGCGAAAAATTTCCACCTTTTCCAACACCCCGGCGTAGGACAGGGCGGCGGATTTGATTTTCGGGTTGTAGAGTTTCATCAGTTTGCGCTCGCCATTTGTTTTTGCACCAGTTGAAAGTACATGCCGCGGCGCTCGACCAGTTCATCGTGGCTGCCCTGTTCGGCGATGGCGCCGTTGTACAGCACCAGAATCTTGTCGGCCTGGCGGATGGTGCTGAGGCGGTGGGCGATCACCACCGCAGTGCGGCCGCGGAGTATCTCTTGCATGTTCTGCAGAATGTTACTCTCCGATTGGGTGTCCAGGGCCGAGGTCGCCTCGTCGAATACCAGCAGCCGCGGATCGTGGTAGAGCGCCCGGGCGATGCAAATGCGCTGAATCTGACCGCCGGACAGCCCCATGCCGCGCTCCCCCACTACCTGTTCATAGGCCAGCGGCAGGGCGCTGATAAACTCGTGGGCATCGGCGGTTTTCGCCACTTCCACAATCCGCCGGCGGTCGGGGTTTTCCTCGCCGGTGGCGATGTTTTCCGCCACCGTGCCGGAAAACAACAGGTTCGACTGCATCACGTAGCCGATACGGGCGCGGTAGTATTCCTTGTCGATGAGGTTGAGGTCGTAGCCGTCCACGGTGATCCGGCCCTCGGTGGGCGGGTAGAAACCCACCAGTATCTTGGCCAGGGTGGTTTTACCCGAACCGCTTTGGCCGACGATGGCGATAAGCTCTCCCGGTCCTATGGCAAAGCTGATGTTTTCCAGCACATAGGGGGTCTCCCGCTGGCCGTAGCGAAAGTAGACGTCCTCGAAACGGATATCACCGCGTAAATCAGGTAGCGCGATGCGCGATTCCAAATCCCCCGGACTTTGCTCCGGCTCCATATCGAGGATGTCCCCGAGCCGCTCCATGGCCACACCGGCGGCGTGCACCCGGTTCCACAGCCCGACCAGTCCCATCAGCGGCGCCAGCACACTGCCCATAAGGGCGTTGAAGGCGATCAACTGACCGATGGAAAGCACCTGATCCAGGACCATATTGGCGCCCACCCACAGGATCACGATGGTGGTGGCGGCGCTGAGCAACTGGCTGGCGAGACCGACGAAGATACCGAATTTTTGCGCCTTGTACTGCACCCCCAGGGAGTGGGCGTATTTGCGCTCCCACTTCAGGCGCATGCTGCGCTCTATGCCCATGCCCTTGACGGTTTCCACCCCGCCCAGGGTTTCCATCAGCGCCGCTTCGGCGTCGGTGGAGGCGGCGAAGGTATCGCGGGCGTATTGTTTGACCTTGGGCGTGACCGCCACTGTCAGAATCATAATCGGAATCACAAAGGCAATCAGCAGCAGCGTCAGGGTGACGTTGTACAGAAACAAAATGGTGAAATAGATAAAGACCATCAACAGATTTAACACCGTGGTGATGGTGGATTCGGTGAGAAACGCGCGGATGGTCTGGTTTTCCTGAAAGCGGGCGAAGATATCGCCGGTTTTACGGGTGGCGAAAAAAGACATGGGCAGGGACAGGGCGTGTTTGAAAAAATGCGACATCATGGTGAAATCCATATTGCGCACCATATAAGTCGACAAAAACGCCCGCAGTACCGAGGTCAACTGGGTGAAGATATTGGTGATAATCAAACCGATAATCATCAGATTCAACAGCGGCACGTTCTGATGCACGATCACCCGGTCGAGAATATTCTGCATAATGATCGGCGGCGCCAGGCCCAGCAGTTGAATGATAAAGGTGGCCAGAAACAGGTGCGCGAGAATCTGTTTATAGGGCCTGAGATAACCCACAAACCGCACCCAGGGCGAGCGGCTCGCCGCTACCTGCACCCGCTCGGCGCCGGGGTTGAACAGCAGGCAGGTACCGCCCCAGCCGCGCTCGAATTCCGCCACCGTCAGTTTCTTGAAACCGGGTCCGGGGTCGGCCACCCAAACGTGGTGTTTCGACAACCCGTAGACAATGATGTAGTGGTAACCCTCCCAGTGAGCGATCAACGGCAGCTCGAACCCGAGCAGGGACTCATAAGTACACTGCACACCGCGGGTGGAGAAACCCAGGGACTCGCCGACCCGGGCCAGGCTGTCCAGGGTCGCGCCCTGGGTGGTGACATTGGCCATCTCCCGCAGCTTGCCCAGGGTCATGGGAATATCGTAGTAGCGGCAAATCATCGCCAGACAGGCCGCACCGCAGTCCATCTCCTCGGCCTGGGGCACCAGCGGAAAACGCCTGAGCACACGCTCCCCCCGCGCCGCCCGGGATTTGAAATCCAGCAACAGCGGCCGCCGCCGGCGCTCGGCGAGCTGCTTCTGCCGCTGCAGCTCGCGATCGAGAAACTGCATCCGCTGCTCCAGCGCGTCTCTCAGTTTCGCATTGCTTTCGAGAATAAAATGCAACGTGCGCTCCGGAATCACCAACAGCGCGACATCGGTAACCGCCAGCGCCGAAAACGGCTGCTCCTGCCGCATCAGACAGGCCCGCTCCCCAAACACCTCGCCCTGACGCAAATTCGCCAGCGGATATTCCACCCCCTCCTCCGTGCGCTGGAGTTTAACCTCACCCTGGCGCACCACATACAAGCGGCGATCGCCACTGTCGCCCTGCTCCAGAATCGTCTCCCCGGCGCTAATGCGTTTCACACCCACACTGCGCACAAAGCTCTCGATTTCGCTTTTGTCCACCTTGCCACGCAGATCAAACAGCCGTGTCACCAGCCCGCCGGCGGTACTGATAGCCACATAGCTGGTGATAAAAGCGCGCGCCTGAGGGTTCTGCGCCAACAGCGGCGCGAACGCGGCACGGGGGAAGCACACCAGCTCGGTTTTCGCCGAGGCCCGCGCCGAGTATTCCAGGGACGACGCCCGCAACACCGCCAGCTCGGCGAAAACTTCGCCCGCCTTGCGCACCCCGACACTGACCTCCCTACCCTGCTCTTCACTGAACAGACGCACGGCACCGGTTTTAATCACATAGAGGCAATCACTGCGCTCGCCCTCGCGGCAGATGGCGTCGCCGAATTTATAGAATTTCGATTCCGCCTGCCGCAACAGCTGCTCCAGCTCCTCGGGCGTGAAGGCTGAAAGAATTTCGACGGCGCCGAGAAAATCCAGCACGGGGTTTTTTGCTTTGCTTTCGATATCCAAAGGTCAACCTCCTGGTAAGACAACCCTGATAACCAACTCCGGCAACTGGTAGGCGAATTTAATATCTGTTTTGCAACGACAGACTTGAAAAGACAGCCGTTCCCGTCGAGGCGACTTGGGTAACTGTTTTGGAGCGACAAGCGCCAGGGATGGCGCGGGACCGGGCCAGGGATGGCCCATCGGAGCGGAAAAACAG
>JARROD010000269.1:0-5297 GCA_037384225.1 Exilibacterium sp.
CCCGGGTTATTGAGAAGTTACGGATTAAAGAAGGAGGCTGTGAATTTCACGGCATCAGCCTGTTCCGGTGCAGGATTCAGAGCAAAAACTGATTACCTGCACCTTAAGTCGGCGCAAATACCTGCAAAGACTGCCCCAACAACAATTACGCGTCAACATGGGGCAACAAACCTTCTTTCTGCGCCATACTGGTGCAAAACATGGCCACATCAATTTTGCCTGGGCCTGAAATATCTGTATTTTAAGCAGATTTAATAACACGTTATTGGTGAGATATAGGCATGGCACGTATTTTGCCGCTTTTTAATGCAGGGAGCCAGTTTACGCTCTATTGCGCCCGATTTGCATTGCTGTCACCCAGGTGTGGTTGCAGCGAAACCAAGCAGACAAAGGTGCAAAGGTTGCTTTTTCTGAAACTCTGTTAACCAACATCTCTGGTGCTGCCACTGTGGAGGACTCCAATGTCAGAGAAGACTCTGAACCTAATAAAAGAAAATGAAGCTCGCTGGGTAGACCTGCGTTTTACCGATACCAAGGGTAAAGAACAACATGTCTCTATCCCGATCACTGAAGTCAGCGAAGATTTCTTTGAAGAGGGCAAGATGTTCGACGGCTCTTCGATCTCCGGCTGGAAAGGTATTAATGAATCAGACATGATTCTAATGCCCGATGATTCTACTGCCGTTTTAGACCCCTTCACGGACGAGCCTACCGTTATTGTTCGCTGCGATATAGTTGAACCTTCCACAGGGCTCGGCTACGAGCGCGACCCTCGCTCAATTGCCCGTCGCGCTGAAGAATACTTGAATTCCACCGGACTGGGAGATACAGCCTATTTCGGACCGGAACCCGAATTTTTTGTATTCGACGATATCAAATGGAGTGCCGATATGTCCGGCGCCTTTTATAAAATCAGCTCGGAAGAGGCCGCCTGGGCTTCCCAGCACAGCTTCGACGACGGCAATTTGGGCCACCGCCCGGGCGTTAAGGGCGGTTACTTTCCGGTGCCTCCGGTAGACTCTTTACACGACATTCGCGCCGCCATGTGTGCCGCCATGGAGCAAATGGGTCTCGGTGTTGAGGTCCATCACCACGAAGTGGGGACCGCCGGCCAGTGTGAAATCGGTGTCAGATTCAATACCCTGGTGAAAAAGGCTGATGAGGTCCAGATCCTTAAGTACTGTGTGCACAATGTCGCCCACGCTTACGGCAAAACAGCTACATTTATGCCCAAGCCTCTGGTAGGAGACAATGGTAACGGAATGCACTGCCACCAATCCTTCTCCAAAGACGGAGAAAACCAGTTTGCCGGTGACGGCTATTCCGGGCTCTCCGATAACGCGCTGTATTACATCGGCGGTATTATCAAGCACGCGCGTGCCATCAACGCCTTTGCCAACGCTTCAACCAACTCCTACAAGCGTCTGATACCCGGTTTTGAAGCGCCGGTAATGCTGGCCTACTCTGCCCGCAATCGCTCCGCTTCGATCCGTATTCCCTATGTTTCCAGCCCTAAAGGCAGACGCATTGAAGTGCGCTTCGGAGATCCAAGCGCCAACCCTTATCTGATGTTCGCTGCCATGCTAATGGCGGGCATTGACGGTATCCAGAACAAAATTCACCCTGGGGATGCCGCCGATAAGGACTTATACGATCTGCCGCCGGAAGAAGCCGCTGAAATTCCAACGGTGTGCTCAAGCCTGGATCAAGCGCTGAAATGCCTGGATGAGGACCGCGCGTTCCTGACCGCTGGCGGAGTCTTCACCGACGACGCCATCGATGCCTACATCGCGTTGAAGGAAGAGGAAGTAGAGCGTTTGAACATGACCACTCATCCGGTTGAGTTCGATATGTATTACTCCGTCTAAACAATAAGTAAACTGGCGGCATATAACCGCCGAACACTTATCGCCAAATAAAGCCCGCTGTCTCGACGGCGGGTTTTTTCTTTTTAGAGCAGGGAACTTAAGCGTATACTTCTCTGAGGAGGCCCCGGTATGTCGCGAAATTCTCTATTTTTGACCCATTCACCCGCCCTGTTTCAGATTGGCGTGTTCTGCCTGGCAAGCTGCTTTTCTGTCAACGGCGCGGCTGACATCTACAAAACAGTTGATGAAAATGGCAAGGTTATCTATTCCGACAATCCCAGGGGTAAAAAAATCGAGGCTGTCGACCTCCCCACGGTTAACAGGCAGCCGGCCCAACCCGTTATACAACAGCGGAAAAATATCGCCAACGCCACAACCGTGGGGCCGAAAAGCTACGACATCGATATTGAAACCCCTACCGACCAAACCCATGTGCCGCCAGGTCAGCGCGACCTTATTGTCAACACCAGTATTACTCCCCCACTGTTTAAAAATCACAAAATACAGGTGCTTCTGGACGGCCAACTCCAGCAAAGCGGCCGTTCCAACAATGTGGTAATAAAGGAAATTTTTCGTGGTGCTCATCAGATTGAAGCCAGGGTTATCGATCAAAAAGGCAACACCCTGGGCCGCTCCGAAGCAGTAACCGTCTACGTCATACGTCCGACAGTCTCGAATTAATGCACGCAAAAAAACACTTTGCCCAAAATTGGTGCATAACACTGCGCTCTACGCTACTATCATGCCGTTGAACTCACTCAATTAGAGCACTAATTAAATTGGTGTGACTTTTGCAGGTTAACGAAGGATACCATAAGTAACCTCTGGAACCTAACGGGTATGGCCGGCATCCCATATTTCAGACAGCTACTCGACAGCCTCAATACCGCTGTAGTTGTGGTCGATAATCAGCTTAGAGTGCGCCATCTTAACTCAGCTGCCGAGATTCTACTGGAAGTCAGCAGCGCTCAGGTCTTCGGCTGCCCGATAACCCGCTACTTTCACGAGTCCGATTCTGCTGTCAAGGCACTCCAGGAAGCCGCTGTCGAGGCCCACACCTACACCAAACGCCGTGCCAGTTGGCAGATACCCAACGGACAAAAGCTGACAGTGGACTACTCTGTCACACCAATGCCGAATTGCGATGGCCTGCTGATAGAAATCCAAAAACTGGATCGCTTGCTGCGTATCAGCCGTGAAGAGGCGCTCATGTCCTCCCAGCAAACCACCCGCAACCTGGTTCGCAGTATGGCCCACGAAATCAAAAATCCACTGGGTGGTATCCGGGGCGCCGCCCAACTCCTGGCGAGAGAATTACCCAACGACACTCTCGAAGAATACACACGCATCATCATTGATGAGGCCGACCGCCTGCGCAACCTCGTTGATCGCATGCTGGGTCCGCGCCAGCCGCTGCAATGGGAACCGGTCAATATTCACGAAGTATTGGAAAGGGTCGCCTCTGTAACAAAAGCCGAGTCTGGCTCCAATATTGAAATCCTGCGCGACTACGATCCCAGTATTCCCGACCTGCCTGGCGACAAGGAGCTCCTGATTCAGGCGGTATTAAATATTGTCCGCAATGCCAAACAGGCACTACTGGAAGCCGGTATGGAAAAAGAAGGCTGTATTACACTGCAAACACGCATTCAACGGCAGTTTACGATAGGCCGTTTTCACTATTCGCTGGTAGGACGCATCGGCATTATCGACAACGGCCCGGGAATTCCATCCAAACTGGTTAAAGACATCTTCTACCCCATGATTTCGGGCCGCGCCGAAGGCACAGGCCTGGGGCTGGCCATTTCCCAGCAACTCATCAACCAACATCATGGCCTGATTGAATGCGAAAGCCGGCCCGGCCGTACCCAGTTTTCACTCTATATCCCACTGGAACAACAACATGCAGAAAACTAACCGTGTATGGATTATTGACGACGACCGCTCCATCCGTTGGGTGCTGGAAAAAGCACTACAACAGGCAGGTATCGCAACCAATAGTTTCGATACCGGTGATGGTGCAATTTCGCAACTATCGCGAGAGCAGCCCGACGCTGTGATCAGCGATATTCGTATGCCGGGCATCGATGGTCTGGCTCTGCTCAATACGATTCACAACGATCACCCCGAAATGCCTGTTATCATAATGACAGCCCACTCAGACCTGGACAGTGCGGTAGCGGCCTATCAAGGCGGTGCTTTCGAGTACCTGCCAAAGCCTTTCGATGTGGATGAAGCTGTGGCTGTAACCCAGCGCGCGCTGGCACACGCTGAAGAGCAGAAATTCGGCGAATCCACTGCCTCAATTCCGGATATGGGAGGGGAGATCATTGGTGAAGCGCCGGCCATGCAGGAGGTCTTTCGCGCGATAGGGCGCCTTTCGCAATCTAATATCACAGTACTTATTAACGGTGAGTCGGGAACCGGTAAAGAACTGGTTGCCCACGCGTTGCACCGCCACAGCCCGCGCCGTCAGGGACCGTTTATTGCGCTGAATATGGCAGCCATACCCCGGGATTTAATTGAGTCCGAGCTGTTCGGCCACGAGAAAGGTGCATTTACAGGTGCCGCGTCTCAACGTCAGGGGCGTTTCCAACAGGCCGATGGCGGCACCCTATTTCTTGACGAAATAGGCGACATGCCGGCTGAAACCCAAACTCGCTTGCTGCGGGTGCTGGCAGATGGTGAGTTTTATCGGGTCGGCGGCCACACACCCGTCAAGGTAGATGTGCGAATCATTGCCGCCACTCACCAAAACCTGGAATCACTTGTTGAAGGAAATCGCTTTCGCGAGGATTTATTCCATCGGCTCAATGTCATTCGTATTCATATACCAAAACTGTCGGATCGACGCGAGGACATTCCCAAGCTGGCACAACACTTTTTTCACAAAGCCGCCAATGAACTGGGCGTGGAACCCAAGGTGTTGTTGCCGGAAACGGAAAATTATCTGTGCAGCCTGGACTGGCCGGGCAATGTGCGGCAATTGGAAAACACTTGCCGCTGGATTACAGTGATGGCATCAGGGCGAGAAGTGCTAGTGCAGGACCTGCCCCCTGAGTTGATGGAGGGTAGGAATTCCAGTGCGCCGGCCGGAGATTGGGAGAAAGCACTGCGCCACTGGGCCGATCAGGCGTTGGCTAGAGGCCAACAAGATATCCTTTCTCAAGCAGTCCCCACCTTCGAGCGGGCGTTAATTGAAACGGCGTTAAAGCATACAGCGGGGCGCAAGCGGGATGCAGCCAATCTGCTGGGCTGGGGGCGCAATACCTTGACACGCAAACTCAAAGATCTCGGTATGGCGGAAAACGCAGACGACTGAATTCCTGGGTGTGCTTCTCGATCCGGTTATCGGCGTATTTAGCACTCCCGCTCCACAACACGCCTCCTTATCTATACCCATACCTCTTGCGGCCTCAAAATCAGACA
>JARROD010000270.1:0-5294 GCA_037384225.1 Exilibacterium sp.
CCATCCCGCCTGGCGCCGTTGCGAAAACTTGACGTAGGCCCACTATGCCGGCGTTTTCGCAACGACACCAGACGGGCGCCTCGAAACCGAAAACCGGAAGTTATTTCGTGCACGTCCCTTAGGGACGCGCACGGAATAACGTTAATGGTGCATAACACCAAAGTTTTTGGCCCGCCAGAGGCCGTCAAAGCGTCATTCAGCCCTTTCCCTCTGATCTTATAAGTCAAATTGACACCGGTGTCAATTGCAGTTATGGTGCCCGCTGCCCATCATCCAAAGCCACGGAGACAGAGGTTTAATGTCGTCAAAACTCAGTCTGCACCCAGACAGGCTCTTTTCGTCCGCCCCCACAGAGCGAGCGATAGCGCGGCGCTTGTACAGTGAAATTAAAGACCTCCCCATTATCAGTCCGCACGGTCATACCGACCCCGGGTGGTTTGCCGACAACACCAATTTCGCAAACCCGGCGGAGATGTTTATCAAACCGGATCACTATGTCTTTAGAATGTTATACAGCCTGGGTGTGCCCTTGCAGGCGCTGGGTATTGCGCGCCGCGACGTTTCTGTAGCAGAGCTTGATTCAAGCGCTGTTGATCCAAAAGAGATATGGCGTCTGTTTGCTAAACACTATTACGCATTGCGCGCAACGCCTTCGGCCTATTGGCTTAACCATGTCTTCAGCGAAGTCTTCGGCATCGACATCAAGCTCGATGAACGTTCGGCGGACTTTTACTACGAAACCATCGACCGGCAACTGCAGTCCGAGGCGTTTAAACCCCGGGCGCTGTTTGAGCGCTTCAACATAGAAGCGCTGGCCACGACTGAATCGCCACTGGACCCCCTCTGTCAGCACCAGGCGATTCACAACAGTGGCTGGGGTGGGCGGGTAATCACCACCTTTCGGCCCGACCCGGTAATGGACCCGGAATACGAAGGCTTTACCGAAAACCTGTGCCAGCTCAGTGAATTAACGGGACTGGATTGCCATGACTACGACAACTATATCGGGGCACTGAAACAGCGCCGCTGTTTTTTTAAACAAATGGGCGCTACTGCCACTGACCATGGACATCCCTCGGCGTTTACCGCCAATCTCGATCCTGGCGCGGCGCAAAATCTGTTTAAAAAAGCGGTGCAGCGGCAATGCACGGCGCAGGAGGCGGAACTGTTTCGCGGCCATATGCTAGTGGAGATGGCGGCCATGTCGCTGGAAGACGGTCTCGTCATGCAGATTCACCCGGGATCTTTTCGCAACCACAACCGCGATCTGTTTCAGCTTTTCGGCCGCGATAAAGGTGCCGACATACCTACCCGCACCGAATATGTGTCAGCGTTAAAGCCGCTGCTGGATCTATATGGCAATGAACCCGGTTTCACCGCCATAGTATTTACTTTGGATGAAAGCTCTTACAGTCGCGAACTCGCGCCTTTGGCCGGCCATTATCCGGCATTGAAAATCGGTCCGCCCTGGTGGTTTCACGACAGTGTGGAGGGGATGAAACGTTTTCGCCGTGCTATCACTGAAACCGCGGGATTTTATAATCTGGTCGGATTTAATGACGATACCCGTGCATTCCTTTCGATTCCGGCTCGTCACGACATGGCCCGTAGAATGGATTGCGCTTTTCTCGCGGAACTGGTGGGCCAGCACCGCCTCGACGAAGATGAAGCGGCCGAGATTGCCGTCGACCTGACTTACCATCTGGTGAAGCAGGCTTACAGGCTTTAACTCGTGCAAGTCCCTTAATTGAAGTGATTTGAACCATGACAACTGACGTAATTGCAAACCGCTTAACGCAGGTCGCTCTGGATACGGTTCCGGAGACGGTGATAAAACCCAGCTACAATCGACAGGCCTTGCAGGTGGGAATTGTGCACCTGGGCATGGGTGCGTTTCACCGCGCCCACATGGCTGTTTACACAGACACACTGCTAAATCTGGAGGGGGGCGACTGGCGCATACTGGGGGTGTCGCTGCGCAGCCCCGCCGTCAGGGACCAGTTGCAACCCCAGCAGGGGCTCTATACCGTTGCCGAAATGCAGGGTGATACCCTGTCGCACAGAATTATCGGCGCTGTGGCCGACGTCCTGGTGGCGCCGGAAAATCCACAGACGGTGTTGGCGGCCATGGCCGCACCAGGGTGCCGAATCATATCGTTAACCATTACTGAAAAAGGCTATTGCCACGATCCCGCCAGCGGCGATTTAAATCTCGACAACGCCGGCATCCGCAGCGACCTGGAGTCCTGTGTGGCCGCGGCTTCCTCCACAGCGGTGGATGCCGCGCCGGCCACCGCCATTGGCTATCTCGTCGAGGCGCTGCGACGCCGCCGGCAGGCGGGAATCGAGCCGGTAACTGTTTTGTGCTGCGATAACCTGCCTGAGAACGGTTCCACCTTGAAAAAGATTGTGCTCCAGTTCGCCGCTCAGTGCGACCCTTCACTGGCGGACTGGATCGCCGAGCGGGTGCCTTTTCCAAACACTATGGTGGACCGGATTGTACCGGCCACACTGGATGAGGACATTCAACGACTGAGTGCCGAATGCGGCTATCTCGACAAGGGCATGGTAAAAACCGAGGTTTTTACCCAGTGGGTGATCGAAGATCGCTTTGCCGCCGGTAGGCCGGCCTGGGAGCGGGCCGGGGCCACCCTGGTGGAAGATGTGGCGCCGTTTGAGTTGGCGAAACTGCGGTTGTTAAACGGCGCCCATTCGTCGCTGGCGTATCTGGGATTTATCGCCGGTTACCCGTTTGTGCACCAGGTGATGGAAGACAACGATTTCTGCGTGTACCTGCGCGGCCTGATGCTCGACGAAATCGTGCCGACACTGAGCGCACCGCCGGGCATGGATCTGGTGCAGTATGTCGACAGTCTGCTGCAGCGTTTCTCTAACGCTTCGCTGCGACATAAAACCTACCAGATAGCGATGGACGGCTCGCAAAAACTACCGCAGCGACTGCTAGGCACAGTGAGAGACCGCCTGCAGCAGGGGGCGCCCATCGAGCATCTGGCGTTGGCCGTTGCCGGCTGGGCGCGCTACGTACTCGGCTTCGACGCCCGCGGCGAGGTTATTGAGGTTCAGGATCCCCTGGTCGCGCGGTTGCAAGAGATTGGGGAGACACATTTTCACAACATCGACGACCTGGTTGAAAACTATTTGAATCTGAGGGAAATTTTCGACGCTGATTTAGCTGTTGACGAGACGTTCAAAAACAGAGTGACCTATTGGCTGGCGCATATTCTTGCCAATGGTGTGCCTACCACCCTGCGGGTGTTTTTGACGGAAAAAGCCAGCCGGGCGGCCAACGTCGGGAACAGCGAATCGAAAACTGAGATAAATTTATGAGTCTAACTGTTACCGTCTGGAACGAGTGTCGCCACGAAAAAGAAGATGAAGACGTTCAGCAGGTGTACCCGGAAACCATAGGTGGCTGTATCGTCGACAGGCTCGCGCCCTATGGGTTCAAACTGAACTTGAAAACCCTGGACGACCCCGAGCAGGGGATAACCGCTGCACAGCTTGAAAACACAGATGTGCTGGTCTGGTGGGGGCATCGTTACCACGGAGAAGTCGAGGACGGGAAAATCTCCCTGATTCAGCAGCGGGTTTTGCAGGGCATGGGGCTGATTGTGTTGCACTCCGGGCATCACTCAAAAATATTTCAGCGCCTGCTGGGTACTAACTGCAACCTGGCCTGGCGCGAAGTGGAGCAGGGCGAGCGGGAGCGGCTGTGGTGCGTAAAACCCGCGCACCCGATTGCGGCGGGCTTGCCGCCTTATATCGATATCCCCCAATCGGAAATGTACGGCGAGCCGTTCGATATTCCGGAACCGGATGAGCTGGTGTTTATGTCCTGGTATCAGGGGGGCGAAGTGTTGCGCAGCGGCTGTACTTTTCAGCGCGGACGCGGACGGATATTTTATTTCGGCCCTGGCCATGAAACCTTCCCCATATACCGCGACCCGCTCATAATACGGGTGTTGGCCAATGCGATTCAATGGGCCAGGCAGCCCCACACCGACGGCTGGTGCCTGCAGAACTGGGGACGGCCGGAGCCGGCGGAGGTGGGTGCGCCGCGACAGACACGGTTTAAAAAACCCAGAAAACGCAATAAATAATCGCGCACCGCCTCTCCGGCATTGACTCTGTGCTGACTCACCGGTTACAAACGTCAAACTCGTGGTTCCTCTTTTCTGTGGGCGGGAATCAAAGCAAAAACCGTATTTGATCAAATTCCCCCTACCCCCATTGAAAAGGGGGTAGGGGAGGGCGGTGTAGACTTACGTGGCGAGACGGCGACGCAGAACGCCAATGCCAAACAATCCAAGCGCTAGCAGCGCCATGGAGGCTGGCTCCGGTACGGCAGCGCTTTCATATTCCAGGCGAGCCAAAGAATAATCGCTAAAACCATCATCCGCTGAATAAAGAATCAACGAGGTTATACCTGTGGCGCTAAAACCTGTTGCCCAGAAACCACCAGCAACACCATTATTTCCCGGCGTGGCTGTAAAACTGTTCTCAACACCTCCAGCTGCCATCAGCAAAGCTGTTTCTCCAGTGCCTTCACTGCCAAAAAGATCAAGCAGATCGACACCTAACAAATTCACCGCGGAAGCAAAGGTTACAGTGATACTTTGAATGCCCCCTTCAGTGATTTCGTCATCGTAAATCCCAATCCCATCACCGGCACACGACAAACCGTGAAAGGACTGACCGCTCAAACAGCCACTGTTGTCATTTGCATTGAATGACAGATAACCAACATTGGCACTAAGCGTGATATCTCCCTGCGTCGCGTTACTACCGGAAATGGCCGATTGCCAGTCACTGTCGGTAAAATCAATGAATGCAGCCTGACTGGCCACCGATACCCCCATAGCGACAACAGCAAGCGCCGTGCCTTTAAGAAACTTCGCAAACATTTTTTTGCCTACTGTGTATATTAAAGAGAATTGTTAAAGATAGTTTATGCAAAGCACTACACCATAGCGGCAGTCCTTTGCTTAAAAAAATACTTGTAGTGCAACTGAACTTTACTACATCCAACACAGGACCAACACTGAATAGATCTACTACGACATGACAGATGTTATGAAGTGTGAATACAATAACAGTTGTTCTTAGGACCGTGCACGAAATAACTTCCGGCCCTTTTATTAGTGATTAGAGAGGGCCTCCGATCCATCCCGCCTGGCGCCGCTGCGAAAACTTGACGTAGGCCCACTATGCCGGCGTTTTCGCAACGACACCAGACGGGCGCCTCGAAACCCCTTTTTATTACTGATAAAGGG
>JARROD010000271.1:0-12512 GCA_037384225.1 Exilibacterium sp.
TGTTTTTGCTTTGCGTAAGCCAAGTGAGTGATCAAATAAAAACCCTTACAACAGGCTGTGAGGTAAATCGACGCACAGCAGTTTTACTTTAAGCCCGCCATTTTTCCACAGGGCTTGAATAACTCACGTTGAGTAGCAGAAGAAAAGTTGTATCTTTTTGTTAACTGCATCAGAAAGGGAGCATAGTCTCCTTTGCAGTGTTTTTAACCCCCCTAACTTCATCTGGAGACAAAACCCCATGGGAAGAGTAGCTTTAGTTACTGGTGGCATTAGAGGTATTGGTGAGACAATCTCAATTAACCTACAGGAAAAGGGATATAAGGTTGTAGCCAATTACAGCAGCTCAGATAGTATTGCCAGTATGTTCACAGAAAAAACCGGGATTCCGACCTATCGTTTTAACGTCGCAGACGAGGGGGCAGTAGAAGACGGCATAGGAAAGATAGAAGCAGAGATCGGCCCAGTGGACATATTGGTTAACAATGCCGGTATTACCCGTGATAAAACGCTGCACAAAATGCATAGCGATGACTGGCTGAATGTCATACAAACCAACCTGACTTCCTGCTACAACACCTGCCGTATGCTGATCAACGGTATGCGTGAGCGCAAATTTGGCCGCATAATCAACATCAGTTCCATCAATGGACAAGCAGGACAATATGGTCAGACAAACTACTCGGCAGCCAAAGCGGGGATGATTGGTTTTACCAAAGCGCTCGCACAAGAGGGAGCAGCGCACGGTATTACGGCCAATGTTATCGCTCCAGGCTATGTGGAAACAGAAATGATTCACTCTGTGCCAGAAAAAATTCTGGAAAAAATTATCTCGGCCATTCCTGTTGGGCGCCTGGGCAAACCCAAAGATGTTGCCCGTGCGGTGGCCTTTCTCGCCGACGACGGTGCCGGCTTTATTACAGGCTCTACATTGACGATTAATGGCGGCCAGTATATGAGTTGAGCAAGACGGCAACTTGAGTACAAAAAAGTGCCCAGCCATGTGACTGGGCCATCTACCAGCAATGCATCTTCAAACCTGTCGCCTTCGCGTTATCGAGGTTTCCCCGTTATCTTCTGATTCCTACCATTACGCTTATCCGGACTTATTTTTTTGCGCCCGGTTTAAAATTTGGTACAGCGGATTTCATTACTTCACCTACTTTGTCCTGGGCTTCAGTCACCACGGAATATACGTCTTTTGCAACTGTGACGACCTTATCCTGAACCCCTTCAAAATAAGCTTTTTGTGTATTGTACACACCGGCGATATCCTTTTGCTCGGCAAGGTCCTTGGCGTAGGTAACGCCGTCGTTCAATACGCCTGAAAACAAAGCGGACTGCTTCTCAATCAGTTGCTCTATCGCCTTGACATTCAACGCGGCGAGCTCTCCTAATGGTTTCACAAAACTTTGGGACTGTTCCACAAACTTGTTATACATACCTTTAATCTCCGCAAATAAAGCACTTTTAAATAGATCGCACTAAAAGACACCATCAAATAGACTCAGCAACACGATTAAAGCCTTCTGATTAGGTGTAGTGCTTAGAAACTATCAATGCTGCACCGCACAATCAGCTTAGTAATGATAATAGTTGTTCAGGCGGGCAAAAGTCAACCATTCAATGCTGCTATGCAGCATAATCTCTATAATTTTTTAGCGGCAAAATCTTACTTGCTTATTCTTTTTCGTTATTTTCGCTCTTTTCAGGCCCCTGGCCGGTAAACTTGCTCCAAAGTCCCAGGTTCTGCTCCATCAATTGGTTGAAAACCCCCATGGGAGTCGCGTCCACCCAATCTTTCATCACCCCCTGAAGCGTTTCCTGACGATCCAGGAATACAGCGAGACTCTGTTCCAGGTATTGGCGCAAAAACAGCTGCATATCGGAATCATAAAAGCGGATTAACTGCTTCAACACCGTGTTGGTCAAAAGTGCCTGGTTATCGTTGTTTTCCTGATCACTGATGATTTGCAGCAGTATATTTTTAGTTAAATCCTCACCGGATTTAGAATCGACTATCTGGAATTCTGTGTGCTCGATAACCAGCCTTTTTATATCTTCCAGATTGATATACTGGCTGCGGGAAGTATCATACAAGCGTCGGTTTGGGTATTTTTTTATGATCAGCACTGTCACACTCACACGGACAAACGGTTAGAAGATGTCCGGCAGTATAGCTAGTGTCCCGCCACCTATAAAGTGGCAGTGATTTTTTTGGGAAGGTAATGAAACCCTTCATCCATACCCAAAGCGATTGAGATTTAGGCTTCAAGACGTTTTTTCACGTATCTCCCAGGTGCATCTTCACCGGCGGGGAAGCCGTTAGACCCCGGATTCCTGGCAGGAATTCTGTCCCCGGCATAGGTTAACAGCCACTGATACCAGTCATTCCACCAAGAGCCCTGCATTTTTTCCGCACCGGCAAACCACTGTTCGTGGTTTTCGGGCAACGTCGTATTAACCCAGTGTGGGTATTTACCCGTTGCGGCGTGATTTATTACACCGGCGACGTGCCCCGCCCCTGCCAGTACAAAACGCACTCGCTTTGAGTCTACGAGGTTTGACATGCCACGAGCGCTTTGGTACGCAGCCGGCCATAGGACAATATGGTCATTCATCGTTGCCAGACAGTAGGAGGGCGTGTCAATCTGCTGAAGATCAATCGGGGTACCCGATACCTCAATCCCGATACCTCAATACCCCCGGGCTCAATCAAGCGGTTTTCCATATACATGTTGCGCACATAATACTGGAAGGTATCACGCGGCAAATTTGTTGAATCACCATTCCAGTAGAGAATATCGAAAGGAACCCTATCCTTGCCTTTCAAGTAGTTTTCTACATAAAAAGACCAATATAAATTGTTCTCCCGTAATAAACTAAAACTCAGGGAGAGCATTCTTCCATCAAAATAACCTTTTCTGCGCGTATACTCTTCCAATAACGGCAGTGATTGCTCTGATATATAGTTACCTACTTCACCGGGAGATGAAAAATCAAATAAAGTCGTCAAAAAAGTCAGCGATTTAATACGGAAATCATGGTGGCTCTGCAAATAGGATTGGGTAACCCCCAATAAAGTGCCACCAACACAGTACCCCGCGACATTGACAGATGTCTCACCCGTCACCTCCGTCACCGTATCCAGGGCCTTTATTGCCCCTTTATGCATATAATCCGCAAAGGTGGTATGCGCCAGGGACGCATTGGGGTTGACCCAGGAGACCATGAAAACGCTAAACCCCTGCGACACCAGCCATTTCACCAATGACTTTTTTTGATCGAGATCGAGAATGTAGTATTTATTGATAAAGGGTGGAATGATTAATAACGGCGTCAGGAACACCTCCCTGGTCTGTGGAGTATATTGGATCAGTTGCATTAGTTCATTTTCAAAAATAACTTTTCCCGGTGTGCACGCGAGATCCTCACCCAGAGTGAATGCGTCGATGCTGACTTGATTAATTTTTAGTGCTTCGACAGGACTGCTAACAAAGTCGTGGATGAGATTATCAACGCCTTTGGCAAGGCTGTCGCCACCTGTACTCAGCATTTCACGGAAAACTTCCGGATTGGTGAAAATGTAGTTACTGGGAGAAAGGGAGTTAATATACTGGCGAGTAAAAAAGCGAATCTGTTGCATTGTTTTAAAATCCTTCATTACCACCGTTTCAACCAATTGTTCCAGCAGATTCGCATGAATCAGATAAAATTGTTTCAAAAAATTGTAGATCGGATCTTGCTTCCACTCCTTATCCGCAAATCGGCTATCGCTCTTTGCCTCTTCAACCACTTCTTTCGGCGCTTCTCCCAACATTGTCCTGAACGTATTGTGCCACAAGAGCACCTGGTTGTTCATAAAAAGCATGTGCTCACGTATCATCTTTTCAGGATCAATATAAAAATTTTCCACTCGCCACCCCTCTCATCAAAATTTGTAAAAGTATAGGGGATTCTAGGTGGCCATGCGGAGATAGTGAGTGCTTTGCAAACCGTATATCCAAAATATTGTCATTGCCATTGCTTCAGGTTTCTGCACTGTTGCTTTGAAAACAATGCGGAAATAAAACGCTTTGGGTATAATGTACTACTAATGCCTTTATAAACGTTTTATCATGATCACTGGAATTCTTTTGGCCGCTGGCTATTCGCGCCGTTTTGGCAACCAAAAACTGCTGCAACCACTCAGCGACAACTCTGTATCAGGTGTAACTCGGCAACCAATGGGATTGATGGCTGCGCAAAAATTACTGCCGGCAGTAGATAAGATGGTTGTTGTCATTAGACTAGAGACGCAATTAGAAGCTAAGTTAGCAATGCGAACCGATGAGCCGAAAGCTAAATTGCTGCAGGAGCTGTACGCAAAAGCGGGAATCCAAACCCTGGTCTGCGAAAATGCCAACATAGGCATGAGTGAAAGTATTAAAGCCGGCGTTAAAGCCACGGCGGATTCTACTGCTTGGCTAATTGCTCTAGCTGATATGCCTTTTATCCAAACACCGACAATTGCAGCCGTAGCCAAGTTGTTGAGACAGGGCCGATCACTTGTGCGACCGGCTTACCAGGGCAAACCCGGACACCCAGTAGGCTTTTCACAAACCCATTTCGAGGAACTTATGCAACTACAAGGCGACCACGGTGCCCAGGATATTTTACACCGCCATAAGCACTCCCTGACACTGCTGCCCTGCGAAGACCGGGGCGTGATTCTTGACATAGATACGCCGGCACAGCTCCAGCAACTCAGCCCTGGCTAACCGGCGTTAAATACCTCCCACCGGGAATAGCGACAGACATAACAGTACAAATGTGCAATAATCGCAACAATAAACCTGCCCCTGCGGTCATTATTTGAACTGCGCAGAAATATACACCGGAAACAATTGTCAGGATTTGTTACAACCCCTATTATCCGCGGCTCGGTTATGAGTCGTCCAGCGCAATCACGCCATACTTACGTCAGGCTCCCATCGAATACAGCGCTGCATTTGCTTATAAGAAAAATGTTTAAACAAAATTGCAATAGACGAGAGTGTTGTGGAATGATTGCCTTGAAGATGCACCAGAGAGGTTTGATTTGACATTACCCACTTATGCCCCCGGTCAACGTTGGATTAGTAATACAGAATCCGAGTTGGGACTCGGCATTATTGTTGAATATGCCAACAGACGAATCACCCTGAGTTTTCCCGCGACTGGAGAGTCCCGAACATACGCGGAAAACAACGCCCCCATCAGCCGCGTTCAATATCATCAGGGAGAACAGGTAACCAGCCTCAAAGGCGATATTATTACCGTCACAAATGTGCTGGAAAACAATGGCTGCCTGATCTACTCCGGCAACGATGCCAATGGTAATCACGTGATATTGCCAGAACTGGAGCTGGATTGTTGCGTCCATTTCAATACCCCTCTGGAGCGCCTGCTGGCCGGACAGGTCGATAACCTGCGCCGTTTCCAGTTGCGCCAGCAAACACTCAACCACTATCGCCGATTGCAACAGTCCAGCGTCCAGGGACTGATAGGTCCACGCGTCGAACTCCTACCCCATCAATTATATATCGCTCATGAAGTAGCCAACCGCTACGCACCCCGAGTACTGCTGGCCGACGAAGTCGGGCTTGGAAAAACCATTGAAGCGGGCTTGATTCTACACCAACAGTTGATCAGCGGTCGCGCCAGTCGAGTTTTGATCGTGGTACCCGACAGCCTTGTTCACCAATGGTTGGTGGAGATGTTACGGCGTTTTAACCTTCACTTTACCATTCTCAACGAACAGCGTTGCGAGGATCTGCAAAGCTCCAGCACACCGAATCCATTCGAAAGCGCGCAGTTGGTGTTGTGCAGTCTTTCACTGTTGGAGGAAAATGACAACTACCTGCACAACGCCGCCAACTGCGAATGGGACCTGCTGGTCGTCGATGAAGCCCACCACCTGACCTGGAGCGAAACGCAAGTCAGCACTTCGTACCAGAAAATAGAACAACTGGCTCAGTGCGCCAAAGGCCTGCTCCTGCTCACAGCCACACCGGAACAACTCGGTATTGAAAGCCACTTCGCCCGACTGCGCCTGATTGACCCCGACCGTTTTTACGATCTGCAGCGTTTTCGCGACGGAGAAGCAAAGTACCAACAGGTCAATGAGGTGGTTCAACATCTGCTCACCGCGGCAGAAACGGGGGCGGCGGCCAATGAGTCCGAATACAGACAACCGCTACGAGAATATCTCGGCAGCGAAAATGCGGAAAACCTGCTAAAAACCTTGCAAACCGCTGATCAGAACACCATCGACACAGCGGTAAAACAGGCTGTTCAGGCCTTGCTGGACCGCCACGGTACCGGCCGCGTACTGTTTCGCAATACGCGGTCGGCGGTAACCGGGTTTCCCCAGCGCGTGCTACACCGCCATCCTCTGACAATGCCGCAGGTTTACCGGGAAAACCTCGTCGGCGCCACCCTGGCGCAACGCCTCCACCCGGAACAACTTCTGGATAACGCCTGGACTGAACTGGACCCCCGGATGGACTGGCTAGTCGATTGGCTCAAACAACAGCGCTCGGAAAAAGCACTGTTAATTTGCGCTTCTGCCAACACTGCACTGAACCTGGAAGAACACCTGCGTCTGCGAGTCGGCGTACGCTCGGCGCTGTTTCACGAACACATGAGCCTGCTGGAAAGAGACCGAGCCGCCGCTTATTTTGCCGACGATATCGATGGCGCTCAAGTGCTGGTTTGCTCCGAAATAGGCAGTGAAGGCCGCAATTTTCAGTTCGCTCAACACCTGATGTTATTCGACCTGCCAATCAACCCGGATCTGCTCGAGCAACGTATCGGCCGCCTCGACCGTATCGGCCAGCGCCATAATGTCAATATCCACGTTCCCTATTACCAACACAGTCCGCAGGAAGCCCTGTTGCGCTGGTATGACGAAGGCGTCAACGCTTTTGAACGCGCCTGCCCGGCCGGGCAAACTATCCTCGAGCGTTTTTCAACGCCACTACAAGATTGCCTCACGAGTGACCTCAACACTGAAGACGCCCACAAAAAACTGGATGCGCTGATTCAGCACACCGCGAATTTCACCGACGAAATTCTACAAACACTGCAGAGCGGGCGTGATCGCCTGCTGGAGCTTAACTCCTGTAATATGGAACGTGCCAATGAGGTGGTAGACAGCCTTATAGAAGAAGAACTGCGCCGGGAGTTGGCTGATTATATGGAAAAAGTGTTTGACGAATACGGCGTTGACCATGAATATCACAGTGAGAATGCTATCGTTATCCGTCCCAGTGATCATATGCACTGCCACCACTTTGGTCAGCGGCGCCATGGATATGGTGCTCAATGATGAATTCGGCAACACCGCGCTCTGTTCGATCAAATTACCTCCGTTAAAACCCGGCACCCTGCTGGCAGAAGCCATATTTGTCATAAATTGCGCCGCCCCAAAATCGTTGCAACTACAGCGCCACCTGCCACTGAGTACTATCCGTATCATTGTCGACAGCAACAACAACGATCTCAGCAACGTCATCAGCTTTGAGCATATCAACAAACTTTGCGAAAAAGTCCCCAAACGCGTAGCCCAAGACCTAGTACGCCACACCCGTGCAGACATTACCGAACTTGTCAAACGATCCGAATCTCTCGCGCAAAAGCAACATTCAACCATAATAGAGGCGGCAATAGAGCAAATGCAGGCGCAACAAAATGCCGAATTACAGCGTTTACAGGCATTATCCGAAGTCAACCCCAATATTCGCCAGGAGGAAATTAACTACATAAAAGATAAAATTGAAACAATGAAACGCTACTTGCAGAGCGCTACAATAAAACTCGATGCTCTGCGTATCGCCGTCACCACTTAAGGTCTACCGCCTTGAGCACTATAAGGTCGCGCTATGTATATATTTTCCGTCACCGCCAAGACACGCCGCGATATTGAAGGTTTTTGTCAGGGGCAACAAGTCCCCTTTATCGTTTATATCAACTTTAAGGATCTCTACGGAGCAGAAAAACTCTGCCAGATCTTTGTTATCAAGGAAGGGTTTTACGATGTGGTTATTGAAAAACGCAAACTAGTCACAGAAAAAAGCTTGGCCGACGAAAAGATTGTCGAAGCTGACAAGGCGCTGAAAGAAGCCATTAAAACGGGTTATGCCATTCAAATGTTTTCGGCTCATTGATAAACTCTCAGAGATGGCGCCCTGCCTCCGAAGGTCTCGCAGGGCTATCCACTGACCGAGACGAGGCAGGATTTTTATGCCGCCCCCCCTCAGGCCGCCTCCAAAGCCGCTGTCATATCGACAACTGCTTTCTTGCCATCGCCAAAAACCATTAGACAGTTTTCCTTTGCGAACAGAGGATTGGGCAATCCGGCAAACCCCGGGCTTAAGCTGCGCTTGACGACAATAACCGTTTTCGCTTTGTCCACATTCAAAATAGGCATTCCGTAAATCGGGCTGCCCTTGTCTTCCCTCGCCATAGGGTTGGTCACGTCATTGGCACCGATAACAATCGCTACATCTGTCTGCTCAAAGGTCGGATTAATTCGCTCCATTTCCACCAGCTTATCGTAGGGTACTTCAGCTTCCGCCAGCAGCACATTCATATGCCCAGGCATACGTCCCGCGACTGGGTGAATCGCATACTCGACTTCAATATTGTGCTTTTCCAGCGCCAGCATCAATTCCCGCACAGCGTGCTGAGCCTGTGACAGCGCCATACCAAACCCCGGCACAATAACCACTCGGCGTGCAGTTTCCAGCACCATGGCCACTTCATCCGCTGAAGCACTTTTGATTTTACCCTCGTACACCTCGTCCTGATCAATTTTTTCACCCGTTTCACCCATTACACCAAACAGCACATTGGTCAGTGAACGGTTCATGGCATCGCACATAATCTTGGTCAAAATCAAACCTGAAGCCCCCACCAGGGAGCCGGCGACGATCAACACCGTATTGCCCATAATAAAACCGGCCGCCGCCGCCGCGATACCTGAGTAAGAGTTCAACAACGCGATAACCACTGGCATATCCGCACCGCCGATAGGCAATACCAGTGTCAACCCAAGCACCGAGGCAAAGGCAATGGTAGCCCAGAAAACCGGAGTGGAACCCGATGACCCGGCCAGTATCGCCAACCCGGCCACACACCCGAGCAACAACAAACCATTGAGATAGCGAATACCGGCAAAACCGATCGGTTGACCCGGGATAATTTCCTGTAACTTGGCGAATGCAACCAGGCTGCCTGTCAACGTCACAGCACCGATAATGACTGTCAAGCTAATAAAGATCACGCTTAACAGACCCGCTGCCCCCGGCTCAAAGCCTGTTGAGGCAAGCGTATGCAGGTAGGTCGCGGCTGCCACCCCCAGCGAAGCACCACCACCTGAGCCGTTCAACAGTGCCACCATCTGTGGCATCGCCGTCATTGACACCTTTAATGCCAGCAACGCGCCACAGACACCGCCCACCAGCAGGCCAAAGATAATGTATTGATAATTAATGATAGTACTGTCGAGCAGGGTGACCACCACCGCAATCAACATACCGGTCGCCGACAACATATTGCCGCGTACCGCCGTTTTTGGCCGCGTCATTCCTTTGATGCCGAGAATAAATAGGACCGCCGCCAGCAAATAAGCCAGGCTCACAATTACTTGATTCATTGTATGTTACTTCCTCTTAAACATTGCCAGCATACGATTGGTGACCAGATAACCCCCGACAACGTTCAGCGTTGCCATGGCGACAGCCACAAACCCCAGGACATTGACAAGTGTAGAGGAAGACTCGCTGCCGGCCGCCAACAGCGCGCCGACCAGAGTGATACCGGAAATGGCATTGGCGCCGGCCATAAGCGGCGTGTGCAGTGTCGGTGGCACCTTGGTAATTAATTCAACCCCCAAAAATAACGCGAGCACAAAAAGTGCAAATAACAATAATATTGATTCCATGATTTTATCCTTTCATAGCCTTGACTGGCTGCTGGACGATATCATCCAGCAAAGACTTTATACGCGGATTAATGACTTCGTTGTTATGTGTTATCACCGACTGAGAAATGATTTCATCGTCAAAATCCAGGTTGAGTTCACCCTCCTCGTTTATGATCAGCTTTAATAGTGTATCCATATTTTTGCCATACATCTGACTGGCGTGGTGTGCGTGTCGAGCGGGGATATTTTCAGGTCCGATAATTGAAACACCGTGAACGTTCACGGTTTTATTCACTTCAGTCAGCTCGCAGTTGCCACCGCGCTCAGCGGCTATATCGACAATGACGGCCCCGGGCTTCATTTTTTCCACCATTTCCGCCGTGATCAAAATCGGAGATTTGGCACCGGGCACAGCCGCCGTTGTGATAACGATATCCTGCTGCGCCAACACTTCGGACATTAATTCACGTTGCCTTTTCAAAAAATCTTCTCCCTGGGACTTGGCGTAACCGCCCTGCCCTTCGCTGCTGCCGGTATCGAGATCCAGCTCAATGGGTTTGGCACCGACGGAGAGAATCTGTTCCCGGGCAGCGGCTCGCACGTCGTACGCTTCCACAATCGCACCCAGACGTTTTGCAGTCGCGCACGCCTGTAGCCCCGCGACACCCGCCCCCATAATAAAGACACGGGCGGCGGTCAGTGTTCCAGCCGCCGTCATTAACATAGGCATAATACGCGGTGCCTCTACCGCACCCAACAACACCGCGTGATAACCGGCAAGCGTCGCCATGGAAGACAAAACGTCCATACTTTGCGCGCGACTGATGCGCGGAATCAGTTCCAGGCTCAGGGAGGTTACCCCATGCGATGCCAGGATAGAGGAGGCTTGCGGATTCGCCAACGGGTCTAACATACCAATGACAAGCTGGCCGGATTTAAGACGTGGATGGTCTTCATCGCCATTGACAGTATTGGACCCAAACGACTGCACTTGCAACACTATATCCGCCTCGGCGAAAATGTTGTCGCGGCTATCGACTATTTCAGCGCCGGCCTCTATATAGCGACTATCAGAAAAACCCGCATTGACGCCAGCACCGCTTTGCACTAGAAATTTTACCGAAGAACCGGACCAGGATTGAATATTTGCCGGTGTTATGGCAACGCGTGTTTCGCCGGGTTTGGACTCCAAAGGAATGCCGATTATCACGTGAAGCTCCTTTAATACCTTAATATAAGTTTCGATATACGAACCTGAAATTACCGTAAATATATTTATAAATACTTTTGCGGTCGCCCAAGATAGCAGTAGCTCGCTTTTACTGAAAAATCATTAATATCTATAATCACTATTTAGAAAATTTATTATAGATGCCACCCTGGTAATGTTTGCGCTATGGTAACAGTTGAAACCAATTTATGTAATAAAGCTACATAAAAATTACCACAAAAATTAAAAGTAACGCAGAAAAATATCCCCCTCCCAACAGTTCTCTTATGTTTGCAACACAATATCAAAATAACATCACCAGGATTAGCAGATTCTCCTAGAAGAAAGCCCCTATTTACTGTTAAACAGACGGCACCAACAATGATAAAATCCTGAATAATAGGCTGATTGCACTGAGAACTTAGGCCTCGTTCATCGTTTCGCCCGGTGTTAGGTCAGATCACACATCTTAGTGGCATACATAAATGAACCTATTTTTATTAGCTGAAAGAAATCGCTCCTCCCATACGTTGCTCTACTATTTTTGTAATATACCCAAATAGCTTGGTATCTGCTCAAAGCGATGAATAAACAACTTCTACCCACTTATCCGGAGCCAGTAATCCCTTGCCCCACTTTTCATCAAAATCAGCTGTAGGTTTGGCGGCAACAATTTCATCCAGGGTTTTTCCCTTGTTTTTCAACGACCTGATACGAGTATGTACTGTTGCCAGCATCTGCCTATAGGCCTCCAGTTCTTTTTTATCACTCAAGGATCCGTGTCCGGGAATGATTTTTGTGCTCTCATCCGTCCGCGAAAGTATATTTTCTATTGCCTCCACCATACCGGCCACGGAACCACCGCTGCTGGCATCGATAAATGGATAGAAACCATTAAAATACAGATCCCCCGTATGGACAACATTGGCCTTCTTGAAATAGATAACTGAGTCACCGTCGGTATGGGCGGGACCTATGTGCTCTATATTGAGCGTATCTCCATTCCAGTAAAAAGTGACATTCTCGGAAAAAGTGATTACGGGCAATGCCGCAATCGGCGCCGGTGCTACAACATGATTCAAAGCCTTGATCTCACCTCCGTACAATAGACGCTCCCGCACCTTTTCATGGGCAATGATGACAGCGCCAGCTTGTTTCATATTGGTATTGCCTTCGGTGTGGTCGGAATGCCAGTGGGTGTTGACTAAAAATTTCACAGACTGCTTGGTTAAATTCCGAATAGCGACTTTGATTTTTTCCGTCATGGGGGCATATTGATCGTCGATCATAAACACCCCGTCGCTGCCGATAAAAACACCGATATTTCCCCCTGCCCCCTGTAGCATATAGAGCCCT
>JARROD010000272.1:0-5284 GCA_037384225.1 Exilibacterium sp.
TGGTGTTTTTTCAGCCGGAGGCTCTGTTTTTGAAAGCGAACTCTGGACAGACGCACGTACACTGCAAAGTCAGTTCGGGCGCAACTTTTTTCAGATCATGCGAGTTGTACTGGAAGATCCAGGTGATGTATCGGCCATAGAAGCCTTTATTGAGAAACGCCGCAGGTACAAAAGGCTAAACTGAAAGAGTAACTTTATCAGGAAGCTACAATTTTTGCTAAACTTTTGAGCTACTTGTAAATAAATTAATGCTCAACATAAATACGGAAAATTCGCTTGCAAATAAATGCGTCAATACAGGGGGTTGTAATTTAGTTCGTAAACACGGAATCGATTTTGCTGATGTTAGAGACATGTTCAATCATCCTATGTTGACTTTGTTGGATGACCGGGAAGGCTGCGGAGAAGAGCGCTGGATAGGTATAGGCTGGATGCGCAACCTAATCGGTGTGGTGGTGTATGTTGAACGCCATGAAAATGTGATCCGCATTATCTCGGCCCGAAAAGCGACCAAACACGAAAGGCGCCGTTATGAGCAAAGTGTCAAAAACTGATTGGAAACGACTGACGGAAATGGAAGATAAAGATATCGATACCAGCGATATCCCTGAGCTGGATGATGAGTTTTTCAAATTATGAGATCCGAGTGGGTTTGTCACGCGTACTGCTTGATGGGTAATCCTACCATCTTCTGATGGAAACAGCCGAAGGAAACCTGTCGCAGGATATACGGCATTTAAATGATGTCTACACCCAGCGATTTAACCGGTTTCACGGGCGAGTAGGGCATGTATACCCAAAGCGTTTGAGATTTCGGTCCTCATTTCAAGGGCGGTATTTGGCTATTGAGTGCCTTTGCTCATCGGTGCAATTGAGGATGCACATATCAAGACCTGACCCCACCTATTCAGACACAGGTCTTTTGTCGAGTTTTCTTTGTAAGGTACGGCGATGCATTTTTAGCTGCCTTGCAGTGGCTGAAATATTACCGTCATTTTCAGTCAGCGCCTGCTGAATTTTTTCCCACTCCAGGCGTTTGAGAGAAATTGTTTCATCAGGTGAACAATCAACGGTCGAATTCTCGCCAAAGGCCATCATTATTTCTTCAATAGTCGCTGGCTTGGCCAGGTAATTGTGTGCCCCTAGTTTAATTGCCTGCACAGCGGTGGCGATACTGGCGTAACCTGTGAGTAGCAGTATTTTTATATCTTTGTGTGCGTCGACAAGATCCGCTATGAGCGCTAACGAATGCCCATCGCCCAGTTTTAAATCGAGCAACGCGTGGGAATAGCTGGAATTCGTGAGAGAAGAGCGGGCAACATTGATGCTCTCGAAATGGTGTACATCGAATCCTTTGCGGGTCAGCGCTTTCACCGTCATATATGCGAGTATTTCATCATCTTCAAGGTACAATAATCTGGGCATTGCTAACGTATTTCTCCTGAAGCGAGGGGAATCTCTACAACAACCCGGGTGTATGAATAACCGTTTTTCACGTCCGCATTGGAAAAGCGAACCTGGCCATTAAGTCTTTCAATCGTTGAATTTGCCAACAAGAACCCAATACCCAAACCGGTTTCTTTTGAGGTCACTACCGAATCGCCAAGCTCACTAAGCAGTTCAGGAGGTATGCCGTCGCCATCATCTTCAATGATTATTTGAAGCGTGTTATCTAAACAATCAATCTTGACAAAAACCACTGTATTGGCTGCGTGTACCGCATTATCGATTAAATTAATGAGCGCGTGTTTTAGCAATATGCCCCCGGGCAGGTACAAATTCTGATTTTGACAATCGATGGTAAAGCGTGGCATGGGGTTCGAATTCATCAATGTAAAGTGTGCTTTTATGTCGTCTAATAAATCAACCAGCGCGATATTACCGCGAGTTTTAAAATCATGCCCAGCCAAAGAAGAAAGCTTGTTCATGGTGTGTTTGCAGCGCTCGATCTGTGTTTTAATCACCTTCGCATAGAGCGATGTTTCTTCATCTCTATGTCGTTCTTCTATCTCTCCAACGGTCATGGCAATGGTGGACAATGGTGTACCAAATGAGTGAACCGTCGAGGCAGCCAGGGTACCAATTCCAATCAGCTGTTCGCTCTTTAAAACCTCCTCGCGGGCAGCGGCAAGCGACAGTTCACGGTCCCGAAGCGCCGTTGTCAGGCGGGAAATAAAAAAGCTGATGAGTAGGGCACTCCCCACAAAATTGACCCACATGCCAATCAAATGGGATTGAAATTCAGCACTTGTGTGAGATAAATGCTGATTAAAATCCAGGTACATCAAAAGAGAGTAAATGGCTATGCCACTTAAGCAGAACGCCCAAACAATTTTCGGCGTAAAAAGACTCGCGCTGATAGCAATGACAACCAGCAAATAATAGATAAACGGATTGGTCGAGCGCCCTGTTAAACACACCAAAACTAAAATAATCGCGCTATCCCAGAGGAGTTGTGTGGCGAGTAACCCGTCTGAAATGTGACGACCATTTTTGTAACCCAGCCATACCCACATCGAGTAAATAATACTGGCGACAAGCAGGAGGGAGAGTGGCATAAAGGTGGTTCCCGTCATTTGGGAAACAAAGCCGCCAAAGTATATAAGAAGGCAACCAAATAATAGTAAAGCTCTCAGCGCCAGTAGTCGCTTTAAGAGAAAGTACCTGTTTTTTGACCAACCAACACTGCTGGGAATCATCGTTAAACGTACGGACCTTGAGTTTACCCCTATTGTTGCATAAATTTTCGGCCCAGAAGCGCTTCGGTCCTGGGCCGAAAATTTATGCAACAATAGGGTTTAGTTAATTCGAGTCAACATTGTACTTTAGGCGACAGGGGTTAGCGATCATGTGAGCCGGATCTCAATCTCCCCTCGCGTCATAAGGTTGTCTTAAGCTTCGCCAGCTAATCTGATCCTAACCAATCGAGTCAAATAGGTGGTAACTATGCAGACCGAAGCCGACAGTTTAGCGGGTACAGCCAGTAAGCATATTGTGTATACAGATATTGACAACCAAAAAAACGATTTAAATCGGGGTTTAAGTGCCAGATTCCTGGAACGGGTGATCTTGCCCGAAGCCAAAATCCACCTCCGCGACACGCTCTCACCACAACGGATGGATGTGGAAGCCTATCTCTACGAACAATTCAACCGTGTTTATCACGCCAGACTGTGTGAATTCCTGCCCTTTTTACTGACCCTGAGCTGCCACCAGCAATTAAAGGCCACGGTCGGCATTCGCAACGCCACTGACCCGGTTGATGGCCTGAAAAACCCACTGTTTGTGGAAAATTACCTCGATCGGCCGCTGGAAGCGGAGCTGAGCGATTTGTGTGACTATACTGTAAACCGCAGTGCTATTGTGGAAATCGGCAACCTGGTAGCCACCCAGAGGGGCGCCAGCCAACTGTTATTTGTCGTCCTGGCCGCGATTCTGACCCGCGCCAATTACCGCTGGGTTGTCTTTACAGCCACCCAAAAGGTGCAACAGATTTTCAGCAAACTACGTTACACACCCTTTGTTCTCGGTAAGGCCGAAAAGGCGCGTCTGCCGGATGGCGGCGTTAGCTGGGGGGATTACTACGAGACCAACCCGAAAGTGATGGCCGGATACCTGCCATGCGCTTACAGCCAAGTTATGAACAATAGCCTGATGCGTTCAGTTGTCGATCATTACCACGACCTTATCGACAGCATTGCAGAGCAAATCGCAGTGAGGGAACAAGCGGAATGAATGGCATAAAGCCGTTAATCGCACAGTTGGAAAAACGTGCTGCAAACCATCCGAACAGTCTCGTACTGGGAGCTGGCGAGAGCGGGTTAACGGCGCCGAAATTACTGGATCTTGTGCAGGAAACCGCGGGTACCCTGCGCTCGCTGCCCATTTCCGTGATGGCACTATATGCCGACAATGGCCCTGGCTGGGTCGTTATGGATCTGGCCTGCCAACTGGCCGGCATTGTGCTGTTACCCATTCCCAGCTTCTTTTCCAGTGAACAGTTTCAGCACGCGCTTGTCAGCGCCGGTGCCGATGCTATTGCCGTAGATTCGACCGCCACGGTGTCCACCGCCGCCCAGTCAACGCTCCAGGAATCGGCCCGTATTCGCGCGCACAGCCTGGGTATAGCCTCCCACGAAAACCAACGGTTTAGTGCTTTCAGCACCGCCGCTTTGACAGTGTGGCCACTACCCCATACCAACGCTGGCAGTTTGCCCCGGGACACGACGAAGATAACCTTTACTTCCGGCTCCACGGGAAACCCGAAGGGGGTCTGCCTCAGTACTGCGCAGCAGCTGGCGGTGGCCACCCAACTGGTGGAGGCGATCGGCACCAAGTCAGTGCGCCACCTGGCGATATTGCCGTTCAGCACGCTGCTGGAAAATATCGCCGGTATTTACGCACCACTGCAGGCGGGCGGGCGGATCCTTGCCCCGCCCCTGAGCGATTTGGGTATTGCCGGCAGCTCCGGTGTCGATACCGAACGCCTGTGTAGACGCATCAGCGCCTTGGCCCCCAATACTCTGATCCTGCTGCCACAGCTGTTGACCGTGCTGGTTTACGCTATGGAGCGGGGCTGGCAACCGCCCGCCAGTCTTAAATTTGTCGCCGTAGGCGGCGGCCGGGTGGCGCCGGCGCTGCTGATCAAGGCGCGGGAACTGGGATTGCCGGTCTACGAGGGATACGGTCTGTCTGAATGTGCCTCCGTGGTCAGTTTGAATACCCCTTGCAACGACCACCCAGGCGCGGCGGGTAAGCTGCTCGGGCATATCAACGCCCACATCGATGGCGGTGAAATCGTCGTGCGAGGCAGTACGTTTCTCGGTTATCTCGGCGAGCCCGATAGCTGGTACCCGCAGGAGGTTCGCACCGGCGATCTGGGGCATATCGATGGCGAAGGATTTCTGTTTATCGACGGGCGCTGTAAAAATCTGCTGATTTCCAGCTTCGGCCGCAATATCAACCCCGAATGGGTGGAGGCGGAACTACTGGCTTCGCCGCTGTTGTCGCGGGCGGTGGTGTTCGGCGATGCCCAACCCTACTGTGCGGCACTGCTGTGGCCGCGGCGGGCAGAGATCCCGGATAGTGATATTCACCATTGGATCGACACAGTCAACCAAAAACTGCCCGACTATGCGCGAGTACGGTACTGGCGCCGACCGCCACAATCCGCCCTGGGAAACGATGATTTATTTACCGCCAATGGGCGCCCCAGGCGGGCAGTGATTGAACAGCATTTTGCGGCAGTTCTCAAGGATCTGTTTTGCGAATCAGAAGACATTAC
>JARROD010000273.1:0-5282 GCA_037384225.1 Exilibacterium sp.
GCGCTGACGCCGAGGTGTATCGGTGTCTCCTTCGAACCGGCATCGTCCCAGAGTGCCGATGAACTTGTTGCCTATGTGTTTGGCGACAGCAAGCGCTGGGAGTATTTTCAATTTCGCTCCACCCGCTATATGCCCTTTGGTCAAGCTTTGAAGGTGATCGGTTTTCTCGCCGAAAAGTCTCTCAAGCAGCATTTGAAGGTGGTCGTGCGACTGTGCTGGCAGGGGTGGCTCCAGTGGGGATTCCCGTTTAATCAGACGAGAACAAGAAAGAATGAGTCGTAGTTATTTTTTTCCTATCTGTGCCTTCTTATTGTGTGTGTTGGCGGCTGCCGCGATGGCCGATTCTGAGCGCCTGTCACTGTCCCGCTTCAGCGCCCGGCCCGGGCCTCTTACGTTGACGGGGTTAAGTACAGAGACTGACCTGTTTATACCTCTGTCGCCCGCTGTCGAACTCCAGAAAGCTGTGTTGGAACTTGAATACGTCAATTCCGCCGCCCTGATCGCAGGCAAGGCCCACTTGAGCGTGCGCTTCAACGAGGCCACCCTCGCGCAGGTGGCTCTCGATCCCCGCCACACCCGTGGGACGGTCAGCGTCGCTTTGCCGGCGGAACTCTGGCGGGGTGGCTTCAACAAGCTCAGCGTCGCCGTTATCCAGCGAACCGAGGGGCAGTGCATGGATCCCGAAGCCCCGGAACTGTGGACCGAAATCTATCTGGCGGAGTCCAACCTTTCCGCTACCTTTGTCCCCCGCTCCCAGCCTTATAGGATCGCGGATCTCAGCGGCCTGCTGGCGCCGGGCTTCGGCAGCTTTTCGTCGGTGACCCTGGTGAGCGTTCCCGGTGCCAGCGGGGAAATCCTCGAACAGGCACTGCCCTATGTGTCCCAGGCGCTCGCCGTACGCCGCCATTATGAAACACTGAAGGTCGATTATCGCCGGGCCGAATCGGGGGCCGAATCGGGAGAGGAAGCGCGCCTCGACGGTCCGCGCTGGCCTTATGTGCCTGACACTGTGGGCATGCACGCCCTGGTGGGTACGGTGACTGAATTGTCGCCCTATGTGGAATCCGACCATCTGCAGGCGGTGAACGGTCCCCATGTAGCCATCGACGGCGAGAACGGCCGCGTACGTTTAATCGTGACCGGCACCAACGCACAGGAGGTGGTCGCCGCGGCGCGGGATCTGGGCCTTATCGAGGATGCATTGAACCCGGGGCAGGCGGTGACTTTCCGCGGTGTTGACGGTACCCCGGCCGCCCTGCGCGCCGCGACCCGCTTGCAGTCCGGCGCCAGCTACCGTTTCGATGCCCTGGGCACCGCCACCACGTCGTTCCGCGGACCGGGGCGCTTTGACGCGAATGTCGATCTGCCATTGCCGCCGGACTTCTACACCACCGCCGGCGCCCGCGGCGAACTGCTGCTCGATTTCACTTATGGTCCCGGTCTCGGCGGCGGCTCGGTACTGCAAATCATGGTCAACGACCAGTTTGTACACGGGGTTGAATTCAACGATCCCAACGGTGCCAGTTTCCACAGGTATCGCCTTGCAGTACCGGCGCGACTATTGAAACCGGGGAATAACAGACTGACGTTCAGTTTTTTCCTGCGCCCCACGGCGAGTGGCGATTACTGCACCAGCGATTACGGCGATCACCTGTTGGCGCAACTGTCGGGCAAGTCCACCTTCAGCATGCCGGAGGGAGGCAACGCGACGATACTCCCCGACCTGTCACTGTTGGCATCCATGGGTTATCCCTATATGGACGGTAGCAGGGATGCACCGTCCGTGCTTTACATCGCTGACGAATCCCTTCGGGGGGCGGCCCTGACATTGATCGGTCGCATCGCCCAGAGTGACAACATGGCTGCCGCGCCCTGGCGCGTTGCCACCGGTATGCCCGGCAACAATGTCGAAGGGAATGCCATTGTATTAGCCGCGTCCGACAATCTGACCGAAGACCTGTTCGATGAGTGGGTGGTGTCGCTCGGCAAGGTTAAACAGTGGCCCTACCGGAGCTTGCAATCCCTCAGATCCGTGGTGGCGGGGGACCGTAACACGGTGACTGTTGAAGCCCCAGTGTTGCTGGGGCTGGGCGCCGCCGAGGATACGGTGGATGTCGCCACGCTGCGGCAGGAAAGCGCCCTGGGGGATCTGGGGGTGATAACGTCGTTCCGATTTCCCGGCAACGGCGACGCCCTGGTTACGGTTATCACGGCGGCCCAACGCGACACGCTGCGCGCGCGCGTGGCCGACCTGGTAACACCGGCGGTGTGGAGCCAATTGGGAGGTGACGTGGCCGTCTGGCGCGAAGACAAGCTAGTGTATTCCATCGCCGTGGCCCAACCCTATGCGATTGGGGAGAGCAACCCTTGGCTGGTGTTGCGGCTGTCCCTGTCCAACAACCCGTTCTGGTGGCTGGGGGGAGGCCTGGTGGCCTTTGTACTGATCGTGTTCTTCGCCTATCAGCTATTGAAACGGCGCGATATAAAACTGCTGGAAGAGGATTGATGATCAGGCCCCGTTTCGATGACAGTCGCCGGGCATCCAGGGTTGTAGCCGTGAAATACCGTGTTTTTTATAGGGCGTGTCTTCTGGCCTGTGGCTTAGTGTCAATCCCTGGTTACGGTCAACTGCTCGAACACCGGACACAAACGGATCTCACAACACCGCCGCCCGGCGAACCGGCTCCCTCGAGATCAGAGGAAGTGGACACCACCGGTATCTGGTACCATCTCAAGCGCGGCGATCGAGCTGCCGCCGGGGCGGAATACCGGCGTCTGCAGCGGCGCCATCCCGGTTGGCGGGCACCGGCTGAATTGCTCGAACGGCTCGCCGCCGAGGCGTTGCCATCCGCCGGCGAAGCGCAGCGGTTGCTGGGGTGGCGCAATCTGAAAGCAGGCCGGGCCAGGCCGGCGCTTGATGCCTTCGACCGCGCGCTGGCGGCGAAGGCAGGCGGTGACAGTCGCTACGGGCGGGTGCGCGCGCTCCTGGCCCTGGGGCGTGTTGACCAGGCGGCGGCGGAGGCTGAAAAATTTGCATTGACCGCCAGGATTGCGGAGGAATTGCACGGCCACTACGCCCTGCGCGCACTGACCGAGGCCGCGACGGAACCGGCGGCGGCGCTGGCCAGCGCCCGGCGAGCGGCCGACTATGGCGTGGCGCCATGGCTGGCGCTGGGGTGGAAATTGCTCGATGCAGGTCACAGTAAACCCGCCATTCGCGCTTTTAAAAACGCTGAAAAGGCGCCGTCAGTGGATCTCGGTGAGGCGCTCCACGGCCTCGTCCTCGCCTACCAACACAGCGATCGAACGGCAAAGGCCATCGACGTCGCCTGCGCCAACACCCAGGTGGATATACGTCTCGGAGAGCTTTGCAGTGGGTTGCTACTCGACAGCGCGGGCTCTGCCGCCGAACGCGGCAACTGGCCGACGGTGCTCACCGCCACCACAAGATTGCAGAACATGGGCCTGGCCAGCCGCGATGGCGAAATGTTGCGCGCCTGGGCCCTGTACAACACCGGCCGAGCCAATGAAGCCCGCGACCTCTTTGCCCGCTTGCTGCGACAGGATCCCGGCCAGGAGATTGCCGAAGCCTTGCTGCTTGCGGCCTTGAAGGCCGGCGACAAACCGGCGGATATCGCCGCTTACGGCGGCGAGACTGGCGACCCCTGGCTGCACACGGTACTGGCGCAATGGCGCGCCGATACCACCTACACCCGCGCCCTGTATCTGGCCAGCGAAACCGCCAGCCCGGGCCGGCATAAAGACCTGCGGGGCATCGACAACGCCTATTTTGCCGTCGGCACCAGCAGCCGCCATCGGCGCGGGGATGCCGGTGAGGGCCGCATCGATGCCAGTACCCTGGCCTTGCAGGGGGGCTTTACTGTTTCCGATGACGCATGGGCGTTTGGTATCGATAACACCGATTTCGATATTGGCAGAGTTTCTTTGAGCAAAACGTACCAGCCCTGGCTGGAGCGGGTTCGTCGTGAGTCGAATTCCAACTCGGACCGGGTGTTGGATTTGCTCCGGAATAAGTTGGATTTGCTCCAGGATAAGTTGGATTTAACCAGCGGTATGGTGCGTTCCGGGGACAGTCTTTATGAGCCCTGGCTGGCCTGGAGCAAAGAGGGCGTTCCGTTCACTCTCTCGGCCCGGTTGGGCACCACGCCGTTGGCGGGAGCCATTTCGGCGCGGCCGGTGGGGGCACTGTCACTGCGCTTTGACGGAGATAGCTATCTCAGCAAAAGCCGGTTGTTTACCGAGAGCAAACGCGAAAGCCTATTGGCGCTGGCGGGGCAGGAGGACCCCTATACCGGTCGCCGGTTTGGCCGTGTGGTGGAATCGGGAGGGGAAGCCAGCCTCACCTGGTTTGGCCGCGAGAGGCTGGGTGTCACGGCGGGTTTACTCGGCTCGCGTCTGACCGGCAAGCGGGTCGAGGACAACCGGCGCCTGCGGCTTTCCCTGTCCGCCAGCTATGACCTCCCGCTGGCGGATTTCGAATATTTTCGCACCGGTCCCTATGCCAACTGGCAAAAGTACAGTAAAAACCTCAGCCACTACACCACCGGCCACGGCGGCTACTACTCGCCCCAGCGTTATCTATCCATCGGGTGGCAGCTCGATACATTGACCGAGGAAGGTCGTTCCTGCTTGTTTGGCTTACGCACGGGTTTGGGTTGGACTACGGCACGGGAAGCGGGCGGTGAAGCCTATCCTCTGGGGTTGCCGAACTTTAACCTGGTGGCGGATAACATTGCTAAGTCCTTAGGGGCGCCATTACCTAACGGTGTAGACTGGAATTCTTTGCGGGAATGGGTCAGCGATAACTACGATCCCCGCTATGCAGCGACAAAAAACAGCGGTGTCGCTTTCAATCTGCAACTACGCGCGGGCCTGTTGCTGGGGCATGCCTGGCTGCTTACCGGGCTGGTGGATTTCGCGCGTGCACCGGATTACCGCGAAGACCTACTGCGGCTAGAGCTAAAATATACCTTCGGCGGTCGCGCCGCCGTCTTGCGCACCGACTTACCCGTTTTGCAGACATATCGTCGTTAAATTTCCACCTATTCGGCCCTAACCATGGAAAAACCGATTGAGTTTATTAACAAATATCGGCAAGGGGTATAGGCGCGGGAAACTTTAAGGAGGGCAACAAGCGAACATCACGCGCGATATGCAACATCCCTTGTTGCGGGTAGGTTTACGGCCTATTTCATTTGTGGATTTTGGCAAACGGGATTACATTGTCTCTTTATTGGCATTTTATACTGGTTATTTTAGCG
>JARROD010000274.1:0-5265 GCA_037384225.1 Exilibacterium sp.
CGAAAAACGATTCTGCTTGATGAAAAATTCATCAAGCTATTTACATCCAGTGCTTCGGCCAATAAATCTTTTCACACAAAACGAATGACGACAGACGAAAGAGGGGGAAGTGGCGCTAACCCACCGGAACCGCACACGAGAATATCTGTTGGTGTTAGCGATGTGGACGTCATCCAGAAAAGCATGTAAAAATGGATATTCAAAAGCGCATCGGCTCATGAGGGAAGGCTTCATCCATCAGCAGGGCGGCACCCACTATGCGCCGCGCCCCGCAACTGGGGCGCCAACAGTAGGCGCACTAGGCGAAAGCCCCCAGGCATACCCGACAATACCGGTCAAGCCTGTATTACAGGCCGAAAAAGCTCGGATTCTGGGGAGGGAAAGTACCGCTGCCATACGGTCCCGGCGACGGACATGAAGGACTCAAGAAGAACGTTGAGTTTCTAGCGGTACACCGGGAAGCCGTAGATCCGGTGTACCCATTGCGGCAAACGCCACCAACCCTGCAAGCGATAAAACCAAGTGTTCATTTCTTGAGACCCTCCTAACTTGGTTTCTTAATCAAACAATGGAGCCTGCAACAAAAGCCACTATGGGTTCAGGCACCGAGCTAAAAGACCACCTAATCGAGCTATCCCATGGAAAGGATGACCAGCCAGTGGCAGGCTGCATAAACCGCCACGATGAGCGAGCTCCAAATCATGAAAGGGGTTCGGAAAAAGGGTACGAAAGGCAACATCACCAGCGGATAAACCGCACGGAGGCTGTATACCAGGGTAATGGCCCACAGGATGGGCGTTGTCCACGGCAGCAGTTCGAAGTAGCCCCCGGCCTGCAGGGCGTAAAGCCCCCACACCGTGAGTACGCTGGTGATGCCCAGTGTCAGCAGCGCCGGATACCAGCGACCGTCCTCGGCCATGTTCGCCATACGTTCCCCGGCCCCAAAAAAACGATACCAGGCAGGACCGCCCCAAATAACGAACAGATGCATCAGAGCGGCTGCGAAATTCAACAGTCCGGCGATTAAAGACGCGCTCATCGGTATGACTCCAGCAAGGGTTTAACGGAAGGGTCGGTAAAGAGCGCCTGCAAGAGACTGTCCATTCGGTTCCATTCCTCCATGGAAGCATTCTCCCTTAATTGCTGAACCCCCAGAAAATGGGCATAAACGAGTTTGGCCACCAATGACGCAAGCTCTGGCACCTGTATCAGCGGCGGCAGTAGTTTTTCCAATGCGGTCAGCCGCTTTTTATCGGCTTCGTCGACCTGCTTTGCCACGACCGGATCCCATTGAGCCCAGGCGCGGATGGCCCGTTCCTCGTTTTGTTGAAGCGAGGTGGTCAATCGGCTCAGTGCCTGGCCGCGTTCTTCCGGCGAGGGGTACTGAGCAATCTGTTCAATGACTTCGTCGGTGAAAGTCCGTTGCCAGAACGCCAACAGGGCCTGTACAAACTCCTCCCGGTTACGGAAGTGGTGATAGAACGACCCTTTGGTGACATGCATAGCCCGGCACAGGCGGTCGATTTTCAACGCGTCCGCGCCGTCTTCGGCCAGTGTCTTCAGCCCCCGGCGCAGCCAGTCGTCATAGGACAGTTTGGTCACGACTATTGCCTTGATGAGTTTTGCATACTATACGGTATGGTATGTTTTGAGGTCAAGCAGAAAACCAGTTGAGCGTTTATTAAGGGGAGTACCCCAGGCGTAGGGTGAACTGTACAGCAAAACCTCCAGCTCCGGGTAGACGAGATCAAACCAAACACCCGCCCCAGCGCCCGGCTGTTCGCGCCAGCGCTGGCGGACATGGGGGCGAGCCCGGTCAAAGTGGTTGTTTGTTCTTTCAGCGACGTATATTTAAAGTCGGATGAATACCTCAATGATCACAATATACACTATTCCCTTGTGAGATCTTAGCAATCTCAGTCAGGGCGGGAGTGACAGAATAAAGCATGATGTGGCGGTACCTGGGACAAGAAGGACATATATGAAGAGCAAGCAGGTAAACCCCTATGATAAGCGCATATCGCGGGTTTGCGAGTACATCAATCAGAATCTCAATGAAACATTAACATTGGAGGTGATGAGTGATGTGGCCGCCTTCTCTAAATACCATTTTCATAGGGTGTTTACTGCCTGTACCGGCATGAGCGTTATAAAGTTTATTCAGCTTGCAAGGTTGAAAAGAGCTTCGTTCCGTCTCGCTTTCGAGAAGGAAAAACGCATCATTGATATTGCACTGGAGGCCGGCTTTGAAAGCTCTGAAGCATTTGCGCGGGCATTTAAACGAACCTTTGACCAGTCTCCCTCTGAATTCAGGGCCGAACCGCAATGGCCGGAGTGGCATATGCGGTTTGATTTTTACATACACCCTTGCGGAGATAAAACGATGAAAGTGGATATTGTAGATTTTGAGACAACCAACGTTGCCCTGATAGAACATCTCGGCTCGCCTGAAAAAGTACTGGAAACAGCCGGTAAGTTCATAGCGTGGCGCAAAGAAACCGGCCTGTCACCTGTAAACACAAGCAAGACGTTCGGCATACCTTACAGCGACCCGAAAACAACCGATCCTGACAAGTTTAGATGGGATGTGTGCGGTTCCATTGAGGGGGATGTGCCTGCCAATGACTATGGTGTGAAGTCGGGAATAATACCCGGTGGGCGGTGTGCCGTTATCCGCCATAAGGGCAGTCATGACAACTTAGAGAAAAGTATTTACTACATTTACCGCGACTGGCTCCCTGCAAGCGGAGAAGAAGTGCGCGACCATCCGTGCTTTTTTCATTACCTGAACTTTGTCCACGAGGTGGACGAATGCGATTTGCTGACGGATGTTTATGTGCCTTTGAAATAGCCCAGGTAGCCCAAATTAGTGTTAACCGGGCCCCGGGTATAGTGCCCGGGGCGGAAACTGACCCCCGGTCTCCCCGTCCCTTGCTTTACCGTCGCCTTTCGCTGTTATTGTTTTTTCTGTAGTAGCCAAACTTTTTCCGTAGCTGTTTGCCCCTTCAGCTTGCCCTCGACCTTCTGGCTTTTCAAAAGCGAAATATCATAGCTATTGCTGTAGTGCTGGATTATCTCGTTCTCACTGACCGAAAATGGAGGGCCATCCATTTGTGATTGATCGTACTCATAGCTAATCAACAATTGTTTGGCTTGTTGAGTAATATCCATAAGGTGTTTCGTATAGCGTTGGCGCGTCGCTTCTGGCAGGGCTACTAACGCGGCGCGGTCATAAATAGCATGAATGGTCCCAAGCATCTCTTTGGTGACATCAAAAATATCTCCAACGAGTATCTCAACATTGCCAGCTTTATATGAGTTGAGACTTTCCAGTGCAGTGATAGTGGGTTCATTGCCCCGCTCTTTGAAATAAGATTCTACTGCCAGTGTACTAAGCTCCACGCCAATAACCTCATAACCTTGAGAGGCTAGCCAGGCCAGGTCATGGGACTTGCCACAGAGGGGAACCAGTATGCATGAGCCGGCGGCCAGCGCTACGCTATCAAGATGCTCGGCTAATAACGGATTAACATCCGGCATGTGGAAGCCGATTTCATTGTCTTGCCAGCGCTGGTGCCAAAATGCTGTGTCCATGTAAATCTCCTTAGAAGATTGCGGTTGTAAATGCAGTGAGACTAGGATACAACTTCAAGTCAACTTGAAGTCAAGCCAAAAGAGAGAATTAAGAGATGCTCGATATAGGCGAGGTCGCAAAGCGTTCAGGGCTGCCAACCTCCACGTTGCGCTTTTATGAAGAGAAGGGGCTTATCGAATCCATAGGACGCAAGGGGTTGCGCAGGCAATTTGATAATAGCGTGTTGGATAGATTGGCGTTGGTTGCCCTGGGGCAGCAGGCGGGTTTCTCACTGGATGAGATGAAAAGCCTGTTGGCCTCTGGCGAGCTCCATATCGACAGGAGGGTACTATCGGAAAAGGCCGATCAACTGGACGAGACCATAAAGAAGCTGAAAACGATGAGCAGGGGGCTTCGCCATGCGGCGAAATGTCCGGCTCCCAGCCACTTTGAGTGCCCCAAATTCCAGCGGATTATGAGAGCGGCGAAACACCGGTTCCCTCCTTTAGTAAAAGAGGGTTAGGAAGGATTCTCCCGGTAGGATTAAATTGAAAGCACTCACCCTAACGCGGGACAAAAATGTGACCGCAAAATTCTACACCGAGGTGTTTGGACTGCCGCCGCACAAAATGATGGGGCATTTTGCCGTCGTGCAGGTCGATGACACATCACTTGACATTGTCAAAACCGACGACACAATTACACAGCGCCATTTCGCTTTTCCTGTCAGTGAGGCAGAGTTTGATGCCATCTTCCAACGCATCAAACAAAGAGGTCTTACATATTGGGCTGATCCATTCCGTAAACAACCGAGCACCATTAATCGCTGGGATGATGAGCGGGGCGTTTATTTTGACGATCCCAACGGCCATCTTCTTGAGATTATCACTCGCCCCTAGGGCGCCGGTGGTCTCGATGCGGAGCACCCGAATGCTACTGCAGCCATAATGCAAGAGTTGGCTCATTCGTATTGCAGGGTATTGGCCGGTTTGCCGAAAGCAACGCCAACGTGAAATCTGCGGGCTCCCCAAGGTTCGCTGGCAGGCCGGTATTATGGGTGCCCGGTTACCCGGTGGATTTCATGCCTGGCTAACAACATATTTCAATATTTCAACCACTTGCTCAGGCGTTGTTGCCCATGCCATCGCCGAGCCATCGACCTCCTTGAGCGGGTGGATTAATTCCTCGCTGTGGAGGGTGATGTAGGGCGTGCCTAGCGCAGCGCAATAGCCAGCATCAAAAGCTGCGTTCCACTGTTTGTACTTTTCTCCAAAACGGACTATAGCCACATCACAGTTTTCAATAAGCGTTTTAATACGTATTGCATTGACTTTCGCGGATTTATGATCACGCCAAAAGTTGTTCGGCTCAGCCCCCAGCACATCGCCCGCGCTGTCGCTGGCCTCGTGATCGGTTACAGCCGATGTAAAAGTAACGGGGAGATTGTGCTCCTCACAACCCTCTTTTAACCGTTGTCTCCAGTCAGTATGTATTTCACCTGAGAGATATACATTCAATTCCATATTTCCTCCTATAAAAATTGATAAAAACCTGCCCGCTTCTTCCTTATGAAAAAGCAGCGTCTCGCGTTGAAGAATCCTCTATGTGGCTCATAGAGCAAAGTATACTGAGGGTATGCAACGTTTCCAAGCCTTCAAATACGAACTGATGCCGATAGGCGAACAGCAGCG
>JARROD010000275.1:0-5241 GCA_037384225.1 Exilibacterium sp.
CCACAACTGGCCGAGATGTGGATACACGGCCTGCGTTCCCGGCAACAGGTTTTTTAACCAAGCTTCGTCAACATTAATATCGGGATCCGGCGATAAAACATATAATACCGGCTTATCTCGACGATCTTTGGCGCCAACCTCACACAATATATTGCCCTGCTCATCTCTGGTATGCCGGTGCAGACGACCCGCCCTTTGTATAACCAGGTCGACAGGAGCAAGATCGGTAATCAATACGTCAAAATCCAGATCCAGGCTTTGCTCAACAACCTGAGTCGCTATCAGTACCTTTCCCTTTCTCTGCTCAAAACCGGATGCTTTACCAAATGCCCGCAGTGTTTTATTTTCTATTGCCTGCCTGTCAATCATGGCAAATCGACTGTGAAACAAACCAACCCAATTCTTGTCGATTCCTTCCACCTTATTTAATTCGTCGAAACTTCTGACCGCATCTTTAACCGTATTGCGGATCCAACAGACACACTGCCCCTGTGCTATTGTCCTTTGGATCAATTGAATAACTTCTTCTTCACTGGATAACCTATTTACTGAAACACTCCGTTTAACACTTTCTCTGGTTTCAGTATGGGTTTCGTATAAATTTTGTTTTGATACTTGTGTTATCAGCGGATAATCCGCCGCCATTAAACACTTCGCGGATGAATTCAAACCTTTGGCATAGGCATTCACCAATCTTTTACGCATTGATCCCGGTATGGTCGCCGACAACAGGATGGCACTACCGCCGTTTTTGGCGTGAAACTCGAGTAACGCCTGCAGCAACTTATTCATATAAGAATCATAAGCATGTACTTCATCGACAATAAGGATTTTATCCGAAAGACCCAACACGCGCAGTGATTGATGCCGTGCAGGCAACACCGAAAGCAACGCCTGATCCAGAGTGCCAACACCCACATCGGCCAACAGCGCTTTCTTACGGCTGTCCGCCAACCAGGCATTACAGAAAGCACTCGCACTGGGTTCATCTTCGCCATAACTGATATCTTTGCTCTGGGCCTCCAAACCCACTGATTGTCGAAATAGATCGGAAAGCTGGCTGGCGCCATGAGCAAGACTTAGCGAAGGTTTGATATTCGCCGGAAATAGTTTTCTATAAACCTTACCCATTCGTTCATACATTGCATTGGCGGTCGCCATAGTCGGCAATGCAACGTATAAACCGCTCGCCAAACCGTCGGACATAAAACGATGAGCCAAAACCATCGCCGCCTCGGTTTTCCCCGCCCCAGTGACATCCTCCAAAATAAACATCTGTGGACCATCACCCATATCGACCTGTGCGGCAAATTCCTGCAAGGGTGTCGGGCTGTCAATATAAGGAAACAGTGCTTGAATTGAGTCAAAAAAAGGAGGCTCAGATACCCGGCTCGGTCTGTCAATCAGCTTGAGAGCCTGATCCGCCGCAGGTAGAGCAATATTCACCCAATAATCGGACAGCTCGCAAGGTTGTGCAACGTATTTGAAAATATTTTGATTAGAACCCAACCAGTCCGCCAACACGGCAACCCCGGCCAACCTCCAGGATAATCGGCGCAGTTTGCCCGCTATATCCTGCCCGGAAAACGAACGCAGGGCGTTTTTCTTATCCGCAAGAAACAAGTCTGTCGCATCGTTAAAAAATTGTATGACAGCATCGATATCACTGGGATCAAAATAGGGCGATACAACTTCGAAACGCTTGTCAGGCGGGACACCATGATGGCCGGTAACGACTTCGATCAATATGGAGATATTATCCAAAAAAGTATTGAATTCGGCACTCATACAACCAAAAGATAAAAACCCCTCATCTCTCAGTTTCTCTTCTATTCGTTCACTCCAGATAAGAAACCCCAGGCTATCGTGTTTAACGACATACGACTTATCCGGTAACGCCGATACCAGATCGGGAGATAAATCGGGAACAAGATTTTGGAAAGCTCTCGCATATTTTCCCAGATCATGGAGGGAAAGGCACCAGGCAAAAACAGCTTGAAACGTTTCAGGAGATACCCCAAGCTCAGCCGCCAGCTTACCGCAAAGCGTCGATTTGCCGTCCAGCAGTCTAAATCCCACTGCCGCCACATCCAAGCAATGAAAGGGCAATAGATGATAAGCAGATCCGGCCGCGGAATCAGGGCGAGCTTTTCCCCAGTAATGAAAATATTTCCTGATTATATTCACACTTTTAGACATCCCATTCTTCCTTTCCTGTTCCCGTCTAAGTCGACCTCGATATTAGCTGTATTTAGTATTCGAATACAATAACGCAGAGCAAACATTGTTTGGAACAAAAAAGCGAGGCATGTTAATTTATATAATAAATTTATGATGATCCGAATAATTACTTTTTCTGAATTTATATGCCTACAAATAAAATACTTTAGGTGTTTACGCAGTAAACATTCCACGCCGTAATTGCATTTCCATTAACAGTCCAATGGATCGCCCCACCAGAATTAGCCAAACGTTGAAAGCGCGGCCGGGTGATTGCTCTTTACCCCTTGTTGCAAAACGGCGTCTTTTACTGGGATGGGCCAATTTTATTTGATAGTTCGCGCAGAGTGCTGATAGCTATACCCGTTGGTATAATCAACTCTTCAGAGCAATTTGAACGGGGCACAAATGTTCTGCCCACAGTTAACCCTATCGTTGCATAAATTTTCGGCCCAGGACCGCTTCGCTCCTTCTATAACCACATTTTCAGGCGGATGCCCGTGCCCCAAAATGCAGGACTGCGCACAACAATGCACGACTAGTGTCGGAAAAATGCCAGAAAGGATTTTACAGTGCTAACCCTAAAGTGCTCGCCCTTACATGGGGAATGTGGAGATTATTTGCGGCATTGCGGAGAATACAGATTCTAATCTCCGCATATTTTGCGGTTTTTACTTGACTCTTGTGGTGAAAAACACCCATAATATCCGCATATATTGCGGAGTTTAAATGTACATCTGGGAAAACGATCATTGGCCGAAATTAACATGGGACACTGAGAAGCTGCTTGCGCTGGTTGCTCGTGCCGCCCATGAACAAGGCCGGCTGCTGGGAAAGATGGATGGACTGGGCTTCGACCAACGGGATGAGGCCCAACTGCATGCATTGACCGACGAGATCATGAAATCCAGCGAGATTGAGGGGGAAGACTTACCACAAAAGCAAGTGCGCTCCTCAATTGCCAGAAAGCTGGGCATGAAGCATATCGACGACCTCGTACCGTCATCGCGCGACGTTGACGGCATCGTCGAAATGATGACTAACGCGACCACAAAATTCGACGAACCGCTGACCGAACATCGGCTATTCAACTGGCACACACAGCTCTTTCCGAGCGGACGCAGCGGGATGACCCATATCGCCACTGGCCGCTATCGGGAAAAACCAATTCAGGTAGTTTCAGGGCCGATCGGCAGGGAGCGAGTTCACTACGAAGCACCACCGGCCTCGCACCTCAAACAAGAGATGAAAAAGTTTCTGGCTTGGTTCGATGCGCCAGGCAAGATCGATCCACTGCTTGTCGCCGGTCAAGCGCATTTCTGGTTTGTCACCATTCACCCTTTCGATGACGGTAACGGACGTATTGCACGCGCGATCGCAGATATGGCGCTTGCGCGCGCGGAAAAAAGCCCGCGGCGATACTACAGCATGTCCAAACAGATCCTCAGTGAGCGGAACGAGTATTACAAGATGCTCGAACAAAGTCAGAAGAGTGATTGCGATATCACTGCATGGCAGGACTGGTTTCTGAACTGCCTGCGCCGCGCGCTCCAGACTGCGGACAGCACAGTCGACACCGTCTTACAGAAGGCTAGATTCTGGCAACGCTTCGCAGCGGAATCTCTGAGCGACCGCCAGATTAAGGTACTGAACAAATTACTCGATGGATTTGAAGGCAAACTGACAACAACAAAATGGGCGAAATTGACAAAATGCTCCCAGGATACTGCCCTGCGTGATATTAAGGATTTAATCGAACGCAATGCACTCAGGCAGGAGCAAGGTGGCGGTAGAAGTACGAGCTACGCGCTAGTACTCGATGAATAGGAAACCGCTACCCTGTCTTGCCAAAAAACAATTAAGGTAACACGCACCGGAAGCTTTGCGCCGCCGAACGCCCGCCATCAATCAATCCAGCCACCGCTCTACGGACAAATAGGCCGCGATTTCGTATGGCGGATAAAGGTATTAATAGGGGCAATGATAATAGTCCAATGATGGTTGTGAAAATCCACCCTTCCCTAAAATATCTTTGTTATCTTTATATATGGAGTAAATCTGCAATCTTTGTTGAAATGCTTTATGTGTATAGTCAGGTGCTTTGATAAACTTGCCTGCCAGCAGACTCCAGTAATACATGGCTTCATTATTATAGATAGCAAAGTGGTAAGTCCGCTTTCTTCCGCTGGCCAGCCCGCTTCCAACTTCCTGCAAGGGAATATATAGCCTGAAATATACAGCCTGTTTTATAACTTCTTTTAAATCAATATTTTCGAAAGATTTGACAAAATATGCGGCTTCCCACTTTTTCTGTGGGGCCACAATGCAATACTTATTCACACCTAAAAGATGATCGGCCGATTCCTTTGCATTGATTGTAAAATCCCGGCTAATTATAAAATACGTTATGTTGATTAATATATTGGGAATGATCGCAAAAAATAGGGCGATCAGCGTGCCCCAAAAAAACAATTTTTTAGCTTTTGTATTTAAATTCATGTTTCACAATGTAGGGATCTCAATCCCAATATACTCTCGAAGCTTTCTAGAGGTATCAACGCTAAATGGAGATCCATAGGCCGTTCTTTCGCTAGATCCAATTTGACCTGTTAAATACGCTTCCTGACCCAGCCAGCTTTCATTTTTGTAGGCCCAAAACTCGATATAAGTGTAATATTCTACCCCTTCTGTTATGGCTTCTGGCGACCAGCTTCCAATGGTGGCACTAAATGGGCTTGCTCCATCAAATATGGTTGTATCAAAATATGCACTTGGTAGACTAGATAACCAATAAGAAGCAACAAAGCATCCAAATTGCCTATCCCAGCTAGTACCATCTCTAAATGAGACCGTGCACGCATTGTTGGGTAAGTTGATTTCGCTTTCATAAGTTGACTTTGGGACATAAACCGGATCATAAGGTTCGTTACTATAGCAGGAAAAAGAGGTCCCTGTGTATACAAGATCACAGTGGGGTAAATTTGTGTTCTTATATGCAGCTGTGTTCTTTTTATACCCATC